>CAZGRJ010000145.1:0-5763 GCA_964528115.1 uncultured Nitrospirales bacterium
CGTGAGCACCGGCGTCCTGCACCTGATCGGGGGCTCCGGCTGGATCACCAAGTCGGTGCTCCTGGTCCTGATCGGGTTCTCCGTCGCCACCTGGGCGGTGATCTTCCAGAAGTGGCGCAGCTTCCGGGCCCTCGGGGCCGACAACGCCGCCTTCGTGGCCGTCTACCAGCGCAGCGAGTCCCTCAAGGAGCTGGCCGAAGCCCAGGGTCTGCCCTCGGGCCGGGGTCTGGGGTTCGTCTTCTCCGACGGCATGGACAAGGTGCGCCGCCACGGCCCGGGCGAGAGCGGCGTCGAATGGCTCGCCAGCCTGGAGCGCCGCCTGCGCGGCACGATCCGGGAGGAGGTCAACAACCAGGAGCGCTACCTCGGGCTGCTCGCCACCACGGCGAACGTGGCGCCGTTCATCGGCCTGTTCGGCACCGTGTGGGGGATCATCACCGCGTTCCAGGAGATCGCCGCCATGGGCAGCGCCAGCATCGCGGCCGTGGCCCCCGGCGTGGCCGAGGCCCTGGTGGCCACGGCGGCCGGCCTGTTCGCCGCCATCCCGGCGGTGGTGGGCTACAACTACTTCATCAACCAGGTGCGCGCCCAGGCCTCCCTGATGGAGACCTTCGCCATCGAGTTCGTGGACCTGGTGTACGAGGCGGGGCGCAAGGGCGCCTGACATGGCCCCGTTCCCTCGGCTCGGGCCCCGCGCGGTCGGGGCCGCGTTGCTCTCCCTGGGCGTCCTGGTTTCGGGCTGCGCCATGAAGCGCGACCTGGACATCACCGTGGACGAGGTCGTGGCCTTGAAGCGCCGCCAGGCCGAGGACCGCAAGGCCATCATGGACGAGATGGACAAGCGCATCGGCGCGGTCCAGTCCGACCAGATCGACCTGTCCCAGAGCCAGGGCGAGTTCAAGAACCAGACCGAGTCCATCTCGGCCCAGCTCTCGCGCATGGGCTCCCAGCTGGCGGACCTGGAGAAGCAGGTCGCCGAGCTCTCCACCCACCTCAAGGAGCTGCAGAACACCCAGGCCATCGGCCTCGGATCGCTGTCGCGGAGATTGGACGAGCGCGGCGAGGGCCTGGCCGCGGGGCTCGACACCCAGGACCAGAAGCTCTCCAAGTTCGCCACCGAGGTCTCCACCCAGGTGGACCAGACCGCGGGCCAGGTGACCAAGCTCTCCAAGTCGGTGGACACCCTCTCGTCCCAGAACAAGAAGCAGCAGGCCGCCGTGGCGAGCCTGACCAAGAAGCTCGACACCTTGGGGCAGAAGCTCACCGGCGAGATCGCCAGCCAAGCGGGCGGCGGCGGCGACAGTGCCGAGGTGGCGGCCCTGAAAAAGCAGGTGGACTTCTTGGGCGACAAGCTCCCCAAGGAGGTGGACGGCCAGGCCAAGCGCGTGGCCTCCATGGAGCGGTCGCTCAAGGACATGCAGGAGCTGCTGGCCGACCTGCACAGCCGCCTGAAGGCGGTCGAGGCGAGGTAGCCCGCGCGTGACCGGCGGGCCGCGCATCCGGGTCCTGCCCGACGCCCTCATCGACCAGATCGCCGCGGGCGAGGTGGTGGAGCGCCCCGCCTCCGCCGTGCGCGAGCTCCTGGAGAACGCCCTCGACGCGGGCGCCACCCGCATCGCCATCGACGTGGAGGAGGGGGGGACGCGCCGCATCCGCGTGGTGGACGACGGCCGCGGCATCCACCCGGACGACCTGGGGCTCGCCGTCACCCGCCACGCCACCAGCAAGATCGGGACGCTGGAGGACCTGATCGCCGGGGGCACCCTGGGCTTCCGGGGCGAAGCGCTACCCAGCATCGCGGCCGTGTCGCGCCTGACCGTGCGCTCCACGGTGACGGGCGGGGCCGAGGGACGCGAGATCGTCATCGACGGGGGCGGCGCCCCAAAGCTCAAGGCCGCCGCGCCGGTGCCCGGGACCACCGTGGAGGTGGCCGACCTGTTCTACAACACCCCGGCCCGGGCCAAGCACCTGAAGGCCCCCGGAACGGAGTGGGGGCACATCCAGGAGACCGTCACGGAAGTGGCGATCGGCTGGCCCGGGGTGCACTTTGTGCTCACGCACAACGGCCGCCCCGCGCGCACGCTGCCTCCGGCGCAGGGCCTCGCCGAACGCGTGCGGCAGGTGTATCCGAAAGAATTGACGGAGCAGCTCGTGCCCGTGGACGCGGAGGACCCGGAAGCGCCCGGGCGCCGCCTGACCGGACTCGTCGCCCGGCCCGGCTTCTCCCGCACGGGCCGCGAGCACCAGAAGTGGATCGTCGGCGGCCGCTGCGTGCGCGTCCCGTCCCTGGCCCACGCCGTGTACGCCGCCTACGAGACCGCCCTGCCCGCCGGGCGCCATCCGGTGTTCTTCCTGCGCCTGGACGTGGCGCGGGCGGCGGTGGACGTGAACGTCCACCCGGCCAAGCGCGAGGTGCGCCTGGACGACGCCCGGGGCCTGCACCGCTTCGTGCGCCACGCCGTGGCCGACGCCCTGGGGTCCTTCCGGGGCAACACCCTGCGCCTGACGCGCCTGGGCGCATCCGGGACCGAGTCGCCCGCGTCCGACTGGGAGGCCCGCGTGCGGCAGGCGGCGGTGAACTCCCTCGTCACGGCGCGGGAGCCGGGCGCGACGGCCCTGGCGCCGCTGCCGGCACTGGAGTCCCGTGTCGCCGCCGGGCCGGCTCCCGCGCCGAGCCCCCTGACTGAGGCGCCGGCCAAGGTTCTGGGACAAGTGCAAGGCACGTTCATCCTGATCGCCCAGGGCGACGTGCTGCGCATCGTGGACCAGCACACGGCCCACGAGCGGGTCCTCTACGAGCGCTTGGTGGACCGCTTCGCCGCGGGGCAGGTGCCGTCCCAGCGTCTGTTGGTGCCGTTCGACCTTGCCCTGCCGCCGAAGGCCGCCGCCCTCCTGGCCGCCCACGCCGAGGCGTTGGGCAAGCTGGGGCTGGAGGTGGAGCCGTTCGGGGGCGACGCCTTCCTCGTCCGGGCCGTGCCCGAGCCCCTCACCGGGCGCGACCTGAGCCGCCTGATCGACGATCTGGTGGACGACCTGGGCCACCTGCCGGGCCCCGAGGCCGCCCTCGCCGAGCGCCTCTCCCCGCTCCTCGCCACCCTGGCCTGCCACGCCGCCGTGAAGTCCGGCGACGCCCTCTCGGCCCCCCAGATGGAGCGCCTCGTCGCCGACCTGGACCGGACCCGCAACCCCCACGCCTGCCCCCACGGCCGGGCCATCACGGCGACGCTGGACAGGAAGGCCCTCCAGGGCCTGTTTGATCGAACATGGGAAACACGGGGCTGACGCCGCGGACATGGCAAACACGGGGCTGACCCGGCCCCGCACCGCGACCCGACCCCCCGGAGGGTGATACGCTGACCCCATGCCGTCCGGGGACCGCAGCGGCTACCGCTCCGCCATCAAGTTCATCGCAGGCGTGGCCGTCTTCCTGGCGGTCGTCGTCTGGCTCTACGCCCGCTACGTCTACAACCCGGTGATCTTCGGCCTGCGGGACGACTTCGTCCACGCGGTCCCGAACACGGAGATCCCCGACGGCCTCACGTCGCTCTCGGCCGAGTCCTGCGGCAGCTGCCACAGCGCCATCTACGCCGAGTGGAAGGGCTCCATCCACGCCCACGCGTGGAAGGACCCGTACTTCCAGGCCTACTGGAAGCACGACGACCACATCTGGATCTGCCTCAACTGCCACACCCCCCTGGAGAACCAGCAGCCGGAGCGCATCCTCGACCTGAAGGGCGGCCGCATCACGAAGCCCGTGAAGGCCGACAACCCCATGTTCGACGAGGCCCTTCGGGAGGAAGGCATCACCTGCGCCGGCTGCCACGTGCGCGACGGCGTGATCCACGGCCCCTACGCCGACGCGAACGCCCCCCACCCGACCGCCTACGACCCCATGTACCGCAGCACCAAGATCTGCTACTGGTGCCATCAGGTCCCCTCCGGGCCGTTCCAGTTCTACAACGGCGGCCCGTGCGCGACCTTCTTCGAGTTCGAGGACGGGCCCTACGCCAAGCGCGGCTTCACCTGCCAGACCTGCCACATGCCCGAGGCCCGGCGCCCCGCCGCGGACGGCGGCCCCGTGCGCGACACCCGCCAACACCTGTGGCACGGGGGCCACTTCCCCGACATGCTCCACCAGGCGGTCCAGATGAAGCTGACCGGCCCCGAGGGCGGCTGGAAACCGGGCGACGAGGTCCCCTTCACCCTGACCCTCACGAACGGCGGCGCGGGCCACAAGATCCCCACGGGCGACCCGGACCGCTACTTCCGCATCACCTTCCAGGAGATCGGCCCGGACGGCAAGGTGGTGGACACCGAGCGCCACACGATCACCCGCTGGATCATCTGGAAGCCGATCATCATCGAGGTGTACGAGAACCGCATCCCACCCCTGGCGAGCCGCGACTACCACTACGCCGTCACCGCCCGCCCGGGCTACAAGCTCAAGGTCACGGTCGGCTACCACATCCTCACCCAGCGCCAGAAGCGCCGCCTGATCCACCGCTACGGCCTGCCCCCCGACACGGTGGACCACTTCGACCTGGCCGAGTGGACGGTGGATCTGGGGTCCGGCCACCTGGAGCCCCAAGTCGCCGGCGGGCCCCCGGCCCCGCTCGACCCCCTGGCCGACATACCCGACACCGGCCACTGCATGCCCCACGGCCACCCGGCGTGAGGAACGCGTGATCCGCTTCCGCTACCTGTTCGGCGTCGGGCGCGAGCTGGACCGCACGCAGCTCGCCCAGGTCCAGGACATCTACCGCCGCGCCTTCCCCTACGCCCCGGAGTACGCGGAAAAAATCGCCCAGTGGATGGAGAAGCGCCCCCGGCCCGACGTGGACCCGGTCCTGATCGTCGCCGTGGGCGAGGGCGGCGGCGTGACCGGCTTCGCCCTGATCCTGCGCTTCCCGGACCTGAAGTACGCCTACCTGGACTACCTCGCCAGCGACCCCGATACCCGCGCCCGGGGTATCGGCGGCGCCCTGTACGAGGGGGTGCGCGAGTTGCTCCTGTCGAAGGGCGCAAAGGGGCTGTTCTTCGACGTGCCGCACGACGATGCGGCGCTGCTGCGCAAGGACCCGTCCCGCGCCGCCATCAACAAGCGCCGCCTGGGCTTCTACCGCCGCTACGGCGCGCTGCCCATCGTCGGCACGCTGTACGACAAGACCCCCACGGCCGCCAACGAGGGCTACCTCACCCACCTGGTCTTCGACCCCCTCGGCGGCCGCCGCCCCCTGCGCGCCCCGGCGGCGCGGGCGTTCGTGCGGGCCCTGTACGAGCGCAAGTACGGCCTCAACCCCAAGAGCCCCGAGATCGCCCCCATCGTCGCGTCGTTCAAGGACGACCCGGTGCGCCTGCGCCAGCCGCGCCGCGCCGTGCCCGAGGCGCCGCCGCGGCAGCGCCGCCTGTTCCCGGTCCAGGTGGTCACGAACGACCGCCACCGCCTGCACCACCTGAAGGAGCGCGGCTACGTGGAGCGACCGGTGCGCGTGGACGCCGTGCTGAAGGGCCTGGAGGGCCTGGGCGTCGCCCACGTGAAGCCGCGCCACTTCGGCGAGACGCCCATCCGCGCGGTCCACACGGCGGCGCTGCTGGGGTACCTGGCCCGCGCCTCGGCGCGCCTCTCGCCCAAGGACCTGATCTACCCCACCGTCTTCCCCCTGCGCCGCCGGCGCCGGCCGCCCCGGGCGTTCGAGATGCGGGCGGGGTACTACTGCATCGACACCTTCACGCCCCTGGCCCACAACAGCTACATCGCCGCCC
>CAZGRJ010000146.1:0-5616 GCA_964528115.1 uncultured Nitrospirales bacterium
CTTCGCCGACACCAAGCTGGCCGAGGGCGACCGCCTCGAGCTGCTCTTCTTCATGGGCGGCGGCGCGGGTGCCGGCGACCGCATCTTCGACAACGTCGGCCGCATGGTGGGCAACACCCCCCTGGTGCGCCTCTCCCGCATCGTGGAGCCGGGCTCGGCCGAGGTGCTGGCCAAGGTGGAGTTCTTCAACCCCGGCGGCTCGGTCAAGGACCGCATCTGCGAGGGCATGCTCAACGCCGCCGAGGCGGCCGGAGCCCTGAAGCCCGGCGGCACCATCATCGAGCCCACCAGCGGCAACACGGGCATCGGCCTGGCCATGCTGGCCGCCGTGCGCGGCTACCGCCTGATCCTGGTCATGCCCGAGAGCATGAGCATGGAACGGGCCAGCCTGCTGTCGGCCTACGGCGCCCAGCTGGTGCTGACCCCGGCGTGGGAGGGGATGCGCGGCGCCATCCGCGAGGCCCAGACCCTCAGGGAGCAGAACCCCGACTACTTCATGCCCAACCAGTTCGAGAACCCGGCCAATCCCCAGGCCCACCGCCTGGGCACCGGCCCCGAGATCCTCGCGGCCACCGACGGCCGGGTGGACGCCTTCGTGGCCTCGGTCGGCACCGGCGGCACCATCACCGGGGTGGGCGAGGTGCTCAAGGAGAAGGTCCCGGGCGTGCAGGTGATCGCGGTGGAGCCCGAGACCTCGGCCGTGCTCTCCGGCGAGGAGGCCGGGCCCCACAAGATCCAGGGCATCGGCGCGGGCTTCATCCCCGGCGTGCTCAACCGCGGGGTCATCGACCGGATCATCAAGGCCAACGACGACGAGGCCTACCGCACCGCCAAGCAGCTCGCGCGCATGGAGGGCCTGCTGGTGGGCATCTCGTCCGGGGCGAACGTTCTGGCGGCGCTCCAGGTGGCCAAGGAGCTGGGGCCGGGCAAGCGTGTCGTGACCGTCCTGCCCGACACCGGCGAGCGGTACTTCAGCATCGAGAAGTACTTCAACATCTAGCGGGTTCCGGATCTTGCGGGTTCCGGCCTTGGCGCCGCCCCGCGGACCGTGTGACGCGGACAGAGTGACAATGGATTTCACCGAAGAGCAGATCGAGCGCTACTCCCGCCACATCATCCTCCCCGAGGTGGGCGGCGTCGGCCAGATGAAGATCCGCGAGGCGTCCTGCTTCATCGTGGGCGCCGGCGGCCTGGGGGCCCCCGCGGCCATGTACCTGGCGGCGGCGGGCATCGGGCGCCTGGGGATCGTGGACGACGACGAGGTGGACCTGTCCAACCTCCAGCGCCAGGTCATCCACCACACCCGCGACGTGGGCGTGCACAAGGCCGACTCGGCCAAGGCGAAGATCAACGCCATGAATCCCGACGTGGAGGTGGTCACCTACCACGAGCGCCTCATGGCCGCCAACGCCCGCGAGCTGGTGGCGGGGTACGACTACATCCTCGACGGCACGGACAATTTCGCCACGAAATTCCTCGTGAACGACCTCGCCGTGCTGACCGGCAAGCCCATGGTGCACGGGGGGATCCTGCGCTTCTCGGGGCAGGTGATGGTGGTGATTCCGGGGGAGACGGCGTGCTACCGGTGCGTGTTCCGGGAGCCGCCGCCGGACGGGGTGGTGCCGTCGTGCCAGGAGGCGGGCGTGCTGGGCGTTCTGGCGGGGGTGATCGGGACCATCCAGGCCACGGAGGTGCTGAAATTGATCCTGGGCGTGGGCGAAAGTCTGACGAACCGCCTGCTCACCTACGACGCGCTGGAGGCGGATTTCCGCGAGGTGAAGCTCAAGCGGCAGGCAAACTGTCCCGTGTGCGGCGACAACCCCACGATCACCGAGCTGGTGGACGGCGAGCAGCGCGCCTGCGCCCTGTAGCGCGGCCGATTCCGGATTCATGGACCCCGGCGAGATGCCGTCCAAGTTGGACTCCAAGATGCCATCCAAGATCAAAGGATTGAAGTGCCGCGAGTGCGGCAGCCAGTACCCGGCCGAGGCGAGCCACGTCTGTGAGTTCTGCTTCGGCCCCCTGGAGGTCGATTACGACTACGAGGCCATCGGGCGGCGCCTGTCGCGCGAGTCCATCGTGGCGGGCCCCCCCTCCCTGTGGCGCTACGCCGACCTGCTGCCCGTGGAGGGGGCGCCGTCGTGCGGGCACTGGACGGGGATGACGCCGCTGGTGCACGCGAAGAACCTCGGGCGCAAGCTGGGGCTGAACCACCTGTACGTGAAGAACGACACGGTGAACCATCCGACCCTGTCGTTCAAGGACCGGGTCGTCTCCGTGGCGATCTCGCGCGCCCAGGAGTTCGGCTACAAGACCGTGGCGTGCGCCTCCACCGGGAACCTCGCCAATTCCGTCTCGGCCCACGCGGCGGAGGCGGGGCTGGAGTGCTTCGTCTTCATCCCGGCGGACCTGGAGGCGGGCAAGATTTTGGGGAACCTCGTGTACCGCCCGACGGTGCTGGCGGTGGAGGGGAACTACGACGACGTGAACCGGCTGTGCTCCGAGATCGCCAGCGAGTACCCGTGGGCGTTCGTGAACATCAACGTCCGCCCCTACTACGCCGAGGGCTCGAAGACCCTGGCGTTCGAGACCGCCGAGCAGCTGGGCTGGAAGGCGCCGGACCACGTGGTCGTCCCCATGGCGTCGGGCTCGCTCTACACGAAGGTCCGCAAGGGCCTGGACGAGTTCGCCAAGCTGGGCATCATCGACAAGGTCGCCACGCGCATGCACGGGGCCCAGGCGACCGGGTGCTCGCCCATCGCGGCGGCGTTCGAGGAGGAGCGGAACTTCATCAAGCCGGTGAAGCCGTCCACCATCGCGAAATCGCTGGCCATCGGCAACCCGGCGGACGGGTACTACGCCCTGAAGACCGCGGCCGAGACGGACGGGCGCATGGCGCACGTGAGCGACGCGGAGATCGTCGAGGGCATCAAGCTGCTGGCGGAGACCCAGGGGATTTTCGCCGAGACGGCGGGCGGCGTGACGGTCGGGTGCCTGAAGAAGCTGGCCGAGGCGGGCACCTTCCACGCCGACGACGTGGTGGTGGCCTACGTCACCGGCAACGGCCTCAAGACCCAGGAGGCGGTGGCGGATTCGGTGGGCGCGCCGGTGCAGATTTCGGCCAGCCTCGCGGACTTCGAGCGCAAGTTCAAGCCCGGCTCCGACGCCAAGGCGGGCCAGGCATGAGAGGGAAACGATGGCGGTAACGGTTCGCATCCCCGCGCCTTTGCGGAAGCTGACGGACGGCAAGAGCGAGGTGAGCGTCGAGGGCAAGAGCGTCGCGGCCCTGGTGGACGCTTTGGAGGCCGCGCACCCGGGGCTCAAGGAGCGCCTGTGCGACGAGGCCGGGGGCATCCGGCCGTTCGTCAACGTCTACGTGAACGACGAGGACATCCGCTTCATGAACGGCCCGGAGACGCCCCTGAACGACGGCGACGCGGTGTCCATCGTCCCGGCCATCGCGGGCGGGAGCGCCTGATGGACACCCACGAGCTGCGCTTTCACCTGACGTTCCCCCAAAAATCCGTGACGCGCCCCGTGCTGTGCGAGGTGGTCAAGCGCCACGACGTGGTCTTCAACATCCGCCGGGCCGACATCACGGACGGCACGGGCACGATGGACCTGTCCTTCGCCGGCACCCACGAGCAGATCGAGAAGGCGGTGCGCGACATGATCGACCTGGGGGTGGAGGTGGACCCCATCGAGCGCACGGTCATCGAATAGGACGACTCCGATGGACTTCACCGAAGAGGAAATCGAGCGCTACAGCCGGCACATCATCCTCAAGGAGGTGGGCGGCGAGGGCCAGAAGCGGCTGAAGCACGCCAGCGTGTTCATGGTGGGCGCCGGCGGCCTGGGCTCGCCCGCGGCCCTCTACCTGGCCGCGGCCGGCGTGGGCACCCTGGGGATCGTGGACCTGGACGTGGTGGACCTCTCGAACCTCCAGCGCCAGATCCTGCACACGACGCCCGACGTGGGGCGCCCCAAGGTGGACTCGGCCCGCGAGACGCTCCAGGCGATCAACCCGCACATCAAGATCAACACGTACTCCGAGCGGATCACGTCGGCGAACGTGCTGGACATCATCCGCGACTACGACGTGGTGATGGACGGCTCGGACAACTTCCCGACGCGGTTCCTGATGAACGACGCGTGCTTCATGCTGAAGAAGCCGCTGGTGTCGGGCTCCATGTTCCGGTTCGACGGCCAGGTGACGGTGCTGCGCGGCCACCACAAGGACGAGCCGTGCTACCGCTGCCTCTACCCCGAGCCGCCCCCCGCCGACCTGGTCCCCTCCTGCCAGGAGGCCGGCATCCTGGGCGTGCTGGCGGGCACCGTGGGCGTGCTCCAGGCCACCGAGACGCTCAAGCTGATCCTCGGCATCGGCACGCCCCTGGTGGGCCAGCTACTGGTCTACAACGCCCAGGAGATGAAGTTCCTGAAGGTCAAGTACCGCAAGAACCCCAACTGCCTCCTGTGCGGGCCCGACCCGAAGATCACCGAACTGCTGGACTACGAGGTGAGCTGCACGTTGCAGCGGCACTGAGGCGCCGCCCGGCGCCGCGACGGGGGGCCGCCTTGCCCTCTATACAAAATAGTATATAATCCCCGTGAAGCCGCTGGTCTGGGTCGGCTCGTCCCGGGACGACGTGCGGGGATTCCCCGTGGGGGCGCGCAAGGAGACCGGGTATCAACTGCTCCGGGTCCAGGAAGGCCTCGACCCGACGGACTGGAAGCCCCTGAAGGCCGTCGGTCCCGGCGTCCGGGAGATTCGGATTCAGGGCGAGACCGCGCACCGGGTCCTGTACGTGGCCCGGTTCGAGGAGGCCGTGTACGTGCTGCACGCCTTCACCAAGAAGGCCCGGGCCACGCCCCGGCGCGACATCGACGTGGCGAAGGTGCGGCTCGCCGCGCTCACCGCCGCGCGGAGAAGACGGTCATGAAGACCACCAAGTCGTCAGGGAACGTATTCGAAGACCTGGGCTTCGACCCGCAGACCGCGCAGAACCTCCGCATCCGGGCGTCCCTCATGATCGCCGTCGAGCAGTACATCCGGCGCGAGGGCCTCACCCAGGCCCAGGCCGCCCGCCGCCTGGGCGTGACGCAGCCGCGAATCAGCGACCTGGTCCGGGGCAAGGTGGACCGGTTCAGCATCGACACCCTGGTCAACATGCTGTCCCGCGCGGGGATCGAGGTGTCGGTGGATTGCCGGGCGGCGTGAACGGGGGCCGCGCGGGGCCCGGCCGGGGTCCGCCTTAGTACCCGGAATCGTCGGAGGACTTCGCCTGCGACGCGCCCGTCTGGCCGGACGGGGCCGCCTGAGCGGGCGCAGCCATCGACTGCTGCTGCGTCATCGGCGCCGCGGCCTTCGGCTTCGCGGCGGCCTCCTTCTTGGCGCAGCCGGACAGCGCAATCGCCAGCACGGCGGCAAGCCAGACAGTCGTTCGGATCGCTCTCATGATCCTCTCCTTCACCGACCACCGCCCACCGGTCTGCTGACTCCGATCAACGTACGACCGCCCCCAAGTGCAGTCAAGCGCCGCGCCCCGGACCCTCCTGTGCGGGCCAGAGCGGAGGATCACCGAGCTGCTTGACTATGAGGTGAGCTGCGCCTTG
>CAZGRJ010000147.1:0-1279 GCA_964528115.1 uncultured Nitrospirales bacterium
CTGCAGCGCCGCCACATCCAGATGGCGATCGTGGTCAACGAGTACGGCGACGTGGACGGCCTGGCCACGGTGGTGGACGTGATCGAGGAGCTGGTCGGCGACATCCGCGACGAGTACGACACCGACGACGACCGCGTCCAGCGCCTGCGCGACGGCTCCATCGTGGTGGACGCCGACACCTCCATCAGCGACCTGGTGGAGGACCTGCGGGTGGAGCTGCCCGAGTCGCCCGACTACGAGACCCTGGGCGGCTTCATGCTCAACAAGCTCCAGGGCATCCCGCGCGGCGGCGAGGTGGTGCGCCACAACCGCCACAAGTTCACCATCGTGGACATGGACGGGATGCGCATCGCCAAGGTCAAGATCGACCTGGCGCCCCAAAAAGCCGCCTGAAGACGGCCGCCTGGCGGGAAAAGACGTGTGTGGCGGGCAGGACGCCCGCTACGGCGCGGGCTTGGGACGGGTGCGCAGGTAGGTCACCACCATCCAGATCTCCCGGTCCGACAGGCGCCCGTCCCAGGGCAGCATGGCGGTGCCTTCGACGCCGTTCTTGATCGCCCAGAACAGCTCGCCGTCGGTGCGGGCGTCGTGGAAGGCCTCGGAGCGGAAGTCCCGCGGGGGCGTGGAAAAGCCCGGGTCCGGGGGCGGCCCGTCGGTCAGGGAGCCGTGGCAGACCTTGCAGTTGGCGGCGAACAGGAGGCCGCCCTTGGAAAGGGCGGAGGGGTCCCCGGCCACCGGGTTGACCAGGGCCATCACCTTCTTGCGCTCGGCATCGGGCACCGGGCTCTTGGGAACGGGGACCTCCTCGGCCGCGGCCGGGGAGGCCGAGAGCATGCGGTGGAGGGCGCCGCCGGTCGGTGCCTCGGCGGGGGGAGGGCTCTCGGGCTCGGCCGCGGGCGCGAAGACGGGGGCCATCAGGAGGCACAGGGCGGCGATCCCGCCCGCCAACCCGTATGTGCGCCGGCCCTCCATGGCGGCGCACACGCTAGCAAAACCCCGGGGTCGCCGTCCACACCCCGCGAATCGGACGGCGGGGCCCTACTTCGAGGCGGGCGGCTCCGGCGAGAAGTGCGGGTCGATCCGGTACGCCTGGGCGAAGGCGGTGCGCGACTTGGCGAACTCGCCCATCCGGTAGTACGTGTAGCCCAGGAAGTAGGGCGCGGCCGGGTCGGCCGGGTTCGCCGCGGCGGCCGCGTTCAGGCGGTCGGCGGCGCCACGAAAGTCGCCGTGGTAGTAGTCGTTCAGGGCCGCCGCGACCGCCTTGCCGAAGGCCGGGGCC
>CAZGRJ010000147.1:1379-5570 GCA_964528115.1 uncultured Nitrospirales bacterium
CGCACCGGGGCAAACTTTTGCCCACGGCCCGGCGGGCGCACGATCAGCCTCCTATCGGCGGTTCCGGGGCCGGCCTCAAGGGGGCGTCGCGGGTGCCCGGCACGTCCGGGGCGTACCAGCGGGGCAGGCCCTCCCAGACCCGGTGCTCGGGCTCCACGTAGGGGCCCGGCAGGGCCATGACGGAGCGCTCGTAGGCGGCCACGTCGGCGATGTCCTGGGGCGCGATGCGCAACAGGAACGACGGCATGTTGCGGTGATGGCTGTGCTTGCTCACGTAGCCCTTCACCACGGCGGTGACGTGGTCCTCCCGGCTCAGCTTGTCGCCGTACCCCCTGAATTTCCTCGGGTTCTCGTCGCCCAGATCGAAGTCGGTGGGGGGCTCGCCGGCCTGCTGGTCGCCGTGGCAGAAGATGCACCAGCTGCGGAAGACGATCCGGCCGTGGGCCCGGTCCCCCTTCAGGGTCAGGATCCGGGCGATGGTCGCGTCCGCGTCCGGCGGGGGTTTCGGGGGCGGCGGCGGGTCCGGGCAGCCCGCCAAGCCCGCCAGGCCCGCCAGGGCAAGCCCGAGCAGGGCGGCCCTGGCGGCCCGCCCGGGAACGCCCCTAGCGGGCTCCCATTGTTTTCTCGACCGCATCCGGCTCCTTGGGCACGGCGGCGGAGAGGACCCGGTGGCCGTCCGGCGTCACCAGGACGTCGTCCTCGATCCGGATGCCGATATGGCGCAGGCCCTTGGGGACGTCGGCGGCGCCGTCGATATAGAGGCCCGGCTCCACCGTGAGGACCATACCGGGCTCCAGGGGGCGGGAGGCCCCCGTGGCCACGTCGTAGCGGCCCGCGTCGTGCACGTCCAGGCCCAGCCAGTGGCTGGTGCGGTGCATGTAGAACCGGCGGTAGGCCTCCTTCCTGATAAGCGCCGCCGGCGTGCCCGAGAGCAGGCCCAGCTTCACCATCCCGTGGGTGAGGGCCCGGACGGCCGCCTTGTGGACCGCCTCCAGGGTGGAGCCGGGCCGGACCTGCCTCATGGCCGCGTTCTGGGCCGCCAGGACCACGGCGTAGGCCGCCCGCTGGGGGTCGGAGAAAGTGCCCCCCACGGGGATCGTGCGGGTCACGTCGCCGGCGTAGCCCATGTACTCGGCGCCGGCGTCGATGAGGAGCAGGTCGCCCCGCTTCAGGCGGCGGTCGTTCTCGATGTAGTGCAGGACCGTGGCGTTGGCGCCGCCGCCGCAGATGGTCGGATAAGCGGGCCCGGAGGCGCCGCCGAGGCGGAAGCGGTACTCCAGCTCGGCCTCGATCTCGTACTCCATCCGGCCCGGGCGCGCGGCGCGCATGGCGGCGACGTGGCCCTCGGCGGAGATGTCCACGGCGCGCTGGAGCATGGCCACCTCGGCCTCGTCCTTGACCAGGCGGAACTCCCCCAGGATGGGCGCCGGGTCCACGATCCGGGTGGGACCCCGGACGCCGGCCCGGGTGCGGGCGCGCATGGCCGCCACCTGGGCGATGACGGCCTCGTCCAGCCGGGGGGTTCCCCCTAAGCGCAGGTAGACGGCCTCGTGGCCCTTCAGGATGTCCGGCAGGTCCGTGAAGAACGTCTCGGAGGCGTGCGCGGCGTCGGCGCCGAAGCGGCTCCTGGCCCCCTTCTCCCCGACCCGGCGGCCGGTCCAGCGTTCCGCTTGGGGATCGCGCGGCTGGACGTAGAGCGTCACGCGGCGCTTGGGGTCGCCCGGGCGCAGGACGAGGAAGGCCTCGGGCTCGGGGAAGCCGGTCAGGTAGTGGAAGTCGGAGTCCTGGCGGTATCGGTGCAGCACGTCGCCGGAGCGGGCGACCTCGGGGGCCGCGGCGAAGATCGCGACGGCGCCCTTTTCCATGGCGGCCATGAGGCGCTCGCGCCGGCGCGCGAACACCGGCGCCGTGGGCTGGATCATGACGTGCTGCTCACCTCCGGGCTCCTCGGCGGACCCGTCGGATTGTAGCACTCCGGACGCCCCGGCCCCGGCGCACCGCGTTGCGCCCCGGACCGGCCGCCACGTATCATCAGCCCCACAATGCAACCGCCCCGGAAGAAGCTGCCCATGGGCCTGATCGTGTTGCTCGTGCTGCTCACAGGCGTCTGTATCGGCATCTTTTTCTTCATGCGCCACGGCTTCTACCTGTTCGAGACCTTCAAGCCCGGGGACGCGGACAAGCTCATGCCCTCGACGCCCGGCTTCCCGTGACGACGGGCAAGGGCGGCGCGTCGGGCCACCCCGAAGGGTGGTACGACGCGCGCCCCCTCCCAGAGGTCCGCTCGCACCCGGCGACGTGCGCCCTGGGCGGCCGGGTGTGGGTGTTCGGGGGCGGCGGGCCGAGGTTCGTGAGCCTGTCGGGCACGGCGTCCTACGACCCCGGAGCCGACCGCTGGGAGGCGCACGCCCCCATGCCGAGCCACCGCTCCGGCGCCGTGGCCGCCGTGCTGGACGGGCGGGTGTGGGTGATCGGCGGGGGGTACCGGAAGGACGACGGCAAGTTCCGGTTCCTGACCACCGTGGAGATCTACGACCCGAAGGCCGACCGCTGGGAGACCGGGCCCGACATGACCGAGCCCCACGACTACCCGGCCATGGCCGTCCTTTCCGGCGCCGTCTACATCCTGGGCGGCCACCACCCGGACGCCACGGAGGGGGGCCCCTCCACCGACCCGGGCTTCGCCTACTGCGAGCGCCTGCCCGCGGGGGGCTCCGCGTGGGAGGCCATCGCACCCCTGCCCACGCCGCGTTTCGCCCCGACGGGGGTCGCCTGGGAGGGACAGGTGTGGGCGATCGGCGGGTGCGCCTATCTGGCGGACGTGGACGGGGTGCGGGACTTCGACCGGATCGAGCGCTTCGACCCCGTGGGGGGCACGTGGGACACGGCCCCGTTCACCATGCCCTGGCCGGCGGCGGCGCACGCCTCGGTGCAGGACGGGGCCACGGTGTACGTCCTGGGGGGCTACTCGGGGCCCGGTATCCACGACCGGACCTGCGCCTTCGACGCCGCCACGGGCAAGGGGCGTGACCTGCCGGTACTGGGCGAGCCCCGGGCCGCCATGGGGGCGGCGCTCCTGGACGGCGTGCTGTACGCCATCGGCGGCTGGCGGGCGGACGGGCGAGAGGTGACGGACCGGGTGGAGGCCCTGCGCCTCCCGCCGGGATCGGCATGATCGCCCGCTGCACCGCACTGCGCCCCATGGGCGCGGCCCGGTCCCACTTCGGGGCGGCCGTGCACGGGGGGCGGCTGTACGTGTTCGGCGGCGGCGGGGCGGACTTCCGGAGCCTCTCCGCCGTGGAGGCCTACGACCCCAAGACCGACACCTGGGAGGCCTGCGCCCCCATGCCCGCGCCGCGCTCCGGCATCGCGTCGGCGGCGGTGGGCGACCGGATCTACGTGTGCGGCGGCGGCTTCAAGCTGCCGGACGGGCGGTTCGACTTCAAGAGCGCGGTGGAGGCCTACCTGCCGCCGGACGACGGGTGGGAGAACGCCCCGTCGCTCCTCAAGCGCCACGACGCCCCGGCGGCCGTGGCCTACGGCGGCAACGTGCTCCTGTTCGGCGGCCACCACCCGGACGCGACCGCCGGGCCCCTCACCGACCCCGGCTTCGAGGTGGCCGAGGGCCTGGCGCCGGACGCCGAGGCGTGGGCCGAGCTCGCCCCCATGCCGACGGCGCGCTTCTCGGCCGTGGCGGAGATCGTGGGTTCCAAAGTCTGGTGCATGGGCGGCGGGGCTTACCGGGACGGCACGTTCCGCAACCTGGACGTGATCGAGGCCTACGACCCGGACGCCAACCGGTGGGAGCACGCCGGCACCACCCTGCCGTGGCCCGCGGCGGGGCTCATGGCGGCGGCCATCGGCGACACCCTGTACGTGGCCGGGGGCAACGACGGCAACGGCATCAGCACCCGCGTGGCGCGGTTCGACACGGGGACCTGGGAGAAGCTTCCGCCCCTGCCCGAGGGCCGCGTGATGGGCGCCATGCTGGCCCTGGACGGGGCGCTCTACGTGGTCGGCGGGCGCGGGCCCGACGGCAAGCAGCCGGTGGCGGACGCGTTCCGGATCGAGCTGGGCTGAGGCCGCGCCGGCCCGTCCTGAACGCTCAGCCCGTCCCCGACCCCCGCCGCACCAGCCCCACCATCACGCCCAGAATCCGCACGTCCGGCGTTTCGGCGCCCGGCCTCGCTT
>CAZGRJ010000148.1:0-5569 GCA_964528115.1 uncultured Nitrospirales bacterium
GCGTGGCCGACGACATGGCCGCCGCCCAGGCCAAGCTGGCGGTGGAGAGCCGGGCGTTCCCGATCTACATCTACAACCCGGCCGCCGGGCGCACCATGCGGGAGAAGCTCTCCCTCATCGGCAACCCCAACATCGACCGGGACTGGGCCTCGCGCAAGCGCAAGGACGGCACCACCGAGACGGTCACCTTCATCGACTGGTGCAAGACCGAGGGGCGCTTCCGCAAGCACTTCGACAAGAGCGGCAAGCCGACCGAGCTGCTGCTCCGGAGCCAGCAGGAGCGCCTCGAGAACTGGTGGCAGCTCCAGGACCTGGCCGGGATCCGCAACAAGGACCAGGAGGCGGCCGCCGAGAAGGGCTGACCGGCCCACACATCGCGGAACCGCCGCCTCGCCCGTCCCGCGCCGGCAAGAGGAGGGCCATGAAGCGCCTGCGCGAAAAACTCATCGCCGACTTGACCCGGCCCCGCCCCCTGACCGACCAGGTCACCCGCACCCTCATGGACCGCTGCGAGCTGCGCAGCGACCGGATCGTCCCGTTCCTGGCGGACGGCATCCACAAGGTGGACGAGGCGACGATCGACACGATCTTCTCGCCCATGTACACCCCCGACTGGCACGACCGGGCCCGGTACGTGGAGGACGTGGAGCGGGTGTCGATCACCCCGGCGGTGCTCTCCGCCATCATCGACGACCTGGCGGGATCGGGGCTCACGGCCGAGTACCTGTACGAGGACGACACCGCGCCCATGCGCCTGCCGGAGGTGGTCATCGACCGGTGGGTGCGGCGCCTCCACCTGGAGGTGCGGCTGCCGGACAAGATCCGCCAGGCCGTGGAGGCCACCATCCCCAAGGACGCCCAGGCCGAGGTGAAGGCCCTCACCGGCCAGCCGGCATGGCGGGGCGACCACCGGGAGGGCATCCTGATCACCTTCCTGACCGGCTTCTCGCGCACCGGACGGTTCTCGGTGGACAAGTTCGAGTACCTCACGGGCCTGGTTCACACCTACCGCCCCCACAGCGTGGACCACTTCCGGTCCCAGGTGGACGCCCTGATCCAGTCCTACCACGAGGAGAGCGGGGAGCACTTCTTCGACCCGCACCTCAAGGAGGTGTACGGCCCGGACGGTGCCATGAGCCCGGTCCACGACCCCTACGGCGACCACCGCCAGCGCCAGCTCTCCCTGGCCACCGAGCTCAAGGACGACCTGGCCGAGTTCGCCACCCAGGCCGCCGGCTAGGGCCGGCGGGGGCCGTCCGGCCCCCTGTTCACCCGATTCGGCAGACCGCCAATCCCTTGTCGCTCGGGCCCCCCTCTGATAGATTGGAGGGACCCGTCGGCATCCCGGAGGGCCCCGCCGTTCAAGGGGTTGCGCCCCGACCCGGGGTGGGGGCTCGGGTGGGGCCCCGGAAGACCGCCGACAACATCGGCCAATCCCATCGGATGACCAACGACATGCGGCACGAGGCGGGTCCGTTCCCCGCCACCCTCTGGGCGACGGTCCAGGAGAGCCTCGCCCGGGCCGCGGGGCAGGCCCTGGGGCGCTACGGCGCCGAGGGGGCCGCCCACACCCCCATCGCCCTCGACAGCCCGGTCTGCGCCCTCATGCGCTCCCACCCGGAGGCCGGCGCGCGCTGCGCCGAGCAGTGCGACGGGGGCGTGCGGGAGGCCCTGGAGAGCGGCCGCACCCGCCTGTTCAAGTGCCACGCGGGCTTGGCGGTCTTCATCACCCAGGCCGGGACGGGCGTCTCCGGCGATATCGGAGGCGACCTGTGGGGCACCCCGCCGGAGCGCCACGGCCCCGGGGCGGTCCTGCTGGGGGGGAGGGTTTTTTTGGGCTACGACGACCTGCACGCCTTCCGGGCCTACGCCGGGGAGCTGGGCCTGGACGCGGAGGCGGTGGCGGGCCTGATCCCCGCCATCCGCATGGCCGAACTGCCGGCGGTGCGGGCCTTCGCCGAGCAGGCCCGGGCCGCGGCCGCCGCCGTGGTGGGCCTGGAGCGGGAGCGCGACGCGGTGCGGGCCCAGGCCGACCGGCTGCGCTACCTCCTGGAGGTGTTCGCGGCCCTGGAGAAGGAACGCCCGGCGGAGGTGCCCCGGGCCGTCCTGCACGGCCTGGGCATCCTGCTGGGGGCCCCGGCGGGCCTGGTCCTGGCGCCGATGGTTGGGGAAAGGCCCGACGAGGACGGGCGGCTCGTGCCGACGGCGGTCTTCTCGGGCAACGGCGCGGCCTTCACCGGCGACGACCTGGCCGGGACCCGGGTGGACGCCCGCGCGGGCTGGCTCCAGCCGGCCCTGGCCGACCGCACCCCGGTCCGCCACGACGGCGCCCACGACCTCGCCAACGCGGGCTTCCCCGCCCCCGCCTCGACCGTGGACGCCTTTCCCCTGGGCTCCGGCGACGCCCCCGTCCTGGTGGCGCTCCTCAACACCGCCCTGACCCCGGAGGACCGGGCGGCGGTGGCCGTCTTCTGCCGCCACGCGGCCCTGCTCCTGGAGCGGGCGGCGCACCGTGAGCGAGAGGGGGAGCGGGGGGAGCACGAGACCGAAAACGCCCGGTCCGCTCAGGCCGCGGCGGCCGTGGAGCCGGACGACGCCTCCGCCGAGGCGGCCCCGGTGCCGTGGGAGACGGGCGACGCCGACGTCCTGTGCGCCGGCATCCTCAGGCGCGCGGCCGCCAGCGTGGAGGCCGAGCACGGTTCCGTCATGCTCCTGGACGCGGCCGAGGAGCGGCTGCGGGTCCGGGCGGTGCACGGGGTGGACCTGAAATACCTCGAATACATCCGCATCCGCCCCGGCGAGGGGATCGCCGGCGGCGTCTTCGCCAGCGGCCGCCCCCTGGTGGTGGCCGACATCGCGAAGGACGAGGGGCTGAAGGCCGGCATGCGGGCCCGCTACCGGACCCGCTCCTTCGTGAGCCTGCCGATCCGCCTGGGGGAGCGCCCCCTGGGGGTCATCAACCTGTCCGACAAGCGCGGCGGGGCGGCCTTCTCGCGCGGCGACCTGCGCCACCTGGTGCCGGTGGCCCAGCAGGCCGCCCTGGCCCTGGAGCGGATCGAGGCCCTCAAGAAGAGCGAGGAGCTCAAGAAAGCCTCGATGACCGACTACCTGACGGGGCTGCTCAACCGGGCCGCCTTCGACCGGCGCCTCGCCGAGGAGGTGGAGCGGGCCCAGCGCTACCCGTTCGCGAGCCCCCTGTCGCTGCTGGTGGTGGACATCGACGACTTCAAGAAGGTCAACGACGCCCTCGGGCTGTTCACGGGGGACGACTGCATCCGGGCCTGCGCCCACACGCTGCAGGAGGGCACCCGGACGATCGACTCGGTGTTTCGGCGCGGGGGCGAGGAGTTCACGGTGATCCTGCCCCACACCAGCCGGGAGGCCGCCATGACCCTGGCCGAGCGCCTGTGCGGGGCGGTGGCCGAGCTGCAGGTGGTCAGCAAGCACACGCCCAATCCGGTGGGGTTCACCGTGAGCATGGGGCTCGCCACGTATCCCGACGACGCCGACTCGGACGACGGCCTGTTCCAGCGGGCCAACCAGGCCCTGCACGCCGCCAAGATGGGCGGCAAGAACCGGGTCGTCACCCTCCCGCCGGGCCTGCCCATCTAAAAAAAGCGGGGGGGCGTACGCCCCCCCGGCAATCGAATCGGACCCGGCCCTTTTCGGACCGCCCGGCTAGCTACCGGCGACTTTCCTAGCTGCCGGCGACTCTTCTAGCTGCCGGCGGCTTGGTCGGTCTGGGGCACCCGCGGCGGCAGGCCGGGGCGCAGGGCCCCCGCCTCGGCGGCCGAGCCCAGGGCGGCGGCCTGGGCGTCCACCAGACGCGCCGCCTCCTCGCGCACGGCGTCCACGTCGGCCGGGACGTAGGAGCGCCGGTACTCCTTGTGGCCCGTGCCGGCCGGGATGCGCCGCCCGACGATGACGTTCTCCTTCAGGCCGACGAGCTCGTCGATCCGACCAGAGACCGCGGCCTCGGTGAGGACCCGCGTGGTCTCCTGGAACGACGCCGCCGAGATGAACGAGTCGGTGGACAGGGCCGCCTTCGTGATGCCGAGCAGCACCGGCTTCGCGGTGGCCGGCTCGCCGTCCTCCGCCAGCACCTTCTGGTTGGTGTCGGTGAAGGTGAAGCGGTCCACCAAGCCGTCCGGCAGGAAGCCCGTGTCGCCCGGATCCAGGATCTGGACCTTGCGCATCATCTGGCGGACGATCACCTCGATGTGCTTGTCGTTGATCGTCACGCCCTGCAGCTTGTAGACCTCCTGGACCTCGTTGACGATGTACTTCTGGAGCTCCTTGGGCCCCAGGATGGCCAGGATGTCGTGGGGGTTGGCGGCGCCGTCCATGAGCGGCTCGCCCGCCTCCACCCAGTCGCCCTCGTGCACGTTGATGTGCTTGCCGCGGGGAATGAGGTACTCGCGCTCGTCGCCCAGCTCGTTGCGCACCACCACCTTGCGCATGCCCTTGGTGAAGCCGGCGAACTCCACGCCGCCGTTCAGCTCCGAGATGACCGCGCACTCCTTGGGGCGGCGCGCCTCGAACAGCTCGGCCACGCGGGGCAGACCGCCGGTGATGTCCTTGGTCTTGGTGGTCTCGCGCGGGATCTTGGCGAGCACGTCGCCGGGGGATACCTCCACCCCCTTCTCCACCAGCACGTTGGCGCCGGAGGGCAGCAGGTAGCGGGCCTGGCTGCGCCCGTCGGGCAGGGCCAGGGTGCGGTGGTGCTCGTCCTTGATCGAGATGCGGGGCCGAAGCGAGGTGTCGGAGAAGTCGGTGATCACCCGGCGCGAGATGCCGGTCACCTCGTCCACCTCGTCGCGCATGGTGACACCCTCGATGATGTCGCCCATGGCGACCATGCCCTCCACCTCGGTGAGGATGGCGTTGGAGAACGGGTCCCACTCCACCAGCTTCTCGCCCGGTGAGACCTGCTGGCCGTCCTCGACGAACAGCTTGGCGCCGTAGATGACGGAGTACTTCTCCTTCTCGCGCCCGCCCTCGTCGATGGCCACCTTGGCCTTGCGGTTGAGGACCACGAGCTGGCCGTGGCGGTCGCGCACGGACTTCATGTCCACGAACCGCACGGTGCCGCCGTTCTTGGACTTCAGGATGCTCTCCTCGGCCACCTTGCTGGCGGTGCCGCCGATGTGGAAGGTACGCATGGTCAGCTGGGTGCCGGGCTCGCCGATGGACTGGGCGGCGATGACGCCCACGGCCTCGCCGATCTCCACCATGCGGCCGGTGGCGAGGTCGCGCCCGTAGCACTTGACGCACACCCCGCGGCGCAGCTCGCAGGTGAGCACCGAGCGGATGCGCACCTCGTCGATGCCGGCATCGACGATGGCGGCGGTGCCGTTCTCGTCGATCTCCTCGCGGGCGGCCACCAGGATCTCGTTGTTGATCGGGTCGCGGATGTCCTCGCACGCGGTGCGGCCCAGGATGCGCTCCTCCAGGGAACCGACGATCTCGCCGCCCTCCACCAGGGCCTTGACGGTGATGCCGTCCACAGTGCCACAGTCGGTGTCGGCGATGATCATGTCCTGCGCCACGTCCACCAGGCGGCGGGTCA
>CAZGRJ010000149.1:0-5564 GCA_964528115.1 uncultured Nitrospirales bacterium
CCCCATGTGCTTGGCGTTGGCCGAGTAGGTCTGGGCCACGAAGGTCGCCCCGTAGGTGATCATCAGCTCGATCGGGTTCATGGGCTCGTCCAGGTTGCCCATGCCGGAAGCCAGCGACCCGGGCAGCCCGACGCGGCTGGTGGGGGAGTTCTGGTTCTTGGTGAGGGCGAACGTGCCGTTGTCCATGACGATCACCGTCATGTTCATGTTGCGCCGGGCCGGAGGCCCGATGTGGCCGCCACCGATGGAGAAGCAGTCGCCGTCGCCGATGGTGACCACCACCGGCATTTCGGGCCGGGCCAGGTGCGCGCCGATCGCCACCGGCACCGCGCGGCCGTGGCAGGAGTGGATGCCGAAGGAGTTCATCCACAACGGCAGGCGGCTGCTGCACCCGATCCCCGACACGGTGGTCACCGAGCTGGGCTCGTACAGCTGCTCCGCGTAGGCCTTGGCCAGGGCGCCCACCACGCCGAAATCCCCGCACCCGGGGCACCAGGTGGGAACGATCTCGCTGCGGTAGTCCTTGGGCTTGAGCGGCTCTGTGACGTGGACGTTCAAGGTTGCCGGCAGTGCCATGCTTTATATCTCCCTTACCGTATCTCTCTTACCGCTTTGGGCAGGTGGAATGGGCCGAATATATCAGTGGATCGCCAACCGCGCCTTGGGGGCCGCGCCGGCGGCCTGCTGCAGCAGGTTCAGCGCCATGTTCTCGATCTCCTTGGGGATGAGCGGCTCGCCCCGGTAGGCGTTGAACTTGATGGGCACCACGTTGGTGCGCATCTTGATCAGGTCGGCGAACTGGCCCTGGAAGTTGGCCTCCGGGACCACCACCTTCTTGACCGACTTGGCGAACGCCTCGATCTGCTTCTGCGGGATGGGCCACAGCATCTTCGGGTAGAGGGCGCTGACCTTGTGGCCCTGGGCCCGCAGGCGGGCGACCGCCTCGCGGGTCACCGACTGGGTCATGCCCCAGCTGATGATCCCCAGGTCGTCCCCGTCCTCGCCCTCGCGCTCGATGGGGGTGAACGCGTCCTCGATGCCGTCGAACTTGCGCCACCGCTTCTCGGTCATGGCGTTGCGGGTCTCGATGTTGGTCCTGGGGCCCGAGTCCTCGGCGTGCTCCAGGCCGGTGGCCGCGTAGTTGGTGCCCGGGATGCCCGGGGCACCCATCGGCGACACGCCGGAGGCGGTGATCTGGTACCGGTTGAAGTGCTCGCCCTCGGCCGGCGGCTCGGCGAACTCCCGCGCCACGAGCTTGACCTTGGACATGTCGGGGCGCGGAATCGGCTCGGTCTGGATCGACAGGGAGGCGTCGGACAGCAGCATCACCGGCGTCTGGTACTTCTCGGCCAGGTTGAAGGCGTCGATGGTCAGGTAGACGCAGTCCGACACGTCGGCCACCGCCAGAACGATGCGCGGGGCATCGCCGTGGGACCCGAGGCAGCAGGCGAACAGGTCGCCCTGGTCGTGCTTGGTGGGCATGCCGGTGGAGGGTCCGCCGCGCTGGATGTCGCCGATGACGACCGGGACCTCGGACATGATCGCCAGGCCGATCAGCTCCTGCATCAGCGAGATGCCGGGGCCGGCGGTGCAGGTCATGGACTTGACGCCGGTAAAGGAGGCCCCGATCACCGTGGCCAGGGCGGAGATCTCGTCCTCGGCCTGGTACACGGTGCCGTTCACGTGGTGCATCAGGTCCACGAGGTGGTTGCCCACGCTGGTCGCGGGGGTGATGGGGTAGGCGCCGTAGAAGCGGCAGCCGGCCATCACGGCCCCCAGCGCGAGGGCCTGGTTGCCCTCCAGGATGACGAGGTCCTTCTGCTCCTTGGACTCCGGGAAGCTCTGGGTCACCTTGCGGTCGGGGTAGTTCTCCCGGATCCACGCCCGGCCCAGCTCGATGGCCTGGTAGTTGAAGTCCACGACCTCCTGGCCCTTCCTGATGAACTTGTCGTGGATCGAGCTCTTGAGCGACTCCTCCGGCAGGCCGAACAGCTCGACCACCGCCCCCATGGCGACCATGTTCTTGGCGATGTAGTTCTTGAGCTGGTTCTTGGCGATGTCGCTCATCGGCACGGCGAACATCTGCACCCCGTCGTGCTCCTCGGGCTCGAAGTCGCCGCCCTTGGGCCCGTCCCACACCATGATCGTGCCGGGGGTCAGGAGGGGCTTGTTAACCTCGTAGGCCTCGCCGTTGAAGGCCACCAGGATGTCGAAGCCATCCCCCTGGGAGGGGATCTTCTGGTCCGAGATGCGTACCTGCGACAGGGCGTAGCCACCCTTGATCTCGGCCGGGAAGCTCTTGAAGGTGACGACCTCCATCCCGGCCCGGGTGGCGGCCTGCATGATGAAGTCGCCGGAGCTGATCACGCCCTCGCCGCCCTCTCCGGCCACCTTAATCGTCAGATCGATCGCCACGAGAACCTCCTCGTCGTATACCCATGTGCCGTGCCCGCCGTCGCCCTCCCCGGCCGGAACCTAGGCCCTGGGGCCCGTACCGGCATTCGCACGGCGACGCGTGCGTGCGCGAATACGCGAAAAACGGATGCACAGTATAAGGCCCCGGCCCGAGACGCGCCAGCGCCCCGCGGGACGGAGACCCTCCCCCGCCGACGGACGCCCCTCCCGGAGGGCCTCCCGCCGCCCGCGGAACCGTCGAAACGCAAGCCGCCCAAAAACGCGCGCACCCGCTTGGCGAAAGGGGGTTATAATATCAACTTAAGTTTGACGTTCCAAGGGCGCGTCCCCTATTCTTCAAGCGGGTTGGCGACCCCCCGCACGGTGCGGTGCGGGGCCCTGTCCGCGGCCCGCCCGGCAGGCACGCCCGAAACAGGCAGAACGCCCGGATCCCGGGGTGCCCGCCCCGATCGCCCGGGCGTGGGTCGGAAGGGGTCGCGGCGCGGGCTCCCGGCCCCCCGACGGCGGCCCGGCGCATAACCGCCCGCCGCGAGATATAGTGAGTTCGGAGGAAACGTCCATGACCGACCAAACCCAGGGCCAGTTCCCCTACCCCGGCATCGAGGGGACCGGTGACGGCTCGGCTGCCGTCGCCTACGTCGAGGGCCGTGCCTCCGACGCCGCCGCCGCCTATCCGATCACGTCCTCGACGATCATGGGCCAGAACTACCAGATCATGGTGGCCAACGGCTTCAAGAACGTCTGGGGCAAGCCGATCGGGTGGATGGAGCTCGAGAGCGAGCACTCCTCCGCCTCCGCGTGCGAGGGCTACGCCGTGGCCGGCGGCCGGGTGGTCAACTTCACCTCCGGCCAGGGCCTGATCCTGATGAAGGAGGTGCTCTACACCACCTCGGGCAAGCGCCTGCCGGTGGTGCTGCACGTCGCCTCCCGGGCGCTCACGAGCCAGTCGCTCAACGTCCACGCGGGCCACGACGACGTGATGGGCGTGTCCGACGTGGGGTGGGCCATCCTGTTCGGCCGCAACGTGCAGGAATCGGCCGACCTGGCCCTCATCGCGCGCCGCGCCGCCGAGCGTGCCCGCACGCCGGTCATGGCGGTTCAGGACGGGTTCCTCATCTCCCACACGATCGAGAACCTCCTGTTCCCCGAGGACGACCTGATCCGGGAGTACCTGGGCCCCCGCGACCAGCACGTGCGCAAGCTGTTCGACCCCGAGTTCCCCCTCATGACCGGCGTGGTGCAGAACCAGGACGCCTACATGCAGGGCAAGATCGCCCAGCGCCACTTCTACGACCCGCTCCCGGCGATCATCCAGGAGGCCTTCGACGAGTTCTACCGCCTGACGGGCCGGCGCTACGGCAACCTGGACCTGCACATGATGGACGACGCCGAGTACGCCATCATCTCCATGGGCACCACGTCCGAGACCGTGGTCTCGGCCCTGCCGGTGCTGCGCGCCCAGGGGCTGAAGGTCGGCTCCATCAACGTGACCACCTTCCGGCCCTTCCCGGGGCGCGACATCGCCGAGGCCCTGAAAGGGGTCAAGGCGTTCGCGGTCATGGAGCGGTGCGACATCCCGGCGGGCGAGGCCAACCCCCTGACCACCGACATCCTGGCCGCCCTGGCCCACGCCCAGATGGGCACCCCGGGCTATCCCGAGATCGGGAAGATCCCGGTCGCCTACTCCGGCGCCGCGGGCCTGGGCAGCCGCGACGTGACCCCCGGCCACATCATCGCCGTGGCCAAGAACATGACCCCCGAGGGGGCGGGCAAGCGCTACTTCACCGTGGGCATCGAGCACGCGTCGGCCCTGGCCCCGGAGGAGGAGCCCGACGTGCGGCCCACCGGGTCGTTCTCGATCCGCGGCCACTCGGTGGGCGGCTACGGCTCGGTGACCACCAACAAGGTCATCGCCACCATGATGGGCGAGATCTTCGGGTTCCGGGTCCAGGCCGCGCCCAAGTACGGCTCGGAGAAGAAGGGCCTGCCCACGAACACGTACCTCTCGGTGGTCCCGGCGGGCAAGATCCTCACCCACTGCGAGCTGCAGCAGGTGGACTTCGTGCCCCTCATGGACCCCACCACCTGGTACATGGGCAACCCCCTCGTCGGCATGCAGGAGGGCGGCATTGTCTTTCAGCACACCGACACCGCGGGGCCGCAGGAGCTGTGGGACAGCCTGCCGGGCTACGCCAAGTACTACATGAAGAACCACAACATCCGGTTCTACGGCGTGGACACGGTGGCCATCGCCAGGGAGTCGTGCAAGAACGACCCGTCCCTGATCCAGCGCTTCCAGGGCGTGGTGCTGCTCGGCGTGTTCCTCAAGATCACGCCGTTCAAGGAGCAGGCGGGCCTGAGCGACGAATCGCTGTTCAAGCAGGTGGAGGCGCCGCTGCGGAAGTTCTTCGGCAAGAAGGGCGAGGCCGTGGTGAAGGACAACCTGGAGGCCGTGAAAAGGGCCTACGAGCGGGTGTTCGAGGTGCCGCGGTCGATCATGGACGCCACCCCCGAGCACGTCCTGGCCGAGGGCAAGGCCGAGTGGGACGCCAAGGGCAAGGACGTCAACGCCTTCTTTATCTGACCGGTTTTTTCCGACCGCCCGCCGGTTCCGACATCCCCGGCCGCGGGCGGCGCGCAATAGGGAGCCAGAGGTACGTCGATGAGCGACGCCAACTACGTCAAGATCACCCGGCCCACGCCCGACTGGTACGACAGCAAGCGTGCCGATGAGGTGATCGTCGCCTATAACACCGGCGGGGGCTCGGCCCAGCCGGCCGACCCGTTCGTGGCCGAGTCCGTGATCCCGGCCGCCACCGGGTCCATGCGCGACTTCTCCTACATCGCCCCGGACCTGCCGGAGCTGACCGCGGAGAACTGCGTCGGCTGCATGGACTGCGTCAACAACTGTCCCGACACCGCCATCCTGGGCAAGGTGGCCACGAGGGGCCAGCTGGAGCAGACCCTCGCCGACTTCCCGGCCGAGCAGCGCCAGCTCCTGACCGACCAGTTCGTCGAGACCACCAAGTACTTCAAGGCCTTCGAGAAGAAGCACGAGAAGGACGCCACGGCCCCCGAGGGCGGCCTGTTCGGCATCTTCATCGACCCCACCAAGTGCAAGGGGTGCGGCGAGTGCGTCGAGGTCTGCG
>CAZGRJ010000150.1:0-5374 GCA_964528115.1 uncultured Nitrospirales bacterium
GTGAACGACCCGAGGAACGACGACGCCGGCTGTGTTAAGCCTGATGCTGCCTAGGAAGGCCCCACGACGGCTCAGGCGTGCGAAACCCAGGAGCTGGCACTAACATAGCGACTGGTACAACAACTGGGGGCAGGTCACACCCATGCCACTCAGATGTAGGAGTCAGACGATGGATGACATGAAAGACGTAGTGCTCTTTTTTGCGGTGTTTGGTGTAATGCTGTTCCTGATCGTCTTTCTGAGTTAGGTCATGGCGGACTGGATCGACAGATTGAGTTCGTGCTCGAAAACAAGAGCCGGACATGTTCTACGTCAACAAGTACATGCGCCTGATCGAGCCAAAACTGTTTTCCTAGTCTCCATGTAAACGTCCGGAAGGCGGCTGGGTCGCGCCGGGGATGTGATGCCGATGGGACTGGATGCTGGGCAACAAGCCTTAGTGGAGAGACTCCTGGTGGTTGACTCCACCGAGTGCTGTGACGCGCTGCGCCGCCAACTTTACGGGATTCCTCCCAGCGACATCGGGCGCCTCAAGAGGGACCTCGTGAGCGTCCTGCCCGAGCTGGACACCTACCGGATCGTCATGATCTGCCACCTTCAAACCGGTCCAGGTTCGCGAGACAGGAGCCCGCTGGCATAGGCCCAGGCGACCCTATACTCCTCCCCCATGTGCGGCCGCTACGCCCGCTTCACCCCCCAGCACCTGTACTCCCAGCTGTTCCATGCCGCCGACATGGGCATGCTGTCGGCCCGCTACAACATCGTCCCGTCCAACGCCGTCCTGATCGCCCGTAATTCCGAGTGGGGCGACTACCGCGAGTTGATCACGGTGGGATGGGGCCTGGTCCCGCCGTGGGCTAAGGGACCCAAGGACGGGCCCCGCCCCATCAACGCGCGGGCCGAGACCGCCGCCCAGCGCCCCATGTTCCGCAACGCCCTGGCGCGGCGCCGCTGCCTCGTGGCGGCGGACGGGTTCTACGAGTGGAAGCGAGAGGATAGCCGGAAGCGGCCCTACTTCATCCGCCCTAAGGGTGGAGAGCCTTCGGCACGCGGCCCCGTCGCCCCGCCCTCAATCCCCCCCAGATCCGCCAGATGCTCGTGCACGTCGGAGATCAGCTGCGCCATGTCGTCGCGGGTGACCGCCTCGCCGGGCGTGGCGCCCTTCCGCAGTTGGGCGGAGGCGACCTTGAGGGCGTGCGTGCGGGGTAACGAAAAGGCCCCGCCCGATTGCCCGGGCGGGGCCTTTCGATCGGGCGTGCTCGGCCGCGTTCAGACCGACTGCATGTTGTAGACCTCGAAGACGGTTTCCTGGGGCGGGTTCTCGAAACCGCCGGGTACGCCCTGCTTCATCTTGGGCATCAGGACACCGTCGCGGAACTGCTCCCAGCTCGCCTTGGATTCGTGGACGGCCACGACCGTCCAGCCGCCTTCCGAGGCCCCGGCCGCGTGGAACACCTGGCCGTCCGGCAGCTTGTCCCTGCCGGGATGGACCGCCGCGATGGACGCCTCGTAGTTCTCCTTCGTGCCGCCGGGGAAGAAATGCACAACCGCATAAGCCATGACGAGCCTCCTTGGTCGGTTTGAGTGGACCTCCTCACAAACCCGCCGTGGTGCGAACGGATTCCATCGTACCGCCGGCGTCCGCTCTCGGCACGCCGAAAAGCGGACGACCGAACGCCCGGCGCGGGCGAGGCGCCGCTCCGTCAGCCCCCCCAAATCCGCCAAATGCCCGTGCACGTCGGTAATCCGCTACGCCACGTCGTCGCGCGCGACCGCCCCGCTGAGCGTCGCGCCCTTCCACAGGCGGGCGGAGGCGACCTTGAGGGCGGCGATGTCGTCCTCCAGGGGGTAGGTGCCCCGGGCCCCCGGGTCCGCGCCCGCCTTTCGGGTATCCTGTATTGCGCATGGGCGCACGAAACTGCGCGGGGGTGTCGGTCGTCACGGCGGCCTTGGCCGTCATGGGCATCGTGTGCGTCGTGGGCCTTCCGGCGGCCGGGCCCGCATGGGCCCAGCCCGAGCCGGTAACGGTCGAGCCTGCGCTGGTCGAGCCGGCGACGGTCGAGCCCGCGCCGGCCGCGCCCGCGCCGGTCTGGGAGGCCGGGTTGGCCGGGGGTATTGCCTCGGTGGAGCGCTACGCCGGCTCGTCCGGGCGCGCCGTTTATTTCGCCGCCGCCCCTTACCTGGTCTTCCGAGGCCCCCGGCTGCGCATCTCGGGCAGCTCGGCGCGCCTGGTCCTGGCCGAGACGCCGCGGTTCTGGCTGGACGTCTCGGTCGGCGGCTGGCTGCCCGTGCACGCCGGGAACGACCCCGTTCGCGCCGGCATGCCCGACCTGGACCTCACATTTCAGGCGGGGCCGCGCGTCAACTACCTGGTCCTCGCCACCCTCAACAGCGACACCGTCCTGCGCCTGACGGCCCGGGCGGTGTGGAGCGCGGCAGCGCCGGACGACATCTCCCACCGGGGCTACGTCCTCGAGCCCGCCGTCCGCGTGACCCTGCTGCCCGGCGGGCGCGACGGGCGCCTCTCGCTGGGGACGTCGCTCTCGGCGCTCCTGGGCGACTCCGAGCTGAACGCCTACTTCTACGACGTGCCCCCCGCCTACGCCACCCCGGAGCGTCCCGCGTTCCACGCCGGGGCCGGGCCCATCTCCTACGCCCTGAGCCTGAACGCATCCTGGAAGATCACGCGGAGTGTCAAGGTGGGCGTGTACGCCCGGGTCCAGTCCCTGGCGGGCACCGTAGTGAGCGACAGCCCCCTGGTGCAGGATGAACGCTCCTACGCCTTGGGATTGGGGGCCAACTGGGTATTCTGGCGCTCCGAGCGCAAGGTCCAGGTCCTGGTGCCGGCGGCCACGGAGGAGTGAGGCCGCCCACCCCCGGAGACCCGTGCCCCGGCGGCAGGCACCTGGTCAGCCGTTTCGGAGCTCAGTCTCCCCCCAAATCCGCCAAATGCTCGTGCACGTCGGCGATCAGCTCCGCCATGTCGTCGCGGGTGACCGCCTTGCCGGGCGTGTCGCCCTTCCGCAGGCGGGCGGAGGCGACCTTGAGGGCGGCGATGTCGTCCTCCAGGTGGTAGGCGCCCCGGGTCTGGGCGTCGGCCAGGGCGTCCACGGCGGCGTCGATGTGGTTCTGCACGGCGCCGGCCCGGGGGGTGCCGATGGCGGCGTGGCCGGCGCGCAGCTCGGCCTCGGCCTCCAGGACGCGGGCGTTGTTCGCCAGGGCCACCAGCTCGATCTCGATCTCGTGGCTCAGGGAGAGGGCGTCGGGGGCCATTTCCGCGTCGCCCCGGATGAGCGCGGCGTTCGCCAGCACGTGCGCGAAGCCGGGGTCCAGGTAGGGCTGCGGGCCCGCCAGCGCATGCGCCTCGCGCACGGCCGTCTCCAGGCCGACCAGGGCGCTCTTGATCTCGGCGGTCACCGGGATCGGCGGCGGCGATTTGGTGGAGCCACCGGCGGGGAATCCGCCCCCGTCCGACCCGGCGCCGATCGCGTGCTCGCGCGCCGCCGGGCTCTCCTCCGTGCCGACCACGGCCGGGGCGGACGCGGGCGTGAGGCGGTCCAGCGCCGTCTCGAGCGCCGCCGCGTGGAGGGAGGCCGTGGCGAGGCGGGCGCTGACCTCGGCCATCGTCTGGCCGGGGCGTTCCGCCGCCAGGCCGTCCGTGAACGCCGCCGCGACCAGGGCCAGTCCCAGGGCGGCCATGAACCCTTTTCGATGCAACATGGTGGAAACCCCTTCAGGTGTGCCGCGCCCTCCCCGGGAACGGTCCCCCGCGGTCCATGGTGGATGCGCCCGCTCGTGCGGCGGGCCTAGCATTGGACGCGCCGGGCCCTTCCCGGGTTCCATGTGTCCAACATTTCATCGCGCGCCCCCCTCGCGCCGCGCCCCGGCACCGGGCAGAATGGGGCTGTCTCCGACACACGGAAAACGCTCCAATCGGCCCGGACATTCCGCGCGGTCCGGGACCCGCCGCACGGGAAGCACCATGACCGACCCCACCATCGCCCGCCTCGTCCAGGGTTTCTGGCGCGCCTTCCTGGACACCGACGCCCAGGGCCCGGCGGCGCTCGACGGTTGGGTGACGGCGGACGTGGCGTTCCGCGGCACCCTCGGAATCGCCGTCACGGGGGCCGAGGGCATCACGGACTACTGCCGGCAGGCGCGCAAGGTGTTCAAGGACTTCCGGGTGGACGTGGGGGAGGTCATCGCCCAGGGCGACCGGGCGGCGGCACGTCTGACGTTCTCCGGCGTCCATCAGGCCGAGCTGTTCGGCGTGCCCCCGAGCGGCCGGCGCATGGAGTACGACGGCATGTGCTGGATGCGCCTGGACGGCGACCGCTTCGCCGACGTGTGGGTGATGGGCGACGCCGCCGAGTGGATGACCCGGTTCCGGGAGCTCGGGCAGTAGCCACCGCGTCCCCTCCGCGGCCGTCGGGGCGGCCGGGGCACATTACGAAACGTAAAGTTGCGGAGGGCCCGGTTGTGGGGGACGATGGGCGGCTGAACCCGGCGCCGGGCACCTCTCCGGGCCGGCTCGGTGCCCCGCGAATTCCTGCCCATGCGCTGGCCCTTCCCGTCAAACCCGACTGCCTCCGATCCGGACCCCGACGTCGTCGCGGTCAACAAGGTCGCGCGCGTCACCCTGGCGTTCTGGATCATGAAGATCTGCGCCACCACGGTGGGCGAGACGGGCGGCGACCTGTTGTCGATGACGCTGAACGTCGGCTACGCGGTCAGCTCCCTCATCCTGATCGGGTGCTTCCTGGTCGCCCTCGGCGCCCAGCTGCGGACGCGGGCCTTCCACCCGTTCCTGTACTGGGCCGTGGTCCTGGCGACCAGCACGGTGGGCACCACGATCTCGGACTACATGGACCGGACGCTGGCCCTCGGCTACGCGGTCGGCTCCACGATCATCGCGGCAACCCTGGTCACGGTCCTGGTCGTGTGGCGCGTGACCGTCGGGAACCTCTCGGTCGACTTCATCAGCGACTACCGGGCCCAGATCTTCTACTGGACCGCGATCCTGGTCTCCAACACCCTCGGAACCGCCCTGGGCGACTACCTTGCCGACAGCTCCGGCCTGGGATACGGCCTCAGCAACCTGCTCATTTCCTCCTGCATCGCGGCGATCGCCCTGGCCTACTACTTCACGCGGATCTCCCACACCACGCTGTTCTGGGGGGCGTACGTCCTTACCCGTCCGTTCGGCGCGACGATGGGCGACCTCCTCACCAAGAACCCGGCCAAGGGGGGCCTGGGCTTCGGGACAATCGGCTCATCCGCGATGCTCCTGGCGGTCCTTTTCGTGCTCATCCAGATCGACATTCGAAACGAGCGCCGGCGGAAGTCGATCCCCCTGGCGGGGTAGGGCGGCCCG
>CAZGRJ010000151.1:0-4052 GCA_964528115.1 uncultured Nitrospirales bacterium
GACACCCTGGTGGTGGACAAGACCGGCACCCTCACGGAGGGCCGGCCCCGGCTCGTGACCGTGGAGCCCGCCGCCGGCTGGGACGAGGCCCGGCTGCTGCACGCGGCGGCGAGCCTGGAGAAAGGCAGCGAGCACCCCCTGGCGGCGGCCGTCGTCGCGGGGGCGTCCGAACGGGGCGCGGCGCCGGGCGACGCCCCAAGCGATGTCAAAGACTTCGAGGCCGTGACGGGCAAGGGGGTGACCGGGACGGTGGACGGCAAGGCCGTCGCCTTGGGCAACCGCGCCCTCCTGGACGACATGGGCATCGACCCCGGCCCCCTGGCCGACCGGGCCGAGGCCCTGCGCGGCGAGGGGCAGACGGTCATGTTCGTGGCCGTGGACGGTCGTGCGGCCGGCCTGGTGGGCGTGGCGGACCCGATCAAGGCGACCACGCCGGACGCGATCCGGCGCCTGCACGCCGAGGGCCTGCGCATCGTGATGCTCACCGGCGACGCGCGCACCACGGCCGAGGCGGTGGCGAGAGAACTGGGCCTGGACGAGGTGGAGGCCGGGGTCCTGCCGGACCGCAAGGCCGAGGTGGTCGCCCGGCTCCAGGCGGAAGGGCGCATGGTGGCCATGGCGGGGGACGGCGTGAACGACGCCCCGGCCCTGGCCCGGGCCCAGGTGGGCATCGCCATGGGGACCGGGACCGACGTGGCCATGGAGAGCGCCGGGGTGACCCTGGTGAAGGGCGACCTCTCGGGCATCGTCCGGGCCCGCGCCCTGTCGCGAGCCACCATGGCCAACATCCGGCAGAACCTGTTCTTCGCCTTCGTTTACAATGCCCTCGGCGTGCCCATCGCGGCCGGGGTGCTGTACCCGGCCTTCGGCCTGCTCCTCTCGCCCATGATCGCGGCGGCGGCCATGAGCTTCAGCTCCGTGTCCGTGGTGACGAACGCCTTGCGCTTGAGGAACGTGAGCTTATAAAAGATGGCGTGTCGTGCGGGCCCACCGGGGCCCGCCGAATTCCGGCAGGAGGAACGAGATGACGCGCGACCCCGTCTGTGGCATGTACGTCGATCCCCACCACGCCAAGGCCCGGCTCGAGTACGGCGGCAAGACCTGGTACTTCTGCTCCGAGGGCTGCCAGGCCGCCTTCCACAAGGAGCCGGAGCGCTACGCCGGCGGCAAGGGCGGCTGAGCTCCCCGCCCGCGGGCGGCGGCGGGCGGACCGATCCGGCCCGTCCGCCCCTCACGCGGCCCCGCCGGGCGGCCGATAACGAGGCCGACGGCCGCGGGACGGCGTGGCCGCGCGTCTGACATGGCCGCCCGCGACCCCGACGAGAAAACCCTGCTCCGGGCCGCCCGCGCGGGCGACCGGGACGCCTTCGAGCGGCTGATCGAGCCGTTCCAGGGCAAGGCGTACGCCTTCGCCCTCCGGCACGCGGGCGACCCCGACCTGGCCCAGGACGTCTGCCAGGACGCCCTCATCAAGGCCTACCTGGCCCTGCCCCGGTTCGACGGCCGCTCCGCCTTCTCCACGTGGCTGTTCCGGATCATCTACACGACCGTCATCGACCACGCCCGCGCGCGCCGCGCCCGGCCCCAGGAGTGGCCGTTCCCCGAGGGGGCCGAGCCGCGGGAGTCCAGCGCCGTGGCCGTGGACCGCTTCTTCGAGCGCCTGCGCCGCCAGGGGCGCGACGCCTGGCTGCTGGCCGGGGTGGACCGCCTGCCCCCGGACTTCCGCTCCCTGATCGTCCTGCGCGACCTCCAGGGCTTCTCGTACCAAGAGATCGCCGACATCACCGGGATGCCGGTGGGGACGGTCAAGTGGCGCCTGAACCGGGCCCGGGGCCTGTTGCGCCGCTACCTGGATGAGGAGGGTCCGTAGGAAGCGCCCCGGGGAAAGCCGTCAGCGAAAAGCGGTTTTTTGCCACCTCCGCCAACCCGGCGCGGTCCGCAACCGTCTAACCATGAGGAAGCCCCCGTGAACCCCGACTGCCAATACGTCCACGACCGCCTCGCCGCCTACCTGGAGCGGGACCTGCCCCTGCCGGAGCGGGCGCGGGTGGAGGCCCACCTGGCGGCCTGTGGCCCGTGCCGCGACGCGGCCCGGGTGACGGGGGCCATGGTGGAGGCCATGGGGACCGTGGCCGGGCCCGCCCTGCCGGAGGGGTTTGCCCACGACCTGCGGGCCCGGCTGGAGACGGTGGACGCCCCCCGGACGCGGCGCCTGGGGCCCCTGGCGGGGCTCGCGGGCATCGCGGCCGTCCTGGCCCTGGCCCTGGCCTTCCTCCTCACCGGGCCTGGACACGAGTCCGGCCCGGGCCCGGCGGCCGGGGCGCCGATGCAGGTCGCCCTGGGCGGCGACGCGGTGGCCGAGATCCGGTTCGATTCGGCCGAGCCCATCGAGGGCGTGCGCTTCACCCTGGAGCTGCCCGCCGGGGTCCGCGTGGTCCAGAACGGCCGGGCGGTGGCGGTCTCGACCCTCACCTGGGAGGGCTCCCTCGCCGCCGGTACCAACGTCATCCACCTCCCCCTGCGCGGCGTGGTCCGCGGCACCTGGACCGTCACGGCCAAGGTGGCGAAGGACGGGAGCGAGCGCGCCCGGACCGTCGGGCTGGTGGTCGATGGCGCCTGACACGGACTTCGGGGGACCCGTTCCCCCGTCAAGCACACGATTGGAGCGACTTCCCATGCGGCATTGGAACCGGGCCCTGATGGCGGCGGCGTTCGTGGCGGCCACGGCCGCGCCCGCCCTGGCGGACGAGCGCGACCCGCTCGCCACCGCGGCGGACCACGCCGACCTGCCCGTGGACATCACGATCCACATCATCCGGGACGCGGGGGACGTCTCGGGCAGCATCGACGTCACGGTCGACACGGAGGGCGTCGGGCGGTCCACCGAGATCACCCTTCCGCCCCTGCACGGCCATGACGGCTCGGCGGCGCCGGACGGTGTCGGCCCGCCGGAAGGCGCCGGTCCGCCGGAGGGTGTCGGCGCGCCGGAGGGTTCCGGCCCGCCGGACGACGCCGGCCCGCCCGACAGCGCCGGTCCGCCGGAAAGCGTCGGTCCGCCCGAAGACGTGGGCCCGCCGGAGGATGCCGGCCCGCCGGAGGGCACCGGCCCGCCCGACGTGCCCGGTCCGCCGGAAGGCGTGGGCCCGCCGGAGGGTGTCGGCCCGCCGGAAGGTGCAGGCCCACCGGAGGGTGCCGGACCGCCGGACGTGCCCGGTCCACCCGAAGGCGTGGGCCCGCCGGATGGCGCCGGTCCGCCGGAAGGTGCCGGTCCGCCGGACGTGGTACCCTCCCCCGAGCTTCCCGACGCCGTTCCCGACGGCGCCGGCCGCCCCTAGCGAGCGGCGGCGCGCACCCCGGGGAACGCGGCGGCCGGGCGGGCCTTGACCGCCGTCCGCCGAATGCCGACAACAGGAGGGGCGGGAGCGGATCCCGCCCCTTTTTTTGCACCAGGGAGGGTGCTTGGCGAATCGACGGGTGCTCGCCTGGCTGCTGGCCGGGGTCCTGCTCCTGGTAGGCACGCCGGCCCGGGCCGAGGACGCCGCGGCGGGCGTGGCGGACGGGACGGACGCGGCAAAGCGGGCCGGGGCCCTCATGGACGCCGGCCGCTACGCCGACGCCGCGGACCTCCTGGAGCGGGCCGCCACGGCAGCGCCCGACGACGCGGCGCTCGCCTTCCTGCTGGGCGTGGCCTACGGCCACACGGGGCGCGCCGCCGACGCCCTGGCCGCCTTCGAGCGCGCCGTGGCGCTGGACCCGGGCCACGCGGAGGCGCGCTACAATCTGGGCGCGCTGCTGTTCGAGGCCGGGCGGTACGAGGCGGCCGCGGCGGCCTTCCTCGCCATCCCGCCCCTCAACCCCGACATGGCGCCGGCCGCGTACCTGAACGCCGGCCTCGCCCGCTACCGGCAGGACCGCGTCGACGAGGCGGCCGACCTGCTGCGGCGCGCCGAGCAGGGCGACCCGGGGGGCCCGACGGGCGAGATCGCCCGCCGGATGCTGGGGTATCTCGGTCGGCTCTCGGCCCCCGCGAATCCACCCGCCGGGGAGCGGCG
>CAZGRJ010000151.1:4152-5327 GCA_964528115.1 uncultured Nitrospirales bacterium
CCCCTACCGGTCGCCGAGGCCCCGCAGCACCAGCCCCGCGTCGACGGCGTAGCCTTCGGTGATCGTGGTCAGGCCCACCCGGCCACCCAGTTCGAGACCGACCCAGTTCCGCGGGTTCCACTGGACGTTCGCGAGGTACCAGACTTCGTCGAAGTTGTTCGCTCCGCCGATGCGTCCCTCCACGCCCGTCGATGCCCACCAGGCGGGCGAGAACCGCCTCATTCCCTCGACGGACCACTTGTCGAAGTCGATCTCGGTTCCCGAGCCGGCGTCGTACTCGAAGCTCGCCCGCCCCATGAGCGTCGCCCACGGAAAGCCCCGAATCACGCCGATCCCGGGATGCAACACGACGTCGGGCGTGCCGATGAGCACGTTTCCGGAGTCGTGCGGTATCAGGGCCTCGCCGAACGCGAACCACTCCGGCCTTTCGGCCGTCTCGGAGACGAAGCGCCACGTGAATTCGGCGCGCAGGTCGGACACGCCGGACTCCTCCAGGCGGGCGGGCGTGGCCGAGGGGTCGTCGGGCGCCTTGCGGAACGTCGCGGTGCCGGTGGCGACGTCCAGTCCCAGAGCGAGGTCGTTCGTCAGCCCGTAGCCGAGGAAGAGCCCACCCTGGGAGATTCGGAGGTCGCCCAGGAAATCCTGGTCCGGGCCGCCGGAAACCCCGATCTCCGACGGGTTGTACTGGTAGGCCCGGTAGACGTAGCGCTGGAAGAACGGTACGGCGACGACCTGCCCGGACCTGAGGTAGACGCCCCGGATCGACGTGGCGACACCGGGTCCCCGGTCACGCAGGTAGGCCGGAAGGGGAGCGCTGGCGTCCGCCCACGCGGTCCCCGGCCCGACAAGCGTCAGGGCCCCCAGCACCGCCAGCCCCATCGCGATCCGCCGCATCCCTTCCATGGCCCCGCGCCTCCCGTGCCGTTTCCGTCGGCTTTCGGCCTCTCCTCAGGCCATATGTAGCACGGGAAACGCCCGCCGACGGCCACGTTGCCGGATGGCAATGTGCCGGAAACGCCGGGTTCATGCGGGACCCCCTGGCTTCCCGCGCCTTGACCGCGCGGCCCACGGCGCGCCCACACCGGGCCGCCGGCGGGCATCCGGCCCGGGGCCCCGGGGTCACAAGAACAAGGGGATCCCGTTGGTGCCGGAGCCGGGGGTCGAACCCGGACGGG
>CAZGRJ010000152.1:0-5281 GCA_964528115.1 uncultured Nitrospirales bacterium
GCCAGTCCCGACAGGGTTTCGCCCCGGCGGACGGTGTGCAGGAGGTCGCCCGGGCGCGTGGGCGGGATCTTCAGGCGCTGGCCGACGACCAGGGGGCTGCCCCGGTTCAGGCCGTTGAACCGCATCAGGTCCGCCAGGCGCACGCCGTAGCGGCGGGCGATGAGGGTCAGGTTCTCCCCGGACCGGACCCGGTGGGTGCCGGCGGCGGGGACGTTCGCCAAAAAGCCTGATACGCCGCCGGCCGGCGCACCGCCGCCGGTGGGCTCGGGGCGCGTGTAGGCGACCTTGCGGACCAGCGGCTGGGGCGCCGGGGCCGCGGCCGGGGCGCCGTAGCCGGGCCAGCCCTGGCGCGGGACGATGAGGCGGTCGCCGGTGCGGAGGATGCCGTCGCGGGCGATCCGGTTGGCCTCCGTCAGGTCGCCGATGCCCACCCCGTAGCGGGCGGCGATGTGGCTGAGGGTCTCGCCGCTGTGCACCGTGTGGACGATGGAGCCGCCCCGGACGCGGGTCTCCACGTAGTCCCGGATGGACATGGCGAGGTCGTGGGCGAGCTGCTGCTGGAAGTCGGCGGCTCGCAGGTTCCGTTCGTCGTCCCGGTTGCTCAAGAACGCCGTCTCCACCAGGAGGGACGGGCGGTTGCCCTTGAGCACCCAGAACCTCGCCTCCGAGCGCCGCCCCTCGCGCCCGTCCCGGTTCACTTCGCGCAGGCGGCCCAGGGCCATGCGGGCGAGCACGCGGGACTCCACCGTGTTGTTGGGTGAGCCGTCGCCGTCGAAGATCATGGGCAGCCGGGCCGCCGCGTCCACGCCGCCCATGAGGTCGGAGGCGTTCTCCATCTTGGCCACCCGCACCGCCCGGCGGTCGCGCGCGCTGCGCGGGGCCAGGGTGTAGACGTGGGTGCCGCGGGTGTGGCGGTCGCGGCTGGTGTCGGCGTGGATGCTCACGAACAGGTCGCCGTGCAGGGCGTCGGCCTTGCGGACGCGTCCCCCTAAGCTCACGAAGTAGTCGCCGCGCCGGGTCAGCTCGGCCCGCATGCCGGGCAGGGCGTCGATCTCGCGCTTCAGGCGGCGCCCGATCTGGAGCACCACGTCCTTCTCGCGCGTGCGGTAGTAACGCCCCACGGCGCCCGGGTCCTCGCCCCCGTGGCCCGGGTCCACGATCACGACGAACGGCCGCCCGGCGCGCGGGACCGATGCGGAGCGCGCGGGGGGTGGCGCCGGGCGCGGCGCGGACCGGGAGACGGTGGCCGGGCGGTCGTAGACGTCCACGACGATCCGGTGCGGCTTGTGGGGGCCGTAGGGGGCGAGGGCGAAGTGCTTGTACTGGAGCGGCTGGGAGAGCCCCAGGGCGATGCGCGTGACGCCCCCCGCCTGCTCCACCTTCACGTCCTTCACGCGCTTGTCGCCTTTCGGCACGGCGGCCCGGCCGGAGGCGCCGAGGGCGGCGTGGACCTCGATCATCAGGAGCGGCGGGCTGGTCCGGCGCCAGACCTTGTAGGTGGACTTCCCGTCCAGGTCCAGGACGATGCGGGTACGCTCCGGGGCGGACCAGGTGCGGACGTCCGTGATTTGGGTGCCGGAGGCGGCCGAAACCGTCCCGGCGCCGAGCCCGGTGCCCAGGCAAAGGACCGCCAGCGCCGCGCGCCCGTAGGGCCTGCGGCGGCGTGGGGTGCGCGCGGGAGCGGACCGCGCGGGTATGCGCCTTGGGGCCTCCCTCATCCCGCCCGAGACGGTACCCGAGCAACCCCGCGATCTTCAAGGGGTTTGGTGAAAAAAGGACGCCCCGCCCCGGCCTTTCGGACCGGTGGCGGGGCGTCGGGGACGGGCTCCCGGGGCCGGATCAGGGCCCCGGGGCTTGGGCTTAGTAGTCCATGCCGCCCATGCCGCCCATGCCGGGGCCCCCGGCGGCGGCGGCGGGCTTCTCCTCGGGGATCTCGGAGATCATGACCTCGGTGGTCAGCATCAGGCTCGACACCGAGGCGGCGTTCTGCAGCGCGGTGCGCACCACCTTGGTGGGGTCGATGATGCCGGCCTTGACCATGTCGCAGTACTCTTCGTTCTGGGCGTCGAAGCCGAAGTTCGGGTCGCCCTCCTTGACCTTGCCCACCACCACGGACCCCTCCACGCCGGCGTTCTCGCAGATGGCGCGGATGGGCTCCTCCAGGGCGCGGCGCACGATGGTGGCGCCGACCTTCTGGTCGTGGTCCAGCTTCAGCTTGTCCAGGGCCGCCATGCAGCGCAGCAGGGCCACGCCGCCGCCGGGCACGATGCCCTCCTCGACGGCCGCCTTGGTGGCGTGCAGGGCGTCCTCGACGCGGGCCTTTTTCTCCTTCATCTCGGGCTCGGTGGCGGCGCCCACGTTCAGGACGGCCACGCCCCCGACCAGCTTGGCGAGCCGCTCCTGGAGCTTCTCGCGGTCGTAGTCGGAGGTGGTCTCCTCGACCTGGTTGCGGATCTGGCCCACCCGCGCCTTGATGGCGTCGGCGCTGCCCGCGCCCTCGATGATCGTGGTCTCCTCCTTGGTCACCACGATGCGCTTCGCGCGTCCCAGGTCCTCCATGCGGGTGTTCTCGAGCTTGAGCCCCAGGTCCTCGCTGATCACCTGGCCGCCGGTGAGGACCGCGATGTCCTCCAGCATGGCCTTGCGCCGGTCACCGAAGCCGGGGGCCTTGACCGCGCAGACGTTCAGGGTGCCGCGCAGCTTGTTGACCACCAGGGTGGCCAGGGCCTCGCCGTCCACGTCCTCGGCGATGATCACGAGCGGCTTGCCCTGCTTGGCGACGTTCTCCAGCACCGGCAGCAGGTCGCGCATGGCCGAGATCTTCTTCTCGTGGATGAGCACCAGGGCGTCCGGGATCACCGCCTCCATGCGGTCGGCGTCGGTGATGAAGTAGGGCGAGAGGTAGCCCCGGTCGAACTGCATGCCCTCCACCACGTCGAGGCTGGTCTCCATGGTCTTGGATTCCTCGACGGTGATGACGCCGTCCTTGCCGACCTTCTCCATGGCCTCGGCGATCAGGTCGCCGATGGTGCTGTCGGAGTTGGCCGAGATCGTGCCCACCTGGGAGATCTCGCCCTTGGTCTGGCACGGCTTGGAGAGGGTCTTCAGGCGCTCGATGACGGCCGCGACGGCGGCGTCGATGCCGCGCTTGACGTCCATCGCGTTGGCGCCGGCGGTGACGTTGCGCACGCCCTCGCGGAAGATCGCCTGGGCGAGCACGGTGGCGGTGGTGGTGCCGTCACCGGCCACGTCGGAGGTCTTGGAGGCCACCTCCTTGACCAGCTGGGCGCCGATGTTCTCCCACGCGTCCTTGAGCTCCACCTCCTTGGCGACGGTCACGCCGTCCTTGGTGATGGTGGGGGGGCCCCACTTCTTCTCGATGATCGCGTTGCGACCCTTGGGGCCCATGGTGGCCTTGACCGCGCTGGCCAGCTGGTTGACGCCCCGCAGGATTGCGGCCCGAGCATCCTCGTTGAAAATGATCTGCTTCGCCATTGCTCTCTTTTTCCCTAACCGTTCGTTGTCCGGAATCCTCTCGGATTCGAGGGTCTGTTCGTCCCGCCGGCGTGGCCGCGGGTCACTCGATCACGGCGAGGATGTCCTCCTCCTTGACGATGAGCATCTCCTGCGCTTCCAGCTTGAACTTGTCGCCGGTGTACTTGCCGAACAGGATCTCGTTGCCGACCTTGACGTCCTTGACCTCCTTGCCGACCGCCTCGACCCGACCGCGCTGGGGCTTCTCCTTCGCGGCGTCGGGGATGTAGATGCCCCCGGTCGAAACCTCGGCCTCCTCCACGTAGCTGACCAGCACACGGTCCTTCAGTGGCTTGAGCTTCATGTTCGCTGACTTCCTCCAACTGCGCTTTCGATGAACCCGACCGGCCGACCCTCCGCCGTCCTTCCGGCGGGGTCGGCCCGCCCGCCGCGGGGCCCCGAGGGGCGCTCGCGTGCCAAACCCTTTGTGACGACCCGGCATTCCCGGCTCGCCCGTTTGTTTAACCAGCCGGGGCGCCTTCGCAACCCCCGCCGCCGAAAAAAATCCGCCCCCGGCCGCCGGGCGAAAATCCGCGATCCGGCGCGGATTTACCGCATCTGGCCCAGGTCGAAGGGGAACCGCCACTCGTTGTCCGTGCCCCCCTGCCGGATCACCAGGGTGATCTTGGCCTCCGGGTCGATGCCCTCCATGGGGAACCAGAAGGTGGAGTCGGCCACGTAGCCCCCGCCCTCGGCGGCCTCGGCGGTGCCGTTCTGCCAGTGGGTGTTCTGGATCTCCCGCTTGCCGTCGACCACCCAGCCGCGCAGGGCCTGGGCGTAACCGGGCCGGTCCCCGAACGTCGTCACCGAGAACACCAGCTTGCCGCTCGCCCGGGCCCGGGCGTCCTCCACCTCCCAGGGCTGGAGCGACTTGAAGTTCTTGGAGGCGTCCTCGGCCGCAAACGCGATCGACAGGAACTCGGTCATGAGCAGGGCCGCGCCCTTGCCCGGCCCCAGGTTCACCGACCACTTCTCCATGAACCGGCTGGGGTTGCCCATGCTGGCCTGGAAGCCGCCGATCTTGAGGGCCTGGTCCTTCTGCTCCGGGGTCAGGTTGACCCAGATCGCCGCCGCCCGCCCGGGCATGAGGGCCAGCGCGACCAGCGCGACCAGAAGGAGGCCCGCCCACCCGCCCCGTACTGCGGTCCGGCTCCGGCGGTCGGCCGGGCTCGGCGTGATGGCGTTCCCTGTCATGGCTCCCGAATCGTCCCTCGTCCCGGAGAAAAAAAGCGGCCTCCGGCCGGCCGTAGTCGGTCGGCTATTGTAACGAGCGGCGCACCCCGCAGGCAACCGGCGGGACGGCGTCCGGCGTCCCCTACACGGGGTTCGCGTCCAGGGCCTCCTCGATCCGGCGGCCCCCCTCCGGGCCCAGCCACGGGACCGACCGGAGCAGGTGGGTGCGGGCCAGGGCGGCCAGGTCGTCCACGGTGGCGACGCGCAGGCGGCTCGCCAGGTAGATGGCGGTCTTGCGGTCCACGCCGGGGACCTGCTCCAGGGCCTGTGCCTCGGGCGGAATGCGGGCCCTCAGGTCGGCCACGGCCGCCAGGGCGCCGGTCTCGGCCACCTCCCGGGCCTTGGCGGCGAGCTCCTTCCCGATGCCGGGCAGGTCCGTCAGGCGGTCCCCGGCCAGGAGGCCCGGAAAGGCGTCGGCGTGGCGCAGGAGGGCCTCGGCCCCGCGCCGGTAGGCCCGCACCCGGTGGGGGTTCTCGCCGAACGCCTCCAGCAGGTCGGCGGCCTCCAGCAGGGC
>CAZGRJ010000153.1:0-1416 GCA_964528115.1 uncultured Nitrospirales bacterium
CCGATCCCCCTGCCGACCCGGATCAACAAGTTCACGGTCAACCGCTCGGTCCACACCGACAAGAAGGCCCGCGACCAGTTCGAGATCCGCACCCACAAGCGCCTGATCGACATCATCCAGCCCACCCCCGACACGGTGGACGCCCTGATGAAGATCAACCTCTCGGCGGGCGTCGACGTGGAGATCAAGATCTAGCCATGAGCGGGATCATCGGCGCCAAGCTGGGCATGACCCAGGTGTACGACGACGAGGGCCGCGTCGTCCCCGTGACCGTCATCGAGGCGGGCCCGTGCGTGGTCACCCAGAAGAAGGTGACGACCCGGGACCGCTACGAGGCCGTCCAGCTGGGCTTCGGCGACGCCAAGGAGAAGCGCGTCACCAAGCCCCGCATCGGGCACCTGAAGGCGTCGGGCGGCAAGCTGTTCCGCATCCTCAAGGAGTTCCGCGGCGACTGGGACGTGGCCCTGGGCGACACGGTCAAGTGCGACATCTTCGCCCCCGGGCAGAAGGTGGACGTGACCGGCACCTCCAAGGGCAAGGGCTTCGCCGGCACGATCAAGCGCCACAACTTCAGCTCCGGGCCCCGCGGCCACGGCTCCATGAACGTGCGCGCGCCGGGCTCCATCGGCCAGTGCGCGTGGCCGAGCCGGGTGTTCAAGAACAAGAAGCTGCCGGGCCAGCTGGGCAACGTCCGCCGGACCGTGCAGGGCCTCCGGATCGTCCAGGTGCTGCCGGACGAGAACCTCCTGTTCATCCGCGGCGCGGTGCCGGGGCCCGTGGGGGCCACGGTGACGATCCGCCCGTCGGTGCGGGGCTAGGCATGGCGAAGCTCAAGGTCATCACGCAAGCGGGCAAGGCGTCGGGCACCGTGACCCTGCCGGACGCCGTGTTCGGGCGCGAGCCCAATCCCGGTCTGTTGCACGAGGTGATCACCCGCCAGCAGGCCACCTGGCGCCAGGGCACCCACGCCACCAAGACCCGCGGGCTCGTCAGCGGCGGCGGCCGCAAGCCGTGGCGCCAGAAGGGCACCGGCCGGGCCCGCGCCGGCTCGAACCGCTCGCCCCTGTGGCGGCACGGCGGCACGATCCAGGGCCCGCAGCCCCGCGACCACGGCTGGCGCATGCCGCGCAAGAAGGTCCAGGCCGCCCTGCGCGTGGCCCTGAGCGACGCCCTGCGGGAGGGCAAGATCGCCTGCGTCAAGGAGCTGAAGCTCAAGGCCCCCAAGACGAGCGAGTTCGTGAAGGTCCTCATGGCCCTGGACGCCACCGGCATCACCCTCGTCATCGTGGACGAGCTGACCGACACCCTGGCCCTGGCGAGCCGCAACGTCCCCAAGGCGGCCGTGATCGAGGCGACGGACCTGACGCCCTACGACGTCCTGGCGGCGGAGCGCCTGGTGTTCGTCCAGGCGGCCCT
>CAZGRJ010000153.1:1516-5257 GCA_964528115.1 uncultured Nitrospirales bacterium
GAGACAAAGGGCGAGGCGGCCGAGGCCAAGGAACCCGCCGGGGATTCCGGCGACGTCACGGAGGACGCGGCCGATGCGGCGTGATCCCCACACGATCCTCTTGCGCCCCATCCTGTCGGAGAAGGCCGTGGCCCGCTCCGAGGAAGGCAAGCGCGTGATCCTGGAGGTGGCCGGCGACGCCAACAAGGTGGAGGTCAAGAAGGCCGTGGAGGCCGTGTTCGGCGTCAAGGTGGCCAAGGTCAACACGGTGAACATCAAGGGCAAGACCAAGCGCCTGGGCAAGTTCGCCGGGCGGCGCTCCGACCGCAAGCGCGCCACCGTGACCCTGGCGGCGGGCCAGACCCTCAACCTGCTCGAGCAGTAAGCCATGGCGATCCGCAACTACAAGCCGACCTCCCCGGGGCGCCGCGGCATGAGCGTCGCCGCCTTCACCGAGGTCACCAAGGACCGGCCCCACAAGCCCCTCGTCGTCAAGAAGAAGCGCACCTCGGGCCGCAACAACCAGGGCCGGATCACCATGCGCCGGCGCGGCGGCGGCCACAAGCGCCGGGTGCGCGTCGTGGATTTCCGGCGCGACAAGTTCGACGTGCCGGCCAAGGTGGAGGCGGTGGAGTACGATCCCGGCCGCTCGGCCCGCATCGCCCTGGTCTGCTACCTGGACGGCGAGCGCCGCTACATCCTGCACCCCGAGGGCCTGGCGGTGGGCGATCGTGTCGTCGCCGGCGACCGGGTGGAGGTGCGGACCGGCAACGCCATGCGCCTCGCCAACATCCCCCTGGGCACCATGGTCCACAACGTGGAGATGGCCCCCGGCGGCGGCGGCAAGATCGCCCGGTCGGCGGGCGCCCAGGTGCAGCTGATGGCCAAGGAGGGGGTGTTCGCGCTCCTGCGCCTGCGCTCGGGCGAGGTGCGCAAGGTGCGCATCGAGTGCATGGCCACCGTGGGCCAGGTGGGCAACACCGACCACGAGAACGTGAGCGTCGGCAAGGCCGGCCGCAGCCGCTGGCTGGGGCGGCGCCCCAAGGTGCGCGGCGTGGCCATGAACCCGGTGGACCACCCCATGGGCGGCGGCGAGGGCAAGAGCAGCGGCGGGCGCCACCCGTGCAGCCCGTGGGGCAAGCCCACCAAGGGCTACCGCACGCGCAACAACCCGCGCACCGACGCCATGATCGTCACCCGGCGGCGGCGCCGGAAGTAGGAGCAGCCATGCCGCGTTCGCTGAAGAAAGGGCCCTTCGTCGACCCGTCCGTCGCCCGCAAGGTGGACCGGATCCAAAAGGCCGGCAGCCGCGAGGTCATCAAGACCTGGTCGCGCCGCTCCATGGTGACGCCCGACATGGTGGGGCTGACGATCAACGTGCACAACGGCAAGGCGTTCATTCCCGTGTTCGTGACCGAGAACCTGGTGGGCCACAAGCTGGGCGAGTTCGCCCCCACCCGCACGTTCCGCGGCCACGTGAAGAGCGAGAAGCGGACGGGCGCAAGGTGACGTCCCGGGTAGCCAGGATGGATTTGAAGTGAAGACGAGCGGCAACGAGGCCATCGCGATCGCCAAGTTCCAGCGGATCGCGCCCCGCAAGGTGCGGCAGGTCATGGACACGGTGCGCGGCCGTCCCGTGGGGGAGGCCATGAGCCGCCTGAAGTTCATGCCCCAGCGCGGCGCCCGGGTGCTGGAGAAGGTGCTCAAGAGCGCCGTGGCGAACGCCGAGGACCGGGGCGTGGGCGACGTGGACGAGCTGGTGGTCGCCCGGGCGTGGGTGGACCAGGGCCCGTCCTTGAAGCGCATCCGCTCCGCCCCCCAGGGCCGCGCCCACCGCATCATCAAGCACAGCAGCCACGTGTCCGTGGTGGTGGCGCCGGCCGGCAAGGGCTGACGGCGGACAGGAGAGAAGAGCTTTGGGTCAGAAGGTCAATCCCGTCGGGTTCCGGCTCGGCTACATCAAGGGCTGGGAGTCGGTCTGGTTCGCCTCCAAGAAGGACTACGCCGACCGCCTGCACGAGGACATCCACATCCGCAAGATGGTCAAGGAGCGCCTCTACCACGCGGGCCTGGCCCGCATCGAGATCGAGCGCTCCGGCAACCAGTTGCGCCTGAACCTCCACACCGCCCGGCCCGGCGTGATCATCGGCCGCAAGGGCGCCGAGGTGGACAAGCTCAAGGCCGACCTGGACCGGATGACCGACGCGGACGTCTACATCAACATCCGCGAGATCAAGAAGCCCGAGATCAACGCCACCCTGGTGGCCGAGAGCGTGGCCTCCCAGCTGGAGCGCCGCATGGCCTTCCGCCGCGCCATGAAGAAGAGCGTGGCCTCGGCCCTGCGCTTCGGCGCCCAGGGCATCCGCATCGGCTGCGCCGGGCGCCTGGCGGGCACCGAGATCGCCCGCTCGGAGTGGTACCGCGAGGGCCGCGTGCCCCTGCACACCCTGCGGGCCGACATCGACTACGGCTTCGCCGAGGCGCGCACGACTTACGGGCGCATCGGCGTGAAGGTCTGGATCTACCACGGCGAGGTCCTGCCCGAGGCCCGGGAGGCGCGCCGGCCGGCGCGGTAGCCATGCTCAGCCCCAAGAAGATCCGGCACCGCAAGATGTTCAAGGGCCGCATGCGCGGCGCCGCCAAGGGCGGCACCGACCTGGCCTTCGGCGACTACGGCCTGAAGGCCACCGGCTGCGGCTGGGTGACGGCGCGCCAGATCGAGGCCGCCCGCATCGCCATGACCCGGCACGTCAAGCGCGGCGGCAAGATCTGGATCCGGGTCTTCCCCGACAAGCCCATCACCAAGAAGCCCGCCGAGACCCGCATGGGCAAGGGCAAGGGCGTGCCAGAGTACTGGGTGGCGGTGGTGCGGCCCGGGCGCGTGATGTTCGAGATGGCCGGGGCCACCGACGAGCTCTCCCGGGGCGCCATGCGGCGCGCGGCGGCCAAGCTGCCCGTGCCCACGTCCATCGTCTCGCGCGCGGAGGGGGCATGAACCTCAAGGAGCTCAGGGCCCAGGACGAGGCGGGCCTCAAGGCCCACGAGGCGGAGCTGCGCAAGGAGCTGTTCAACCTGCGCTTCCAGAGCGTCGTGGGGAGCATGGCGGACCCGTCGCGGGTGCACAAGGTGCGGCGCGAGATCGCCCGGGTGTTGACCCTCATCAAAGAGAAGGCACAGGCGTGAGCACCGAAGCCGAATCCCCGGTTCCCGCCCCGGCCGCGCCCGCCGCGGGCCGCGCCCGGCGCAAGACCATCGAGGGCGTCGTCATCGGCGACAAGATGGACAAGACCGTCGTCGTGCGCACCGAGCGCCGGTTGCAGCACCCCGTCTACAGGCGGATCGTCCGGCGCCGCTCCAAGATCTACGCCCACGACGAGGACGGCGTCGCCAAGGTGGGCAACCGCGTGCGCCTGATGGAGACCAAGCCCCTCTCCCGCCTGAAGCGCTGGCGGGTGGTGGAGGTCATTCGGTGATCCAGCCCCAGACGATCCTGAACGTCGCCGACAACTCCGGCGCCCGGAAGCTCATGTGCTTCCACGTCGTGGGCGGCTCCAAGCGGCGCGTCGCCACGGTGGGCGACCAGATCGTGGGCTCGGTCAAGCAGGCCATCCCCCACGCCGGGGTCAAGAAGGGCGACGTGGTCAAGGCCGTGATCGTGCGCACCAAGAAGGAGGTGCGGCGCGACGACGGCAGCTACATCCGGTTCGACGAGAACGCCGCCGTGCTCATCAACAAGGACGGCGAGCCCGTGGGCACGCGCAT
>CAZGRJ010000154.1:0-5204 GCA_964528115.1 uncultured Nitrospirales bacterium
ACGACGCCTTCGGCTCCTCGCACCGCGCCCACGCCTCCATCACGGGCATCACCGAGCACGTCTCCGACGTGGCCGCGGGCTTCCTGATGCAGCGGGAGATCAGCTACCTGCACGGGGCCCTGGCCGACCCGGTGCGGCCCTTCGTCGTCATCATCGGCGGGGCCAAGGTGTCGTCCAAGCTGGCGGTGGTGGAGAACCTCTCCGGCCGGGCGGACAAGGTGATCGTGGGTGGCGGCATGGCCTTCACCTTCCTGCGGTCGATGGGATACGGCGTCGGTGCCTCGGTGGTCGAGGAGGACATGCTGGAGACCGCCAACCGCATCCGCCTGGAGGCCCGCGGCAACGGCAAGAAGTTCTACCTGCCGGTGGACTGCGTGGTCTCCACCGAGTTCTCCGACAAGGGCGAGACCAAGATCGTCACCACCCAGGAGATCCCGGACGGCTGGCTCGCGCTCGACATCGGCCCGGCCTCCCTGCGCCTGTTCCAGGAGGCGATCCAGAACGCCAAGACGGTCCTGTGGAACGGCCCCATGGGGGTGTTCGAGATCGACGCGTTCTCCCGCGGCACCTTCGGCGTCGCCCACGCCGTGGCCGACACCTACGCCCTGACCATCGTGGGCGGCGGCGACTCGGCCCTGGCGGTGCACCGGGCCGGCGAGTCGGAGAACATGTCGTTCATCTCCACCGGCGGCGGCGCCACCCTGGAGCTGCTCGAGGGCAAGGAGCTGCCCGGCCTCGCCGTGATCCCCGAGGCCGACTGACGGACTTGTCCCCAGGCATCCGATGAACCCCCGCCGCACGCCGGTCATGGCCGGCAACTGGAAGATGCACAAGGGCATCCACGAGACCGGCGGGTTCGTGCGCGAGCTGGTCTCGGCCCTCAAGGAGAAGGGGGGAGCCGCCTGCGACGTGGTCGTCGCGCCGGTCTTCACGTCGCTCGCCGTGGCCCACCAGGCGGCCTGGGGCAGCCCCGTGCGGGTGGCGGCCCAGAACTGCCACTGGGCGGGCGAGGGGGCCTTCACGGGCGAGGTGTCGGCCGCCATGCTGGCCGAGATCGGCATCACCCACGTGATCCTGGGCCACTCGGAGCGCCGCCAGTACTTCGGCGAGACCGACGAGCGCGTCGGCCAGCGCCTGGGCGCCGCCCTGGAGGCGGGCCTGATCCCCATCGTGTGCATCGGCGAGACCCTGGACGAGCGCGAGGCGGGCCACACCGAGGCCGTCCTGTCGCGCAACCTGGAGGGGGCGCTGGCCGCCTACCCGGCCGACCGGCTGGGCTCGCTCGTGATCGCCTACGAGCCGGTGTGGGCCATCGGCACCGGCAAGGTCGCCACCGCGGCCCAGGCGCAGGAGGCCCACGCCTTCATCCGGGGCTGGGTGGCGAAGCGCCTCGGCCAGGAATTCGCCGAGGCCCTGCGCATCCTTTACGGCGGCTCCGCCAAGCCCGACAACGTGGACGAGCTGCTCGCCTGCGCCGACGTGGACGGCTGCCTGATCGGCGGCGCCAGCCTGGTGGCGGCGGCGTTCCTGGGGATGGTGGCGAGCGCCGACGCCGGCTTCACGGCCTTGGGGCGCTAGCCGGCTAGCCGCCCCCCGACCGTTTCGCTATAATTTGCGGTCTTCAGGCCGCCGCGCCGGCGGCCCGTCGCTGGAGAGAGCGATTCGCGTGACCGTCCTGCTGACCACCATCCACGTCCTCGTCTGCCTGATCATGGTGAGCATCATCCTCCTGCAGCGCGGCAAGGGGGCCGACATCGGCGCGGCCTTCGGCGGCGGCAGCCACACCCTGTTCGGGGCCCGGGGCGCCACCACGTTCCTGGCCAAGGTGACCATCGCCTGCGCCGGCATCTTCATGGCCACCTCCATCTCCCTGGCGATCGCGGCCCGGCATCAGGCGTCCACCTCGGTGATCGACGACATGGGCGAGACGGGCGGCTTCTTCTCCAACGACGTCGAGCCCGCCCCCCTGCCCGACCTGGCCCCCCCGGGCGGCGAGAAGCCCCCACCCGCCCCCGCCCAGTAGCGGAAGGGACTTCAGGGCCCGCGACGCGGGTCCGCCGGGCACGGGTACGCCGGGGAATTGCCCGGCATCGGAGGCATCGGGGCATATGTCGGGACATTCCAAGTGGGCCACCACCAAGCACCGCAAGGCGGCGGTCGACGCCAAGCGGGGCAAGATCTTCACCCGCCTCGGCAAGGAGATCGCCGTGGCCGCGCGCATGGGCGGCGGCGACCCGGACGCCAACCCGCGCCTGCGCCTGGCCGTCGGCAAGGCGCGCGAGGCCAACATGCCGGCCGACAACATCAAGCGCGCCATCCAGCGCGGCACGGGCGAGCTGCCGGGGGTGGAGTACGAGGAGATCGTCTACGAGGGCTACGGCCCGGGCGGCGTGGCCCTGCTCATGGAGGTCACCACCGACAACCGCAACCGCACCGTGGGCGAGATTCGCCACCTGCTCACCAAGCACGGCGGCAAGATGGGCGAGACCGGCTGCGTGGCCTGGATGTTCCAGCGCAAGGGCGTCATCTCCGTGCCCGCGGACAAGGTCTCGGAGGACACCCTCATGGAGGCGGCCCTCGCCGCCGGGGCCGAGGACATGCAGCGCCAGGACGACACCTTCGAGGTCACCACCACCCCGGAGGACCTGGAGAGAGTGCGCGACGCCCTGAAGGACGCCGGCGTTCCGGTCGAGGAGGCGGAGCCGCGCATGATCCCGGAGACCGAGGTCCGGCTGGACGGGGCCGACGCCGAGCGCATGCTGCGCCTGATGGAGCTCCTGGAAGATCACGACGACGTCCAGGCCGTCTCGGCCAACTTCGACATCCCCGACGAGATCATGGAGCGCGTCTTCTCGTGACGGCGCGCCCGCTGCGCCGCTTGGGATGATCGCCACGCGATGATCGTACTGGGCGTGGACCCGGGCACGGTGGCCACCGGCTACGGCGTGGTGGCGGCCGCGGGGTCGCGCTTCACCTGCCTGGACCAGGGCGACGTGCGGGCTCCGGCGAAGTGGCCCATGGCCGAGCGCCTGCGCGCCATCCACGCCGCCGTCGCCGACCTCATCACCCGCCACCACCCCGAGGCCCTGGCCCTGGAGGAGGCGTTCATGGCCCGCAACGCCCAGACCGCCCTCAAGCTGGGCCAGGCCCGGGGGGTGATCCTCCTCGCCGGGGCCCAGGCCGGCATCCCGGTGTACGGCTACGCCCCGGCCCACGTGAAGCAGGCCGTCGTGGGCCACGGCCGGGCCGAGAAGGACCAGATCGCCTACATGATCACCCGCATCCTGGGCCTCTCGGCGCCGCCCGCCTCCGAGCACGCGGCCGACGCCCTGGGCCTCGCCTACTGCCACCTCCAGCAGGGCCGCCTGCGCGCCCTCACGGCCGGAGGGTCCCGGGCGTGATCGCCTATTTACGGGGAAAGGTCCTCGCCCAGCGGCCCGGCCGCCTGGTGGTGGACGTGGGCGGCGTGGGCTACGAGGTCTTCGCGCCGGTCCCCACGACCCTGGCCCTGAAGCCCGACGACGACGTCTCCCTGCACGTCCACACCCTGGTGCGGGAGGACGCCCTCCAGCTGTTCGGGTTCGCCGACGCGGACGAGCTGGCCCTGTTCGAGCTGGTCACGGGGGTGACGGGGGTCGGCCCGCGCCTCGCCCTGGCCCTGATCTCCGAGGTGCCTCTGCCCGAGCTGGTGCGGGCCATCCGGGAGGCGAACGTGGCGCGCCTGACCCGGGTGACCGGCATCGGCCGGAAGACCGCCGACCGCCTCTGCCTGGAGCTGAAGGACAAGGTCGTCGGCCTGGCCCCGGCGGCCGCGGCGAAGGCGGCGGAGGCGGGCGCGGCGGAGGCGGCGCCGGCATCGGCGGGCCCGCTCGACGACGCCGTGTCGGCCCTGGTGAACCTGGGCTACAGCCGTGCCCGCGCCGAGGCCGCCGTGCGGTCCGCCGCCGCCGACGGCGACGGCTCCTCCCTGGAGGACCTGGTGCGCCGGGGCCTCGCGTCCCTGGCGCGGACCCCCTGAGGCATCGGGTTGAGCCCGTCCGGCCGCGTGCTATTCTAGGGGCCTCTTGGGGGCGCTCCCGGGGCGCGGGAGGGCCCATCGCCGCGCCCCCTGCCACGACACCCCGGCGTCCGATGCAGCCCGATCTGGCCCAGACCCCGCTGTCCCACACCACCCCGGTCGCCCGCGCCGTGAGCCCGGAGCCCGCCGCGCCCGCCGAGGTCCGCGCCGAGCCCGCCCTGCGCCCGCGCACCTTCGCCGAGTACGTGGGGCAGACGGCCATCAAGGACAACCTCAACGTCTTCATCGCCGCCGCCCGGGAGCGGGGCGAGGTCCTCGACCACCTGATCCTCTACGGCCCCCCGGGCCTCGGCAAGACCACCCTGGCCCACATCGTGGCGGCCGAGCTGGGCGTCAACATGGTGGGCACCTCGGGCCCCGCCATCGAGCACGGCGGCGACCTGGCCGCGATCCTCACGAACCTCCAGCCCCGCGACGTCCTGTTCATCGACGAGGTCCACCGCCTGAACCCGGCCGTGGAGGAGGTCCTCTACCCGGCCATGGAGGACCACACCCTGGACCTGGTCATCGGCCAGGGCCCGGGCGCCCGGAGCGTGAAGATCGACCTGTGCCCCTTCACCCTGGTCGCCGCCACCACCCGCGCCGGGCTCCTGACCGGCCCCCTGCGCGACCGGTTCGGCATCATCGCCCGGCTCGAGTTCTACTCCCCGGCCGAGCTGGTGGAGATCCTGGGCCGCTCGGCGCGCCTGCTGGGCGTCGAATTGCACGACGACGGCGCGGCCGAGATCGCGAAACGCTCGCGCGGGACGCCCCGCATCGCCAACCGCCTGCTGCGCCGGGTGCGCGACGTGGCCCAGGTGAAGGGCGACGGCGTCATCGACCGGGAGACGGCGCGCATGGGCCTCGCCATGATGGAGGTGGACGACGGCGGCCTGGACCCCATGGACCGCAAGCTGCTGGGGGCGATCGTCCAGAAATTCGACGGCGGCCCGGTGGGGGTGGACACCCTCGCCGCCGCCATCTCCGAGTCCAAGGACACCATCGAGGACGTGTACGAGCCGTTTCTGTTGAAGGAAGGCTACCTGGAGCGCACCCCCCGGGGCCGGGTCGCCACCCCCAAGGCCTTCGCCCACCTGGGCGCGGCGCCGGCGCGCCGGGCCGGATTGTTCTAGCGGGACCGACCGAA
>CAZGRJ010000155.1:0-5181 GCA_964528115.1 uncultured Nitrospirales bacterium
CCGGCGTGCCGGACGGCGAGGTGTACGGGGCGTTCATCAAGCAGTTCTACGACGGCGGCGTGACCGTCCCGGCCCGCATCGTCCTGCCGGCCCTGCCCCCCGAGGCCAAGGGCCTCACCGAGTGGCTCACGGGCCTGCGGGGCAAGGTCTGCCGGCTGGAGTCGCCCTCCCGGGGCCGGGGCCTGGCCCTGCTCCACCTGGCCGCGTCCAACGCCGAGACCTCGCTCACCCAGCGCCTGGAGGCGGAGAAGGCCGGCGAGCGGGGCCTCCTGGCCCTCCAGAAGACCCTCAGGCTGCGCCGGATGCCCCAGCGAATCGAGGGGTTCGACATCTCCCACATCCAGGGCGACCTGACCGTGGCCTCCATGGTGGTCTGGGAGGGCTCCGGCCCCAGGAAGGCCGACTACCGCCACTTCCGCATCCAGTCCACCATCGGCCCGGACGACTTCCTGGCCATGGCCGAGGTGGTCACGCGCCGCTACCGGCGCCTCAGGGACGAGGGGAGCCCCCTCCCGGACCTGATCGTCATCGACGGCGGCCGGGGCCAGCTCACGGCGGCCCTGCGGGCCCTGGCGGACCTGAAGCTCGACCCGGAGCACCTGCCGGACGTGATCGCCCTCGCCAAGGAGAAGGGGGAGCGCTTCGAGCGCGTGTTCAAGCCGGGCATCAAGGAGGCCATCGGCCTGAAGCCCGGGGCGCCGGCGACGCGCATCCTGCAACAAATCCGGGACGAGGCCCACCGCTTCGCGATCACGTACCACCGCAAGCTGCGCTCCCTGCGCATCCAGGACTCCGCCCTGGACGCCGTGCCGGGGGTCGGCAAGACGCGCAAGCGCGCCCTCCTGACCGCCTTCGGCAGCATCGAAGGGCTCAGGAAGGCCGCGGTGGACGAGATCGCCGCCGTGCCGGGCGTGACCCGGGCCGTGGCCGAGCGGGTCCGAAAGGCGTTGGACACATGACCCCCGAAATCGGCTGCCACGTCTCCACCTCGGGCGGGGTGGACAAGGCCCCGGCGCGGGGAAAGGAGATCGGCGCGCGCTGCATGCAGGTCTTCACGCGCAACCAGATGTCCTGGAAGGTCAAGCCCCTCGAAAGGGCCGAGGCGGAGGCCTTCGCCAAGGCCCGCAAGGCGGCCCGGATCGGGACGGTGATGAGCCACGACTCGTACCTCATCAACCTGGGCTCGCCGGAGCCGGCCAAGCGGCGCCGGTCCATCGACGCCTTCGAGGCCGAGATGGCCCGCTGCACCATGCTGGGCGTGGACATGCTCAACTTCCACCCGGGCGCCCACATGGGCGCCGGCCTGGACACCGGCATCGGCCACATCGCGGACGCCCTGAACGGCGTGTGCGAGGCGTTCCCCGACAGCCCCGTGAAGCTGGTCCTGGAAACCACGGCCGGGCAGGGGAGCACGGTGGGGCGGACCTTCGGCGAGCTGGCCGACATCCTGGGCCGCCTCGCCGCCCCGGAGCGCTTCGGGATCTGCGTGGACACGGCCCACGTCTTCGCAGCGGGCTACGACATCGCCACGGAGGCCGGGTGGGAGGCGACCTGGCAGGAATTCGACGCGGTCCTCGGCATGGACCGCCTGTGCGCCTTCCACGTGAACGACTCCAAGGTCCCCCTGGGGGCGCATGTGGACCGGCACGCCCTGATCGGGCGGGGGGAGATCGGCAAGGACGCCTTCGTGCGCCTCGTGACCGACCCCCGCACCCGCCATGCACCCATGTTCCTGGAGACCCCGGCGGGGAACGAGGGCTACGCCAGGGAGATTCGCTGGCTGACCGACGCGTCCAGGGGCAGGGTCCGCCCCCTGCCGAGGATCACCGAGCAGAAGCGGGGGTACTGACCCCGCTTTGCGTCCCGAAGTGCGCCTGATCCAGCTCACCGACACCCACCTGGAGGCCGACCCCGGGGCGGAGCTCAAGGGAGTCAACGTCCGCCGGACACTCACGGCCGTGCTCGACCTGGTCCGCTCGCATGAGCCCGATTTCGCGGCGTTTCTCCTGACCGGCGACCTCTCGCACGACGAAACCTTGGATTCCTATAGGGCCCTTTCCGACCTCTTGGCGCCCTACGGGAAGCCCGCATTCGCCCTCGCCGGCAACCACGACGATCCCGTGGCCATGACCGAGGGGTTCGCGTCCGCCGGCGGGGGGGTACGGATGGGCCGTAGCCACGACCTCGGGGGGTGGCATCTCGTGCTGGCCGACAGCCGGGTGCCGGGGGAGGTGGGGGGACGGTTGTCGGAAACGGAACAGGGGGCCCTGGACGGGGACCTCGCGGCCCACCGGGAGGCGCCCACGCTCCTGGCCCTGCACCACCACCCGGTGCCCACGGGGAGCGCCTGGATGGACGCCATCGCCCTCGAAAACCCCGAGGTCCTGGACGACCTCCTGAAGCGCCACCCCCAGGTCCGGGGGGTGGTCTGGGGCCACGTCCACCAGGAGCAGGACATGGCGCGGGACGGGGTGCGGTTTCTGGGCACCCCCGCCACCTGCATCCAGTTCCACCCCACGTCCCAGGAGTTCGCCCTGGACGACCGGCCCCCCGGCTACCGCTGGATCGACCTCCTGCCCGACGGCACCCTCGCCACCGGGGTCCGGCGCCTGGACGCCTGGCCTTAAGGGGCGAGGAGGCGCCGCAGGGCGTCCTCGTAGATCCGGCACAGGGCGCCGATGTCGGCCGCGGGCGTGGCCTCGTCGATCTTGTGGATCGACCGGTTCACGAGGCCCAGCTCGGCCACGGAGATCCCCTTCGCCGCGACGAACCGGGCGTCCGACGTCCCCCCCGTGGTGGTGAGGGCCGGGCGCTGTCCCGTAACCCCCTCCACGGCGGCGCTCAGTACCTCCGTCAGGCGCCCTTCCCGGGTCAGGAAGGGGAGCGCCGAGACCTGCCACCGCAGGTCGTAGGGGAGCCCCGCGCCGTCCAGGACCTCCCGCACCCGCGCCGCAATGCTCTCCGGGGTCGAGGCGGGGGAGAAGCGGACGTTGAAGACCACCTCCAGGTGCCCCGGGATGACGTTCGTGGCCCCCGTGCCCGCGTGGATGTTGGACATCTGGAGGGTCGTGGGCGGGAAGTCCGAGTCGCCCGCGTCCAACTGCAGCCCCGCGAGGGCGTCCAGGGCGGCGAGGGACCGGTGGATGGGGTTGTCGGCCCGCTCGGGGAAGGCCACGTGGCCCTGCACGCCGTGGACCGTCAGGTGACCCGTCACGGAGCCGCGCCGGCCGTGCTTGATCGTGTCCCCCAGGGTCTCCGTGGACGACGGCTCGCCCACGATGCAGTAGTCGGGCAGGGCCCCCCGCGCCGCCAGGGCGTCCACCATGCGGGCCGTCCCCTGGGCCCCGTCCTGCTCCTCGTCGCCCGTGACGAGGAAGGCGATGGAGCCGGGCGGGTCCGGGTGCTCCCGCAGGTAGCACTCGGCCGCGCACACCATGGCGGCCAGGGCGCCCTTCATGTCCGCCACGCCCCGGCCGTAGAGCACCCCGTCCCGGACCTCCGGCGCGAACGGGTCCGAGGCCCAGTCCTCCACCGGCCCCGGGGGCACCACGTCCGTGTGGCCGGCGAAGCAGACGACCGGCCGGTGAGTGCCGAGGCGGGCGTAGAACGCCGGGCCGGGCCCCGCGTCCTCCACGGCGAAGCCGGCCGCCTTCAGGCGCTCGACCAGGAGGGCCTGGCAGCCGTGGTCCTCGGGGGTCACGGAGGGCACGCGCACCAGGGCCTCGGTCAGCCGCAGGGCGGCCGCGGCCGCGTCGGGTCGCCGGGTATCGGGGTTTCCTGCCACGTCGTCTCCAAAGGCCCCGCGAAGCATAGGGGGGCCCTCCGGCCGGGTCAAACCCACGCCGGGGGCCACGCCGGGGGCCGCGGCGGGCGCGCGGGGAGCGGCCCTCCGGGCATCTGTTAGAATTGCCGGAACGCCATGAACCTGCGCGCGTTCCTCGAACAACGGGTCCTTGTGTTGGACGGCGGCATGGGCACCATGCTCCTGGCCTACGACCTGGACCTGGAGAAGGACTTCCGGGGCCTGGAGAACTGCTCCGAGGTCCTGTGCGAGACCCGTCCGGACGTGGTGCGCGGGATTCACTCCGCCTACCTGGAGGTCGGCTGCGACGCCGTGGAGACCAACTCCTTCGGCGCCAACCGCGTGGTCTTCGCCGAGTTCGGGCTCGAGGACCGGGTCACCGAGTTCAACGTGATGGCCGCCCGCCTCGCCCGCGAGGCGTGCGACCGCTACGCCACGCCGGAGCGGCCGCGCTTCGTGTTCGGCTCCATGGGCCCCGGCACGCGCCTGGTCTCCCTGGGGCAGGTGACCTACGACGACCTGGAGGACTCCTACCACGCCCAGGCCGTGGGGCTCCTCGAGGGCGGCGCCGACGCCCTGCTGGTGGAGACGGCCCAGGACCTTCTCCAGGTGAAGGCCGCCGTCAACGGCTGCAAGCGCGCGATTTCGGAGGCGTTTCCGGGCGCTCCTAAGGCCGACACCCCCATGATCTTCGCCCAGGTCACCATGGAGACCACGGGCACCATGCTCCTGGGCACGGAGATCGCCGCGGCCCTGGCCGCCCTGGAGACCCTGGGGGTGGACGCCATCGGCCTCAACTGCGCCACGGGCCCGCGCGAGATGGCGCCCCACGTGGCCTACCTGGCGTCCCACACGGCGCTGCCGGTCTCGGTCCTGCCCAACGCGGGCCTGCCCGAGCTGGTGGACGGGAAGACGAGCTACCCCCTCACGCCGGACGAGTTGGCCGACTGGCACCGCCGCTTCGTGGGCGAGGACGGAGTGAACGTCATCGGCGGCTGCTGCGGGACGACGCCCGACCACCTGAAGGCGGTCGTCGATTGCCTACACGGCACCCCGGCACCGAAGCGGACGCCGGAGCGCGAGGCCGGGGCGTCGTCCATGTACCGCTTCGTGCCCTACCGCCAGGAGAACGCCGTCTTCGCCGTGGGGGAGCGCACCAACGCCAACGGCTCGCGGGCCTTCAAGGACCTCCTCGCGGCGGAGGACTGGGACGGCATCACGCGCATCGGCATCGCCCAGGTGAAGGAGGGCGTGCACGCCATGGACGTGTGCGTCGCCTACGTGGGCCGGCCGGAGTCGGCGGACATGGACCAGGTGATGCGCCGCTTCGCCACCCAGGTGGACGCGCCGCTCATGATCGACTCCACCGAGGTGGAGGT
>CAZGRJ010000156.1:0-5145 GCA_964528115.1 uncultured Nitrospirales bacterium
CATCAGCTTCAGCGTGATCAAGGCCGGCTTCGTCGTCGGCGGCTCGGGCGGCAGCGGCACGCTCACCTTCCACGGCAAAAGTTACCGGCTCGGCATCGGCGGCATTAGTTACGGGTTCACCTTCGGCGCCTCGGAGACACGCTTCCACGGCACGGTGAGCAATATCAGCCGTCCGTCCGATGTCGCCGGCGTCTATGCCGCGGGCAATGTGGGCGCGGCGGTCGGCCGGGGCGCGCAGGCGATCGTGCTCACCAACCAGAAAGGCGCGGTGCTCGCGCTCACCGGCTCTTCGGTCGGCGCGATTGTCAGCGCGGACCTCAATGGCCTGGCGATTTCGGTGAAGTGAGCGGCGAAGCCGCTCATCCCCGTCCCCGCCTGCGCGGGGACAGGCTCCGGCGGGGATCCAGCTTTTTTGGCCGCCGGGCCACGCTTGCTATTTGACCGGGATGACATCCTTGGCGCCGGCCGCGCCCATATAGACCGCCAGGATGCGCACCGGCTGCGCGCCCTTGTTGATGCCGAAATGCGCGACGTCCATCGCCTCCATGAAGGACTGGCCCTGCTGGTAGGTGCGCGTACCGTGCGTGCCGTAGTCCACGGTCAAAACGCCTGAGAGGATATAGGCGAACAGCGGCACGCCGTGTTTGTGCAGGATGGTGCGCCCGCCCGGCGCCAGCGTGACGATGGCGGCCGTGACATGGGCGTCGCCTTGCGGATAGCGGATGGTCTCGCCGACGATGGTTTTGCCGGTCGAGAGCAGCGGCACGGCCGGATAGCTGGGCTTGGCGGCGTCGCGCGCGGCGGCGGGGCCGGCAAGCGCGCAAGCGGCGAGCACGGCGAGCGCCAGGATGAGATTGCGAGGAAGCATCGGTGCAGGTCCTTTGTGGGCGGGGCAGGGATGCGGCGGGTCGTTTGGCCGCAACCCTAACTCAATTGAGATACCAGATCGCGCCGTTGAGCAGCGTGGCGAACGCCACCCAGGCCGCATAGGGCGCGAACAGCAGCGCGGCGACGCGGTCGCGCGGCCAGCGCATCACGATGAAGGCGAGGATCGCCGCCAGCAGCGCCGCCACCACGGCCAGCGCGGCGCCGGGACGGTGCGCGCCGAAGAACTCCGGCGACCAGAGAAAATTGAGCGCGAGCTGGACGAACCACACCGCCATGGCGGGCTCACGCGGGCCGCGCTGCCAGGTGCGCCAGCCGGCGACGGCGATCAGGATATAGAGCAGCGTCCAGGCCGGCGCGAAGACCCAGCCCGGCGGGTTGAACGGCGGCTTGGCGAGCGCGGCGTACCATGCGCCCGGCGGCGTCAGCACGCCGATCAGGATGCCGCCGCCGAGCACGAGGGCGACGAACACGGCGAGGGTGAGCGCAGGGCGCATGTGACGAGTGTGCGTGTTGTTAGGCGGCTCGTCTATATTTCAGCGTCATTGCCGGGCCTGACCCGGCAATCCCGCTTGGGCTGGCACAGCGACGCCCTAAGCGGGATGCCCGGGTCAAGCCCGGGCATGACGATGGAGAGGCCATGGCCCGCGCTACCCACGTCCGCAGCATTGCGCCCTACTGGCTGTCCTCGACCTCGGTGTCCGGCCGGTCGCGGCCGCTGGCGACCTCGCGGTGCCACTCGCCCTTCTCGTCCTCGTATTCGATTCCCTCGGTATGGCCGGCCTCGCGCTGCTCGGCGGCGGCGCGGCGCGCCGCATCGAGCGCCGCCTGATGGCTCGCAAAGGTCTCCGAGAACGTGCCGCCGACGGTGTAGGCCCAGCCGTCCTCGTGCCGGACCACCTTGTAGATGACGTGGGTCATTGCCTCACCTGTCCCGCTGGCTGCGCTTGCAATATGTTGAGAGGTTAGTCCCGGATTTCACTACGCTCAATCCGGGCGAAGCTTGCTGCCGCGAACTCGGCGCGCTCCCTCTCCCCCTGTGGGGAGAGGGTAGGGGTGAGGGGGCAAGTGACTGCCGATTGGCTCTAACCCCTCACCCGGCGCGCTACCGCGCGCCGACCTCTCCCCATGGGAGAGGGGAAGCGAGTTCGCCGTGCCGCCGTGCTATAATTTTTTATGGCCCGAGGACCGACGCCCCCGGACGCGCGCGCCCGCGCCGAGCAGGCCTTCAAGGCGGCGACCGCCTCTCCGTTGTCATTGCCGGGCCCTGTCCCCGGACGCGCCGCAGGCGCGATCCGGGGATTGACCCGGCAATCCCGCTTAGGAGGACGCAGCGCGGCTCACGCATCGCCCGCGACGTCTTGAATTTCTTGTGAGGCCGACGGGCCGGGCTGGCAGGAGCGGATCAATCAGGCACTGCGGAAGGCGGCCGGCTTGCCCTCCATCTAAGAGAATGCAAAAGTTGAATTTTCAAAAACATCGCTTAATAGATGCAGATCGAAGTACTTAAGGCGGATCAGCTTGAGCTGAACCCGGACAATGACAGGCATGGCCCCCTAAGGGATCAGGCGTCGGCCATCCAATGGTTATTGGAAAACCGCAACTCGCACATGCGAGCCTTGGCAGAGGATTTGGCGAATACCAGGCGGCTCTATGAGCCTCCACTCGTCCACTCCGATGGTGCCAAATATATGGTGTTCGATGGCAACCGACGTATGTGTTGCATAAAGCTCTTTGTCGATCCGGCATTGGCTCCAAGTGAAAGTTGGAAAAATTTCTTTACCGGCTTGGGCTCGAAAGAAATCGTGGCCGCATTTTCATCTATCAGTTGTGAGGTCGAAACTGATTTGGCTGTCATAGACGAAATGCTGTATCGCAGGCACACAGGCAGCCAAGATGGCGTGGGCCGCAGTCAATGGGATCCTGAAGGGAAATCTTTCTTTCTCCAAAGAACAGGTAAAGCAAGTTTTGGCTTGGGCGAAGCTATTGAAAGAGCTCTCAAGGCGGAGCAGTTGATACCCGAAAAAATGGAGCTGCCGTGGTCTAACCTTGAGCGCTTGTTTAGCTCAGAGCCGATCAGGAAAAGAGCAGGATTTTCTTTCGCGAACGGCTCCCTGACTTATCTGACGGACAAACAAAAAAATATGGCTACGCTAAAGCGCGTTGCCGAGGATATGGCGAGCCAGAAAGTCGTACTAGGAGACCTTTGGAACAACGCAAGCAAATCGCGGTATCTTGATAGGCTTAAAAGTGAAGGCCTCGAAGTTGACGTGGCGCCCATCGGTCGCGCAGCCTCGACTCAAAAAAGCGAAGACGCCGGAATTCAGGTCACTCCTTTTGTCCGAAAAGGCCGAGTACCTAAAGATAAGCACTTGATATCGAGTGCCGACCAAAATCCCTTTCTTTATCGAGCCGAATTTGAGCGAGGCGAGAAAATCTGGAGGGAACTCCAGTTTACGCTTCAATTTGATGATCACGACAATGCCATCGCAGTATTAATGCGTGTTCTTCTTGAGTTGGCTATTACATACTATGCTCGGGACCACGGCTTAGTATTCGGTTCGGGAGATTTTTTTGCTAGGCGGGTGTCTTTAGTAGCAGACTCCATGGCTAGTCGTGGCCTAATTGAGGGTAAGGCCCGTAATATCATCAGAAAGTTTGAAAGCGACAAACCGATCGTGTCGGCACACTCGATGCACCAGTACGTGCACAATCCAGATTTTCATCCTTCAAAGTCGGATATGAAGGCGATCTGGAATGTAATCAGAGTCATTATAATAAACTCGGTAAAATAGGCGCGTAGGGCGGGTTTGCCAAAGGCGTAACCCGCCGCAATAACGCGTTGGTTGTCGAAAAGAAAATGGCGGATTACGCTTCGCTAACCCGCTCTACGGGCTATTTAACGAGGATCTAATTCGATCTCGAAGGTACCTAATCCGAACATTCCGACATTGAGTCCCGGTACCGCCGGAAAGCTCGACTCGTATTCTGCCTGAAAATTTCCTCTGAATCTGTTTTGTTGGATCGTCCCGCTAGCTTGTCCGCGATAGTTCATTGACATTCCGATGTCGGCAATCTTCGTATCCCACCGGAGTATGTCGAAAAGACGCTCGCCTCTGACAACGCTCATGCCGCCAACTACATCAAAAATAGTCGGATTGGCTTGGTCGCTTGATATCGTCGATCCCAGTGAAAGATATTCAACATCCAATAGTTTCTTGTCTTGAGCAAATTTCAACAAGTCATCGTGTGGCAACGTCCAATCTAATTTTGCTCTAATCCGTGAGGTTTCATCTCTCCAGACTTGCCCTCCAGTCACGGTAGACCGAAACCCGCTCATTCTTCGACACGTCTCGTCCAAATTGGCAACTTGTTGTTCGGGCAACGGAAAATTGCAGTCCCACGAGAAGTCCGTATACGATATGAAGCCACGAGTTATCAGTGCTTTTGATCGGAGCCCGTCTGCAAGTGGCGTGCCTAAATCCACGATCGGCGGGCTGCAGTCGCGTCTGATGGCCGAAGGGGAAAGCAGGCCCTCCAATTGTTTCGCCAGCTGTTCTGCTGAAGTTACTTCAACGCTTGCAGTTGGGGTGTCACGCGAGTTTTGTGACGAATGGAAGACCAATAACTGGTGACCATTTAAGATTGCTGCGTATGAGGCGGATACTTGCGGATGTTTTGCGTACGACATTGCTTGTTCGATCGCGCCGCAATCGATGGTCTCCGACGGGGGCTTAATTTCCAAAACCCATCGAGCCGCGCCTGTGACCACGAGCACGTAGTCTGCGCGACCTCGCAAAGGCGGATCGTTTTTCTTCTTCCTCCCTAGAAATATTCGTTCATAGGCGACAGAAAATTCGCGAAGAATGTCGTTGGGCGTGCCTCTAGCATAGCCCAAAGCAGCCAAAAACGGCGCTGCGATCTCCTCCCGAACGTCCGTTTCGTTCGCCCCATCCCAATTCATTTACAACGCCTTATTCCCCTCCTTCACCTTTTCCGCTTCCACATAAACCTGCTCGCCCATCGCCCTAAACTTCTCCGACATCTCCGCCATCCCCTGCTCCTTGTCATTCAACGTCGCCGCATAGTCCCTTACATCCTGCGTGATCTTCATCGAGCAGAACTTCGGGCCGCACATGGAGCAGAAATGCGCCAGTTTGTGCGCTTCCTTCGGCAGCGTCTCGTCGTGATAGGCCTGCGCGGTTTCCGGATCGAGCCCGAGGTTGAACTGGTCCTGCCAGCGGAACTCGAAGCGCGCGC
>CAZGRJ010000157.1:0-4831 GCA_964528115.1 uncultured Nitrospirales bacterium
GGTACCGCCGCCAAGCACGCGTTCTTCAGCGCGGTCGTGTGGCTGTGCCTGGGCACCTCGTTCGGGTTCTTCACGAGCCTTCGCATCGCCTGGCCGGACCTGCTCAACGGCGTGGACGTCATGGGCCCCCTGGCCTCGGCGTTCGCCTTCGGGCGCGTGCGGCCGATGCACATCACGCTGGTGCTGTTCGGCTGGATCTCCATGGCCTTCGTGGCGGCCATGTATTACATGACCCCCGCCCTGTGCAACTGCAGGCTGTGGAGCGAGAAGTTGGGGGTCTGGAACATCTGGCTGTGGAACATCGGCCTGGTGGTGGCCGCCATCTCGCTGCTGGCCGGCGCGAACTCGGGCCGGGAGTACCAGGAGCTGATCTGGCCGATCGACGTGTACGTGCTGACCCTGATCGTCGGACTCGCCACGATCAACGTCTTCATGACCGTGCTGCAGCGCCGGACCCAGGGCATCTACATCACGATCTGGTTCTTCATGGCCGCGCTGGTGATGGTCTTCATGACCTACTTCATCGGCGCCATCCCCGACCTGTTCCCGGTCACGGGCCTCAACGAGGCCTACATGGTCTGGTGGCACGCCCACAACATCCTGGGGCTGTGGATCACCCCGGTGTCCGCGGCGATCGCGTACTACGTGGTCCCGAAGGTCACGGGCAACGTGCTCTACAGCCACAAGGTGGGGCACCTGCACTTCTGGACCATCGTGGCGTTCTACTCCACGCCGGGGGCGCACCACCTGATGGGCGCGCCGATCCCGGAGTGGATGAAGTCGTTCGCTTCGGTGTCCGGCGTGATGATCCTCATCCCGTCCCTGGCCTTCATCACCAACATGGTGCTGACGGTGCAGGGCAAGTGGCACATGTTCTCGAGCAACGTGTCGCTGCAGTTCGCGATCACCGGGACCCTGATGGCCGTGCCCCTGAACTTCCAGGGCGCGTTCCAGCAGACCCGGGCGATCAACTGGTACATCCACGGCACCCACTGGATCGTGGCCCACGCGCACTTCGCGCTGCTCGGGTTCTCGACCTTCATCGAGATCGGCGCCACGTACTACGCGGTGGCCAAGCTATTCCAGCGCAAGATCTACAGCGGCACGCTGGCGACGGTGCACTACTGGCTGACCACGATCGGGTTCATCGGGTTCTGGACGGCCCTGACCCTGGCCGGCCTGATCCAGGCCTCGGGGAAGGTGTACAACACCACCTTCATCGACGTGGTCTACGCCACCCACCCCTACATGGTCGGGAGGTCCCTGTTCGGGCTGACCATCGTGCTGGGGCAGTGGCTCTTCCTCTACAACCTGTACAAGACGGCCACGGCGGGCGAGCCCGTGACCGAGAAGGACGCGCCGGCGACCGTGTATTACACCTAGCGGTCCTTCGCTTGGAACCTTAAGGAGAGCACACTCATGGGTGGGTACAAGGAGTACAAGATCGGTATCGTCATGTTCCTGGTCACGTTCGCCGCGGCCATGTTCATGACCATCGGTCTGGGGGGGATCTACCTGGGCCAGATTCCGGCCACGCAGCATGCCCTGGAGAAGCAGGTGCACTACGGCCTCTCCGCTTGGTCGATCCGGGATCCGCTGATGAAGGGCTGGAACCAGCCCATGGTCGAAAAGCGGGGCAAGATGATCCATGACCCGATCGGGGTCGGCAAGAAGATCTTCATCCGCGAGGGGTGCTGGCACTGCCACACCCTGCTGCCCGAGCAGAGCGTGGACTGGGAGTACTTCGGCGAGCCGCCCCTGGCCGGTGACTTCGTGGGCGAGGCGCCGACCGTGATCGGCTCGGACCGCAAGGCTCCGGACTTGATGCACATCGGTAGCCGCATGCCCTCGAAGGCGTGGCACCTGCAGCACCACAAGGACCCGCGCTCGGTCCAGCCGAAGTCGATCATGCAGATGTTCGACTTCCTTCCGATGGACGAGCGAAGGGCCCTTGCGGACTACATGATCAGCCTGAAGTAGTAGAGCCACCATGCGCCCGGCGCCGGCCGGCGGGGCTTTGTTCCCCCCGGCCGGGCTTGGGCGGGCCGTGTGAAGGAGAAAGCGAGATGGCAGGTCGAAAGCTGACCTTCGAAGAGTTGAAGTGGGAGCTCTACGACGGCATCCGCGAGGGCGGACGCCCCTGGCCCGTGTTCATGACGACCCTGATCGCCATGGTGATCTTCACCTCGGTGCTGATCACCTTCCCCCTGTGGGGCGAGCGCAAGGAGTACGCGCACCTGACGTCGGCGTTCAACTACGACCAGCGCACCTTCGTGATCCCGCCGATGATCATCGGCGACACGAAGTACGTCGGCGTGGAGAAGGACCCGCCGTACACGGCCTGCATCAGCGAGGAGCCGCGGCCGGACTGCGTCCAGGCCCTCACCTCGACCCAGTCGCCCTGGTTCGACGGGGGCTACGCGCTCACCGTGAGCTGGGTGCTGTTCGTCACGATCTTCCTGTACTTCGTGGCGGATCGCTGTCCGACGTACTACGAGTGACCTGAGGGTCCCGGCGCGCCGCGCGCGGCACGTCGAGGCCCCATGAAGCTCCCGGAGGCGGGAGGCCGCACGATGGCCTCCCGCCTCTTTTTTTGCCAGAATGACCCCGCTTTCGGGCGGGGCGGCGGGCGTCACATCCACGGCAGGTGAGGGCATGAGCGGAGCACATCCCTGGGACGACCCCGAGTGGGCCGCGGCCCACCGGATCGAGATCGACACGTCGCGCATGATGGCGGATGCCGTCGGCCCCGAGCACGGCATCGCGCCGGACGACCTGGCCTCCCTGGAGCACGCCGCGAAGCGGGCCCACGAGGCCCTGGCGAAGCAGCGCGCGGCGGGCGAGCTGCCGTTCTACGACCTGCCGTACCAGGACCTGGGGCCCATCATGGAGACGGCCGGGTGGGTCCAGTCCAAGTTCGACGACTTCCTGCTGGTCGGCATCGGCGGCTCGTCCCTGGGGCCCAAGGCCGCCCACCAGGCCCTGGCGCCGGTCCACTACAACCTGCTCTCGCGCGAGGCCCGGGGCGGGCCGCGCCTGTTCTTCCTCGAAAACGTCGATCCGCACACGCTGGACGCCACCCTGAAGATGGTGGACCCGGCGTGGACCTGCGTGAGCGTGGTGAGCAAGTCCGGCGGCACGGCGGAGACGGCGGCCAACTACATGGTGGTGCGGGGCTTCTTCGGGGAGCACGTCCATAACCCGGCGGCCCACATGATCGCCACCACCGACCCCGTGGAGGGCGAGCTCAGGGCCCTGGCGGCGCGGGAGGGGTGGAAGACCCTGCCGATCCCGCCCGGCGTGGGGGGGCGCTTCTCCCAGTTGACCGCCGTGGGGCTGTTGCCGGCGGCGGTGTGCGGGCTGGACGTGGCGGGGCTGCTCGCCGGGGCGGCCGACATGGAGGCCCGCACGCGCGCGGCGGACCTGTCGGGGAACCCCGCCTACCACCTGGCGGCGCTGCACTACCTGGCGAACGTGCGGAAGAACAAGGCGATCTGCGTGATGATGCCCTACGCGGACGCCCTGACGTCCTTCGCCGACTGGTTCGTGCAGCTGTGGGCCGAGAGCCTGGGGAAGGCCCATGGGGTGGACGGCCGCGAGGTGCGCGCGGGGCAGACGCCGCTGCCGGCGGTCGGGGCGATCGACCAGCACAGCCAGCTCCAGCTCTTCGTGGAGGGCCCGAACGACAAGATGGTGACCTTCGTCCGGCTGGGCCGCTTCCCGGATGCGGGCGCCATCCCCGAGATCCACCCCGAGGTCGGCTCGATGGCCTACCTGGGCGGCCACTCGCTGGCGGAGCTCTTGAACATCGAGCAGGCCGCCACCGAGATGGCGCTCACGCAGCACCAGCGCCCCAGCATGCGCATCGACGTCCCCGAGCTGAACGCCTTCACCCTGGGCCAGCTCTTCTTCCTCTACGAGGTCGCCACGGCCTTCGCGGGCGGGCTGTACGGCGTCAACCCGTTCGACCAGCCCGGCGTGGAGCACGGGAAGAAGCTGGCGTACGGGGCGCTGGGGCGGGAGGGGTTTGAGGATTTGATGGGGGGGAGGGGGTAGGCCGTGGGAGCGCCGTTGGACCGTTCGCGCGTCCTGGACCTGCTGACCCGGAGCAAGCGGGAGCTTGCCGAGCGGTACGGCGTCACCCGTCTGGCACTGTTCGGCTCCGCCGCACGCGACGCGGCGCGGGAGGACAGCGACATCGACATCCTGGTCACCTTCGACGGCCCGGCCACGTCCGAACGGTACTTCGGCGTGCAGTTCTACCTGGAGGACCTGTTCGGCCGCCCCGTCGACCTGGTGACCGACAAGGCCCTGCGCGAGGAGCTGCGGCCGTGGATCGAGAGGGAGGCGGTCCATGTCTGACGCCCCGGCGCGCGAATGGCGCTTCTACCTGGACGACATGATCGCCTGCGCCGAGAAGGTGGTCGCCTACACCGACGGCCTGGACCAGGCGGCCTTCGTCGCCAGCGGGCTGAACTACGACGCCACGGTGCGCAACCTGGAACTGATCGGCGAGGCCGCGACCCACATCCCGGACACGGTGCGCGCCGCCAACCCGCAGGTTCCGTGGCGGATGATCATCGCGACGCGCAACCGCCTGATCCACGGGTACCTCGGTATCGACAACGACACGCTGTGGAGCATCGTCGCACGGGACATCCCCGCGCTGCTTCCACAGCTTCGGAACCTCAAGGGCCGTTCCGCATGACCGGGAACAGTCGGGCAACGAAGCCCCGGGGCGCGACCGCCAAGACCCTCGCCGGCGGCCTCTACGGCGTCAACCCGTTCGACCAGCCCGGCGTGGAGCACGGGAAGAAGCTGGCGTACGGGG
>CAZGRJ010000158.1:0-4824 GCA_964528115.1 uncultured Nitrospirales bacterium
ACGGCGCACATGCCGATGCCCATGTTGAAGGTGCGGAACATCTCGGCCTCCGGCACCTCCCCCAGCTCCCGGATGTGCGCGAACACCGGCGGCACGCTCCAGGCGGCCCGGTCGATGCGGACCGACGTGCCCTCCGGCAGCACCCGGGGCAGGTTGCCGGTCAGGCCGCCGCCCGTGACGTGGGCCAGGGCCCGCACCTCGCACGCCCCGATCAGGGCGAGGATCGACTTGACGTAGATGCGGGTGGGGGTCAGGAGCGCCTCGCCGACGGGGGCGTCGAGCCCCGCCAACGTGTCGGACGCCTTCACCCCCGCGGCCTCGAACAGGACCTTGCGCGCCAGGGAGAAGCCGTTCGAGTGCAGGCCGCTGGAGGCGAGGCCGATCACCCGGTCGCCCGCCCGCACCCGGGTCCCGTCGATCAGGCGCGGCCGGTCCACCACGCCCACGGCGAAGCCCGCCAGGTCGTACTCCCCGGCCGCGTAGAAGCCGGGCATCTCGGCCGTCTCGCCCCCGATCAGGGCGCAGCCCGCGTCCTTGCAGCCGGCGGCGATGCCACCCACCACCGCGGCGGCGGTGTCCACGTCCAGCCGGCCGCAGGCCAGGTAGTCCAAAAAGAAAAGGGGCTTCGCGCCGCACACCAGCACGTCGTTGACGCACATGGCCACCAGGTCGATGCCGATGGTGTCGTGGCGGCGCAGGGCGAAGGCGACCTTGAGCTTGGTGCCCACGCCGTCGGTGCCGGAGACGAGCACCGGCTCGGTCATGCCGGCGGTGTCCAGGGAGAACAGGCCGCCGAAGCCGCCGATCCCCCCCAGGACGCCGGGGACGAAGGTCTCCGCGACGAGCGGCTTGATCCGCTCGACCAGGGCGTTGCCGGCGTCGATGTCGACGCCCGCGTCACGGTAGCTCATCTCTGACATGGGTTCCTCTCCCGCGCCCGCCCGGCGCGGCCGCGGAAGGGGCCCATCATAGGGAGGCCCCGCGCGCACCGTCAATCGGCGCGGGGCCGCGTTGCCCCCGGGCACGGCCTGCTCCACAATGGCGGGAGCGCCGCGCAACTTGCGACCCCTTATGCCAGGTGGGCCCATGTCCGAGAGCCGCATCGCCCAGTACGAGGCCTTCCTCGCCAAGGACCCGAACAACAGCTTCGCCCGCTACGTGATCGCCCAGGAGCACGTGAAGGCCGGCGACCTCCCCGCGGCCGTGGCGGCGTTCCGCGAGCTGATCCAGCGCGACCCGGACTACGTCGCGGCCTACTACCACGGCGGCAAGGCCCTGGAGCGCGCCGGCGACGCCGAAGCCGCGCGGGCCCTCTACCGGGACGGGATCGAGACGGCGGCCCGGGTGGGCGACATGCACGCCCGCTCCGAGCTGGAGGAGGCCCTGTCGGTCCTTGGAATGTAACTCGGGGATGTAACGCGGGAGTGAGGCCGGCCTAGGACGCGGCGGCGCGGCCCTTGGCGGCGTCGGCCTGGCAGCGGGGGCACAGGCCGAACAGCTCGAGGCGGTGGCGGGTGAGCGTGTACTTGTGCTGCTTCGCCATCTGCAGCTGCAGGTCCTCGATCTCCTGGCACTCGAACTCCACGATCTCGCCGCACCCCTCGCAGATGAGGTGGTCGTGGTGGTTCGCGTCCACCGCCTGCTCGAAGCAGCTGCGCCCCTCGATGAAGTGGCGCTGCTTGGCCAGCCCCGCGTCGCAGAACAGGCGCAGGGTGCGGTAGACGGTGGACAGGCCGATCCCGGGGTCGGTGTGGCTGACCTCCTGGTGCAGCTCCTCCGCCGTCAGGTGGCGCGGCATCCCCAGGAAGGTCTCGAGGATCAGCTCGCGCTGCTGCGAGTGCTTCAGGCCGTGGGCCTGGAGGTACTGCGCGAACAGCGATTTCTCGCGCTCCAAGGCCATCCTGGCATGATAAGGGACCCCCCGAAGGCTGCACAAGCCGGCCCCGGACCGACCTACGGGGTGCCGCGCCGGCCGCTACGGGCCCAGGCGCAGCACCGGCCGGAGCCCGTCCGCCTCGGCCATGTCGCCGGCGCTCAAAAAGCCGATCCCCCCGGCGTGGGCCCGGATCACCTCCACCGCCTCCTCGGGCGTGGACACGCTCTGGGGCGGCACGTCGGCGCGCCGGAAGATGCGCTTGATCCACCAGCTGCGGTACTCGTTGATCGTCATGCCGAGCCCCAGGCGCAGGAATTCCTGCATCACCCGGGACCCCTCGGGGAAGGTGACCGGGTACACCCGGGTGCCGTTCCAGTACTCCTTCTCCCCCAGGAAGATCGCCCGCACCTGGTCCGCCGTCATGGTCTCGGCCCCCACCTTGGGGTTGACCACGACGACGATCTCGTCGGCGGCGCGGGCGATCGTTCCGGCGGCGATCGCCGCCACGCACAGGGCAAAGGTCCACAGGAGGCTCCCGAGGAGAATCCGGATGGAGGTGCGCATCTCGGTCAGAACACCATGATGGCCGCCAGGCGGACCATGTGGACGTAGTCGGCGTCGGACGGGATGGCGGACCCGTCGAACACGTGGCAGTGGTACTCGGCCTTGAGGTACAGGTTGCTCGTGGCCTCGTAGCTGAGGCCCGTCGACAGGCGCTTCATGCCGCCCGCGTAGATGGCGTTCTTCGTGTCCTCGAAGTAGTCGTACCCCAAGAACGGCGTGGCCGCCCCCACGTGGCGCCGCAGGCGGACGTAGTAGGAGAAGACGTCGTAGACGTGCGCCGTGGTGGTCAGCCACAGGGCCTCCGCCTCCAGGCCCCACGGGCCCCGGCGCAGGTCGAGGCTGGTCATGACGTGGTGGCGCCGACCCTCGCCGCCGCCGTCGTTGGTGGTGTAGTACGACACGCCGACGCCCTGCCGCTCCTGGTCCGTCATCAGGGTCAGGCGGCCCCCCACGGCCTTGTCCTCGTTCTGGTCCGTGCCCGCCTGGGTGCGGTCGCCGGTCCCCAGATAGGCGGCGTAGAACAGGCGCGCGCGCCCGGGGCCCACGGCGCCGGAGACCATGAGGTTGCCCTCCTCCGGGACGATGTGGTCGGCCCCGCCGGAGGCGGCGTAGTTGGGCAGCGGCTCGTACAGCTGGGGCAGGACCACGGGCGCGAACAGGGACGTGGCGTAGCGGATCTCGTTGTAGATGCCGAACGGCACCAGGAACGACCCGCCCCGCACGTTGAGGGCCTCGCTCCTCCGGTACTCGCCGTAGGCCTCCTGGAACGAGAACTGGCCGTGGGGCTCCACCCCGCCCACCGAGTAGGCCTTGCGCGAGGAGACGTTCACGTTCACCCGGAACCGGTCCCGGTCCACCTTCAGGATCAGGTTCAGCCGGTCCTGGTCCAGGGTGGAGATCGGGTCCTGGGTCGTGAGGCCGACGGCGGGCGGCGTGGCGGGCGCGGGCAGGCGGCCCATGTAGGTGTACTGCAGGTCCAGGAAGCCGTTGATGCTGACGCGGGCATCCTGGGCGTCCAGGGTCACGGCCCGGGCGACGCGGGGCGCGGCCGCGGCGAGCAGCACCACGGCGGCGGCGAGGAAACGCTTCATTCCCCTCCCGTGCACAGACGTGGTTCGGCGACCATCGGGATTGGCCGGCGGCGAAAGGACGTACAGATTACGGCAAAGGGGCCGGCGGGGACAACGCCGGCGGGCGTTTCAGGCGGCCTTCCGGTAGCCGTACAGCCAGCGGGCCGTGGTGCCGCCCACGTTCCGGACGGTGTGGGCGGCGCGGGCCGGAATGAAGCCCTCGTCGCCCGGCCCCAGGCGCTCCGTGCGGCCGCCCGTGGTCAGCTCGATGGTGCCCGCGAGGACGCGCACGCGCTCGTCCGTGGCGTGGACGAAGTCGCGCCACTCCTGCCCCGGCGGGTCCACCCACAGGTCGCAGGAGTAGCCGTCGCGCGCCCACGCCGCGCGCACCGCGTCCGCCTCGGCGTCCAGGCCCTCCATGCCCCGCATGGTACCATCCGGTCCCCATGGAGGCCGGGGTCCTGTACGTCGTCGCCACCCCGATCGGGAACCTGGGCGACGTGACCCTGCGGGCCCTGGAGGTCCTGAGGACCGCCGACATCGTGGCGGCGGAGGACACCCGCCACACCCGCAAGCTCCTCTCGGCCCACGGCATCCACGCCCAGCTCACCAGCTACCACGACCACAACAAGCACGAGAAGGCCCCGGTCCTGATCCACCGGATGCGGGAGGGGGCGTCCGTGGCCCTGGTCACGGACGCGGGCACGCCGCTCGTCTCGGACCCGGGCTATTTCCTGGTGAACGAGGCCCACCGGGCGGGCCTTTCCGTCGTGGCGGTGCCGGGGCCGAGCGCGGCGGTGGCGGCCCTGTCCGTCGCGGGCCTGCCCACGGACGCCTTCACCTTCGTGGGCTACCTGTCGAACCGCTCGGCGGCCCGGCGGCGGCGCCTGGCGGAGCTCGCCGACCTGCCCCACACCGTGGTCCTGTTCGAGTCGCCCCACCGGCTGCTGAAATGCCTGGGCGACATCCGGGACGTGATGGGGGAGCGCGAGGTGGCCGTCTGCCGGGAGCTGACCAAGCGCCACGAGGAGGTCGTGCGCGGGCCCGTCTCGGACGTGCTCGCGGCCTTCGGCAGGAAGACCGTGAAGGGCGAGGTGACGCTGGTGGTGGCCGGGACCGGGCGGCGCCGGCGCCGGGACGACGGCGGGTCGGACGCCCCCTAGGCCAGCGCCCCGCCGCAGGAGGAGCCGGCCCCGGCGGTGCAGCCGTAGCAGTGGTCCATCACCTGGACCCGCCGGTTCACCAGGTCGGCGTCGGTGGCGTCCTTGATGTGCAGGGGCCGGGCGCCGCCGATGCGCATGCGCAGCATCTGGT
>CAZGRJ010000159.1:0-4759 GCA_964528115.1 uncultured Nitrospirales bacterium
TGCGGTGCTCCAGGGGCAGCTTGATGCCCAGCTTGGCGTTCATCTTCAGGCGCCCGACCTGGGACAGGTCGTAGCGCTTGGGGTTCAGGAACAGGTCCTGGAACAGGGCCTGGGCGGCGGCCACGGTGGGGGTCTCCCCCGGGCGGATGCGCTTGTAGACCTCGACCTTGGCCTCGTCCGGGCTCTGGACGTTCTCCAGGGCCAGGGTGTCGCGGATGACGGGCAGCACCTTCACGCCGTCGATGAACAGCAGGGAGAGGTGGTCGATGCCGGCGGCCTGGACCTCGACGAGCTTCTCCTCGGTGAGCTCCTCGTTGCGCGGCAGGAGGACCTCGCCGCTATTGGGGTCGAGGATGTCGTGGGCCGCCACGCGGCCGATCAGGTCGGCGCGCTGCATGGGGATGGTGGTCACCCCGGCGTCACCCATGCGGCGCACGGCCGCCTTGGTGATCTTGTTGCCCTCCTTGACGATGACGTCCTTCGTCTTGGGGTTGACGATGGGCACCGTGGCGCGCAGGCCGGCGTGGATCTCGCCGTTCAGCTCGGCGGTGACCACCTCGCCGTCCACCTTGACCTCCTCCACCGGGTAGTACATCGAGAGGATGTCCTCGCTCGAGTACCCGAAGGCCTTCAGGAGCACGGTGGCCGGCATCTTGCGGCGCCGGTCGATACGCACGTGGAGCAGGTCCTTGGCGTCGAACTCAAAGTCGAGCCACGAGCCCCGGTAGGGGATCACCCGGGCCGAGTAGAGGGGCCGGCCGCTGGCGTGGGTCTTGCCCTTGTCGTGGCTGAAGAAGACGCCGGGCGAGCGGTGCAGCTGGCTGACCACCACGCGCTCGGTGCCGTTGATGATGAAGGTGCCGGTGTCGGTCATCAGGGGCAGCTCCCCCAGGTAGACCTCCTGCTCCTTGACCTGGGCGGGGGAGCGCTCGCCCTCGGCATCGGCCTGCTCCATCACCACCAGGCGCGCACGGATGCGCAGGGAGGCGGCGTAGGTCATGCCGCGCTCCAGGCACTCGCGCACGTCGAACTTGGGCTTGCCCAGCGCGTAGTCGATGAACTCCAGCTGGGCCGTCTTGTTGTAGCCCTCGATCGGGAAGACGCTCAAGAAGGCGGCCTGGAGGCCCGCCTCCTCGCGCTTGTCGGGCGCCATGTCCTTCTGGAGGAAGACGTCGAACGACTGGCGCTGGACCGAGATCAGGTTGGGGATCGCCAGCACGTCCCCCTGCTTGCTGTAGTTGAGCCGCTCGCGCAGACCCGACCGGACGGTTTGTACCATGCCTGTCTCTACTTGCCCCCGCTATGAATGGACCACGCCGCCCACGGGGAGTTCACCCCGCGCACGGCGGTTGCGGTTAACGCGGATGTCGCCGCAGTGGATGTAAACGACGCGGTTTCTGACGGGTCCGATCCCCTCCGAAGCACCGCGGTCACTTCACCTCGACCTGCGCGCCGGCCTCCTCGAGCTTGGCCTTGAAGCCCTCGGCCTCCTCCTTGGAGACCCCCTCCTTGACCGCCTTGGGCGCGCCCTCCACCAGGTCCTTGGCCTCCTTGAGGCCCAGGCCGGTGATCTCGCGCACCGTCTTGATGACGGCGATCTTCTTGTCGCCCGTGGTGGTGAGGACCACGTCGAACGCGGTCTTCTCCTCCTCCGCCGCGGCCGGGGCCGCACCGCCGGCGCCCGCCGCCGCCACGGCCATCACGGGTGCCTGGGCCGAGACGCCGAACTTCTCCTCCAGCGCCTTGACCAGGGTGTTGAGCTCCAGGACGGTCATCTCCTCGATGGCCGAGATCATCTCCTCCGACGTCAGCTTCGCCATTTCCTACCGATCGCTCCTTACCGTTTGCTGCGGCATCCGTTGGAAAAAAGAACCAGAAAAACCTAGGCCGCCTCGGTCTTGCCCTTGGCCTCGGCCACCGCCGACAGGGCGTAGACCAGGCCGCGCACCGTGCCCGCCAGGACGTTCGCCAGCCCCGCGATGGGGCTGTTGAGCGAGCCCGCCAAGCGCGCCAGCAGCTCCTCCCGGGTGGGAAGGTCGGCGATCTGGGCGACGCCCCCCGCGTCGACCACCGTCCCCTCCACCAGGCCGGCCGAGACGACGAACAGCTCCGCCTCCTTGCCGAAGGCGCGCAGCACCTTGGCCGCGGCGGCCGCGTCGCCATAGGCGAACACGACGCCCACCGGGCCCCGGAAGTGCTCCGTCAGCCCCTCGGCCGGCACGCCCTCCGCGGCCCGGCGCGCCATGGTGTTCTTGACCACCTTGAAGCGGCCGTCCACCTTGCGCAGCTCGGTGCGCAGGCCGGTCACCTGGGCCACCGACAGCCCCTTGTACTGGGCCACCACGGCCAGGTTCGCGCGGGCGAAGTCGTCCTTCAGCGCGTCGATCTGCTTCTGCTTCTCCGTCCGGTTCACCGTTCCCCTCTGTCTTCTCCCAAGCGGCCTTCCCCATGAAGTCCGCCCTCCGGCCCCCTAGGGGCCCCTGTTGCCTGTCCTGCAACCGCATGGCCGGACACCCTGGATGGGCACCCGGCCCGTGATGGCGGTTGGGGACGACCCCCTTGGGAGAGGGTGAACGTCGCCCCGGCGCCTCCATCTCGGCGGGCGGGTTTCCCCATTAAGCACCCCCTGGTCAGGCTTGAAGGGGGCGCGCCCACGGTCTTCGATGGCCCCGAACTGAAAACGTCCGGGAGCCGGTCGTCGCTATGTCCGCGGCGCCCCTTCAGGGCCCACCGCGAATGGTCGTCAGGTCGCGCGGGGCCTATGCGTCTATGCGACGAGGCGCGCGACCGCCACCGGGTCCAGGCGGATGCCCGGGCCCATGGTGCTGGTCAAGGTGACGCTCTCGATGTAGCGGCCCTTGGCCGTCGAGGGCTTCGCCTTGACGATCGAATCCAGGAGGGCCATGAAGTTGGCCCTGAGCTTGTCGGGATCGAACGACGCCCGCCCCACGGGGGCGTGGACGATGCCGGCCTTCTCCACCTTGTAGTCCACCTTGCCCGAGCGGATGTCCGACAGGGCCTTGGCCACGTCGAAGGTGACCGTGCCGGTCTTGGGGCTGGGCATGAGGCCGCGCGGCCCGAGCACCTTCCCGAGCCGGCCCACCTGGCCCATCATGTCGGGCGTCGCGACCACGGTGTCGAAGTCCAGGAAGCCGTCCAGGACCTTCTGCACCAGGTCCGCCCCGCCCACCACGTCGGCCCCGGCGGCTTCCGCCTCGGTGACCTTCTCGCCCTGGGCGAAGACCGCCACCCGCACCGTCTTGCCGGTGCCGCCCGGCATCACGACGCTGCCGCGCACCAGCTGGTCCGAGTGGCGCGGGTTGACCCCGAGCCGGAAGGCCACGTCCACGGTCTCGTCGAACTTCGCCGTGGCGCACGCCTTGATGGCGGCGATGGCGTCGTCCAGCTCGTAGAACCGCTTCTCGAGCGTCGTCTCGTTGGCCTTGCTGCGCTTGCCCATGACTGCCCCTACGAAACCTTGATGCCCATGCTGCGGGCCGTGCCCATGACGATCTTGACCGCCCCCTCCAGGTCCACCGCGTTCAGGTCGGGCATCTTCTGCTTGGCGATCTCCTCGACCTGGACCCGGGTCAGGGAGCCGGCCGTCTCCTTGACCGGGTTCGCCGCCCCCTTGGCCGCGCCCGAGGCCTTCTTGATCAGGTCGGAGACGGGCGGGACCTTGGTGATGAACTGGAACGACCGGTCCTTGTAGACGGTGATGACCACCGGGATGATGCTGCCGGCCTGCTCCTGGGTGCGGGCGTTGAAGGCCTTGCAGAACTCCATGATGTTGACCCCATGTTGGCCCAACGCCGGGCCGATGGGGGGGGCGGGGTTGGCCTTGCCCGCCGGGATCTGGAGCTTGATGTAGCCGGTGATCTGCTTCGCCATGATTCGTTTCTCAAGTTGCCGGCGCTACGCCGCCTCGACCTGGAGGAAGCCCAGCTCCACCGGGGTGGAGCGGCCGAAGATCGTCACCATCACCTTGAGCTTGGACTGGGACTCGATCACCTCGTCCACCGAGGCCACGAAGCCCGAGAACGGCCCCTCGATGATCCGCACCTTGTCGCCCACCGAGAAGTCGGCCGTCGGCCGGGGCGGCCGCACGCCGGTCTCCAGCTGGTAGAGGAGCGAGCCCACCTCCTCCGGCTCCAGCGGCTGGGGGCGGCGCCCGCCGACGAACCCGGTGACCTTGGGCACGTCCTTGATCAGGTGCCAGACCTCGTCCGTCATGTCCGCCTGGACCAGCACGTAGCCCGGGAAGAACTTGCGGCTGCTCTTGCGCTTCTTGCCGCCCTTGATCTCCAGGACCTCCTCCGAGGGCACCATCACCTGGGGCACCACCTCGGACAGGCCCGCGGCCTTGATGCGCTCCTCCAGGCTCTGCTGGACGCGGCTCTCGAAGCCGGAGTAGGTCTGGACCACGTACCAGTTGAGGTCGTCCGCCCCGGGCATCGGCGCCGCGGGCAGGGCCTCCCCGCCTTCGGCCGCCTCGGGGGCGGGCTCCGCGGGGGGGGCCTCCTCGACCTCGGCCTCTTCGACCTCGGCCTCCTGGGTCGCGGTCTCTTCCGTCGCACTCTCTTGCGCCACGGCCTCTTCTGCCACGCTCTCTTCCGGCACGGTCTCTGCTGCGACGCTCTCTTCTGAGACGGTCTCTTGGGGCACGCCTTCCTCGTCCGGCGTCTCCGCGGTCTCCGGCCCCGCTTCGGGCTCCGGCTCCGGGGCGGCGGCCTCGGTGTCCGGCGTCTCCTCCGGCGTC
>CAZGRJ010000160.1:0-2808 GCA_964528115.1 uncultured Nitrospirales bacterium
GACACCTTCCGCATGCTGGTGGACGAGGTCTGGCGCGACGGCCGGTTCGAGCGCTACGGCGCCGCCCACTTCGTCCAGATCCAGCTCGACGGCCGGTCGGTGGAGGGCCTCTACTACAAGGGCCACTACTACGACCCGGACGGCCGCGCCCTGCGCCGCACCCTGCTGCCGGCCCCGGTGCAGTACCGCTACATCTCGTCGCGCTTCACCCTGGCCCGCCGCCACCCGGTGTACGGCATCATCCGGCCCCACTACGGCGTGGACTTCGTGGCCCCCTACGGCACGCCGGTCCGGGCCGCGGGCGACGGCCAGGTGGTCACCATGGGGTGGAAGGGCGACAGCGGCCGCATGGTCTCCATCCGCCACAACGGCGTGTACCGCACCGTGTACGCCCACCTGTCGCGTTACGCGAGGGGCCTGAAGCGCGGCGACCGGGTTCGGCAGGGGGACGTGATCGCCTACGTGGGCAACTCGGGCTCCTCCACCGGCACCCACCTGCACTACGGGGTGTACGTCAACGGCCGCCCGGTGGACCCGCTCAGCCTGGACTACACGCCCATCGCGAAGCCGGTGGACATCGCCACGGCGAACGACTTCCAGCTGGCCTGGGACGAGGCGCGCCTGACCGTGACCCGGCTCGAGGAGCGCGCCATCGCCCTTGCCCGGAACTGACCCGGCGGGGAACCCTTTTCCCCCCGGGACGGCCGAACGGACCCTTGAAGCTCCGGACGTCCGACCGGGCGTCCACCTCCACCTGATCCACAGCCCCGGCGCCCCGGCGCGCCCGGCGGTCTTCCTGGTCCCCGGCTACACCGACCACGCGGGCCGCTACGGCGACACCTTCACGTACCTCCACGCCCGGGGCCACGCCGTGTGGGGCATGGACACCCGCGGCCACGGCCGCTCGTCCGGGCCGCGCGGCTACGTGGCGCGCTTCGCCGACTACGTGGACGACCTGGCCGCCGCCCTGGCCCTCGCCCGCAAGGAGACGCCCGCCGCCGGGTGGGTGCTCCTGGGCCACAGCACGGGCGGCCTGATCGCCCTGGCGGCGCTGCTGGACCGGGGCGGCGAGGCGCCCTTCGACGCCGTGGCGGGGATCGCGGTCACCTGTCCGCTGTTGCGCCTGGCGCGGCGGGTGCCGCTCTGGCAGCGGGCGGTGGGGGCGGTCGCGGCGCGCTTGCTGCCGCGCCTGTCGTTGCCGGTCATGGCGCCCTACGACCACAGCCACGACCCCGAGGAAGTCCGGCGGCGGGCGGCGGACCCGCTCATCTTCCACAGCGTCAACGCGCGCTGGTTCCACGAGGCGGAGGTGACGGCGGCGCGGGTCGGCGCACGCGCCGAGGCGCTCACCGTGCCGATTCTGGGGTTGCAGGCCGGGGCCGACCCGGTGGTGGATGCGGCGACGACGCGGGACTTCATCGCCCGCTGCCCGCGGGGTCGGTACGTGGAGTTCCCGGACATGTACCACGAGATCCTGCTGGAACAGGAGCGCGGCCGGGTTTTTCGGGAGATCGGGCTGTGGCTGGACGAGTTGGCCTGAGCCGGGCTTACGCGGCCTGAGGGCGGGCGCGGAGGTGGGCGGGACCGCTAGGTGAACTGGGCGATCAGGGGCGAGGTGTCCACCATGTTGCGCTGGAGCCCCAGGGCCGAGGGGGCAAGGCCCAGGGCGAGGCCCACGAGCTGGGGCAGGTGCAGGATGGGCATGCCGATGGGGCGGTGCATCTCCTTCTCCGCCCGTCCCTGGTAGATGTCCAGGTTCATGTGGCACAGGGGGCACGGCGTGACCAGGCAGTCGGCGCCCTTGTCGCGGGCCTCCAGGAGGTTCCTGCCCACCATCTGCATGGCGTTCTGCTCCTGCTCCAGGACGATGGGGAAGCCGCAGCACTTGGTGCGCCCGGCGTAGTCCACCGGCTCCGCCCCCAGGGCCCGGATCACCTGCTCCAGGCTCTTGGGGTTGTACGGGTCGTCGAAGCTCAGGTACTCGGACGGGCGCAGGATGTAGCAGCCGTAGAACGGCCCCACCTTGAGCCCCGTCAGGGGCCGGACCACCCGCTGCTCCAGGCGGGCCAGGCCGATGTCCTGGATCAGCACCCACAAGAGGTGCTTGGGGGTCGCGCGGCCGTTGTACACGCCGCCGGCCTCGGCGATCACGCCGTTGATGCGCTCCCGGGTGGCCCCGTCGGACAGCTCCTTGTGGGCCCGGGAGAGGACCCCCTGGCAGGTGCCGCACACGGTCATCATGTCGAGGCCCAGGTGCTCGGCCTGGGCGAGGTTGCGGGCGTTCATGGCGAGCTGGGTGTCGTGCTCCAGCTCGCCGATCACCCCCGCGCCGCAGCAGGACGAGGCGGTCAGCTCGATGAGCTCCATGTCGAGGGCCTGGGCCACGGCCAGGGTGGACTCGTGCAGCTCGGGGCAGACCCCCTTGGCCGCGCAGCCGGTGTAGTAGGCGTACCTGAGCGTCACTTCTTGCTCCCCTCGCGGTCGATGATCCGGCGCACCTCGCGCACGCGCGGGATGGGCGGGTGGTAGGGAAGCGGCAGCTTGCCCTTGCGGAGCATCCGGAGGGCCAGGGGCGCCACGAGGGCCAGCTCCAGGGGGTTGCCCTTCTTCATCTTGATGGGCATGCGGCCCTCGTTCAGGCGTCCCTCCTGGCGCACGATGTTGATGAACTCGGTGATGTGGCGGCTGCCGATGGTGTCCGTGAGCCCGTCCCGGATCGCGTCGCGGCGCAGGGCCACGATCTGCTCCATGGGCTTGACGTCCTTGGGGCAGGCCTCCACGCACTGGTTGCAGCGGGTGCAGTCCCAG
>CAZGRJ010000160.1:2908-4704 GCA_964528115.1 uncultured Nitrospirales bacterium
TCGGTCTCCACCAGGGTGTCGCAGGCGAGGCCGGAGCGGCCGTTGATGCGCATGGCGCACGAGCCGCAGATGGCGCTGCGGCAGGAGCGGCGGAAGGTGAGCGAGCCCTCCAGCTCGTCCTTGATCTGGATGAGGGTGTCCAGCACGGTGACGTGCCGGGGCACCTCCACCCGGAACCGCTCCCGGTGGGGCTCGACCCCCTCCGCCGGACAGGCGCGCTCGACCTCGATCTCGACCCGCATTCCCGCTCTCCGTCCCAGTCGCCGCGCCTAGTAGCTACGCTCGGTCGGCTCGTACTTCGTCACCCGCACCTTGCCGTAGGACAGCTCCGGCCCCTCCGGTGTGTACCGGGCGAGGGTGTGGTGCATCCACTTCGCGTCGTCGCGGCGCGGGAAGTCCTGGCGGAAGTGGGCCCCGCGGCTCTCCTCCCGGGCCAGCGCCCCGGCCACGATGGCGCGCGCCAGGGCCACGACGTTCTGGAACTCCAGGGCCTCGGTCAGGTCGGTGTTGAAGGTGCGGCCCTTGTCCATCACCCACAGGCGCTTCGAGCGGCGGGCGACGCGCCCGGCCGCCTTCACCGCGTCGGCCAGGGCGTCGTGGCTGCGGAAGACGCCCACCTGCCGGTTCATGACCGTCCCCAGCTCGGCGCGCAGGGCCCCGGCCCGCTCGCCCTTGGGGTTCGCCAAGAGGTCCGCGATGTGCCCGGCCTGCTCGGCCAGGTGGTGCTCGCCGGGCCGCGGCATGGGGCGGCCGGCGATGAAGTCGTTGGCCGCGGCCCCGGTGCGGCGGCCGAAGACGATGGTCTCGAGCAGCGAGTTGCCCCCCAGCCGGTTGGCGCCGTGGACCGAGACGCAGGAGCACTCCCCCGCCGCGAACAGGCCCTCCAGGGGCGACTTCCCGTCGTTGTCCGCCTGGATGCCGCCCATGGAGTAGTGGGCGCCGGGGCGGACCGGGATGGGCACCTCGATGGGGTCGGTGCCGGCGAACTTGATGGCCAGGTCGCGGATCTGGGGCAGGCGCTCCATGATCTTCTCGCGCCCCAGGTGGCGCAGGTCCAGGAGCACGCAGCCGTCCACGCCGCGGCCCTCGTGGATCTCGGTCTGCTCGGCGCGGGAGACCACGTCGCGGCTGGCCAGCTCCATGGCGTGGGGGGCGTACTTCGTCATGAAGCGCTCGCCCTTGGCGTTGATGAGCACGCCGCCCTCGCCCCGGCTGCCCTCGGTGATCAGCACGCCGTTGGACTTGAGCGTGGTGGGGTGGAACTGGACGAACTCCATGTCCGTGAGCGGCGCCCCGGCGCGGTAGGCGACCGCCATGCCGTCGCCCGTGTTCACCAGGCCGTTGGAGCTGGTGCGGTACACGCGCCCGTAGCCGCCGGTGGCCATGATCACGGCCTTGGCGCGGCACAGGATCAATTCGCCCGTGGGGATGTCGAGGGCCACGACCCCCTGGCACACGCCGTCCTCCACCACGAGGGCCAGGAGGAACCACTCCTCGTACACCTGGAGGCCGCGCCGCATGACCTGCTCGTACATGGCGTGCAGGAGGGCGTGGCCGGTGCGGTCGGCGGCGTAGCAGGTGCGGGGGTAGCCGGCGCCGCCGAAGGGGCGCTGGGCGATGCGCTTGTCGTCGGCGCGCGAGAAGATGACGCCCCAGTGCTCCATCTGGCGGATGGCGGAGGGGGCCTCGCGGCACATGATCTCGATGGCGTCCTGGTCGCCCAGGTAGTCGCTGCCCTTCACGGTGTCGAAGGCGTGGTTCTCCCACGAGTCGTCCTCGCGCAGGGCGGCGTTGAT
>CAZGRJ010000161.1:0-1492 GCA_964528115.1 uncultured Nitrospirales bacterium
GCCCCCGCCCCCGCGTTCCCCTCGTCCGCCGCGCGGACCGCGGTCCCGGTCCCGGTCCCGATCGCGGTCCCGATCGCGGTCCCGATCGCGGTCCCGATCGCGGTCCCGATCGCGCGCTTCGGCCTCGCGGGCGACCTCCTCGGCGGCCTCGTCGCCGACGGTGGCCGGGTCCCGGCGCAGCTTGATGGTCAGGAACTTGATGAAGGCGTCGTCCAGGCGGAACATGCGCTCCAGCTCGGCCACCAGGGCGCCGTCGCCGATGTACTGGATGAGCTGGTAGTTGCCCCGCTGCTGCTTGGCGACGGTGTAGGCCAGGCGCTTGCGCCCCCAGCTCTCGCGCCGGTAGATGCGCCCGCCGGCCGCGGTGACGGCGTCGTTCACCCGGCCCTTGGCGGCCTCCACGGCCTCGTCGTCGAGGTCGGGCATCAGGATGTAGATGGTCTCGTAGCAGAACGGCATGCGGACTCCCCTCGGTCTGGTTCGGCCCCAGGTGTCGCGCCCCGGAGCGGGGTGGCAAAGGGCGCCATTATAGACGAAACGCCGCCCCCGCGCGCAAATCCGGCGCCTTCCGCCTCACGGCCCGCCCGGCCGGGCGCACAGGGTGGCCTCCGCCCGGATCACCGCCACGTCCACCGGGGGCAGCGGCGCGTGGGCGGCCCGGGCCTTGTCCAGGGTCTCGATGGCGCCGTTGCAGCGCCCCAGGCCCAGGCGCACCCGGGCCAGGTACAGCCACGACGCGGGCGCCACCTCGGGGGCCTCCACGGCGCGGGCGAAGCGGGTCTCCGCCCCCGCCACGTCCCCCGCCCGGAGGAACAGCACCCCCAGGTTGTTCCAGGCGTTGCCGTCGTCCGGCTGGAGCTTAAGGACCCGCTCGAACGCCGCCCGGGCCCCGGCCGCGTCGCCGAGCCCCATGCGGGCGATCCCCAGGCCCGTCCAGGCCTTCACGTCGTCCGGCCGGCGCCGGACCACGATCCCGTACTGCCCCGCCGCCGCCCGCATGTCGCCCGCCACCCGCTCCGTGTTGCCGAGCCCCAGGTGGCCGTCCAGGTTGCCCGGCTGCACCGCCAGCAACTCGTGGTAGGCGCGGCGCGCGTCGGCCAGGCGCCCCAGGCGGTAGAAGGTCAGCCCCAGCTGCCCCAGCACGTGGGGGTCCCTGGGGGTGCGGGCGTAGGCGTCCAGGAGCCACCGCAGGGCCTCGTCCCAGCGCCCGTCGTGGCCCAGCATGCCCGCCAGGTTGGAGGTCAGGAGCGGGTCCCGGGTCACGCCCATGGCGCCCGTGAGCAGCCGGATGCCGCGCGCCCGGTCGCCCGACTCCTCGTAGGCCAGGGCCAGGTTGTTCCAGACCCGGGGCGCGCGCGGGTGGACCTTCAAGGCCGCCTCGAAGATCGTGATCTCGCTCTGGAAGGCCCGGTTGCGGTGCCACGTCCCCGCCGCGAAGAGGAGCACGGCGACCGACGCCAGGGCGACGGCCGCCACGCGGGTCCGCGCGTTC
>CAZGRJ010000161.1:1592-2708 GCA_964528115.1 uncultured Nitrospirales bacterium
CCCCATCCCGAACAGGAGCGCCGCCCCCACGGAGGGCAGGTAGACGTAGTGCTCGGCGAAGCGCTCCGGGTGGGGGACGATCTGCATCACCGGCAGGTACGTGATCCACAGCCAGTTCGCCGCGAACGCCGGCCCCCGCCGGCCCCGGAGACCCCAAGCGCACAGGGCGATCACGCCCGCCAGGACGGCGACGGCCGCCCACAGGCGCGGATCGCCGAGGGACGTCACGTAGGGCTCGAAGAAGTGCTGGTAGTCGATGAGCAGGCTCGTGGGAAAGAGCACCAGCCGCACGGCGTACGCGAGGATCACGGCCTCGGTGAGGGCGTGCGTGCCCCAGCTTCCCCCCATGGGCCCCGCGTCCAGGGTGGAGCGCTGGACGATCACCACGAAGGCGATGAGCCCCGCGGCCACGACGGCGCCACCACCGTACAGCCACGCGCGCCGGCGGAGCGCGGCCCACGCGCCGGCCACGATCCCGGTGCCCCGCTCGCGCCCCGTCACGCAGGCGTCGTACAGGAGCCATGCCGCCGGGAAGGTGGCCGCCATCTCCTTGGCCGAGACGCCGAGCACGCCGAGGACGGCCGCCAGCACGAGCCACCAGGGACCCCGCCGCGCCCCGCCTCCGGTGTCCCGGAAGCGCGCGAAGGCGAGGAGGCTGCCCAGGTAGAGGGCCGTGGAGAGCACGTCGCGACGCCCCGAGATGTAGGTCACCGCGTCCACGTGCACCGGGTGGACGGCGAACACCGCCCCCGCCCAGAACGCCCCCGTGCGCCCTAACCCCAAGCGCAGCGCCAGGCGCCACACGAGCCAGACCACCAGGGCGTGGATCAGGACGTTGGAGACGTGGTAGACGAGGGGGTGCAGCCCCCCGATGGTGTAGTCCAGGGCGTACGAGAGGTCGCGCACCAGGCGGAAGCCGAACCGGCCGTGGCCGAAGCCGAGCAGCTCCGGCAGGTGCGAGAGCCCGTGGACCTTCGGGTTGTCCCGCACCGCCGCCAGGTCGTCGAAGATGAACCCGCCCGTGAGCCCGTCCAGGTGGACCGCGATCGCGGCCAGCACCAGCCCCAGGGGGGCGATCCAGGACCTCGCGGCGGCGCGCACGGCGGTCAGGCGCGG
>CAZGRJ010000161.1:2808-4688 GCA_964528115.1 uncultured Nitrospirales bacterium
GGCGGCGGGGTGCCACGTCGTGCGGCGGGGTGCTATAAATGCCCTTGCGGGGGCCGCGGGTCGCCCGATCCGAAGAGGAGGGCAGCAGGCATGAAACGAGTGGGCGTGGTGCTTTCGGGGAGCGGCGTGTACGACGGGACCGAGATCCACGAGGCGGTGATCACGCTCCTGGCCCTGGACCGGGCCGGGGCGGCGGCGGTGTGCATGGCGCCCGAAGTGGACCAGGCGCACGTGATCAACCACCTGACCGGCGAGGAGGAGGCGGGCGCCGCCCGCAACGTCCTGATCGAATCGGCGCGCATCGCCAGAGGCCAGGTGAAGGACATCCGGGACGTCACCGCGCGCGAGCTGGACGCCCTGATCCTGCCGGGCGGCTACGGCGCGGCCAAGAACCTCTCGACCTTCGCGTTCAAGGGCGCCGACTGCACGGTGCACGGCGACGTGACGCGGCTGGTCAAGCAGATGCATCAGGCCGGCAAGCCCATCGGCGCCATGTGCATCGCCCCGGCGGCCGTGGCGCGCATCTTCGGGGGCGAGATCCGGCTCGACCTGACCATCGGCTCCGACCCGGAGACCGCCGCCGCCATCGAGCGCATGGGGGCCCGGCACGTGGAGACGCCGGTCACGGAGATCGTGGTGGACGAGGCGAACAAGGTGGTCTCGACGCCGGCCTACATGAGCGCGAAGACGATCTCCGAGGCGGCCGAGGGGATCGAGAAGCTGGTCGCCGCCGTCCTCGCCCGCGCCTGACCGTCCGGCCGGCTTCGCGCGGGGGCGGGGCGATTGTACCCGCTGGGGCGCCGGCCGCCTGGGGCCGCATCCTACACGAACACCGGATTGTGACGGAGGGGAAACGTCCGGCGGGGAGCCGGGGCGCGCGCCTAGTCGCGCTCGATGGCCTCCTGGGCCTCCTGCTCGGTCTTGCAGTCGATGCAGAGGGTGGTGACCGGGCGGGCCTTGAGGCGCTCGTAGGCGATGGGCTCCTCACACACCTCGCAGATGCCGTAGGTGCCGTTCGCGATGCGCTCCAGGGCCTCCTCGATCTTCACCAGGAGCTTCTGCTCGCGGCCGCGCATGCGCATGTTCAGGCTCTGGTCCTGCTCCGCCGTGGCCTGGTCGGACATGTCCGGGAAGTTGGTGCCGTCGGTCCCCATGCTCCCCTTGGCGATGATCTCCTCGGAGAGGGCGAGGATGTCCTTGCGCTGGCCTTCCAGGATCTCGCGGATCTCGTCCCAGTTGGTGCGTGTCTCGCTCTGCTTCATCCGCACTTCCCTCGCTCCTTCACGCGTCGGGCCGTCACGGCCCCGGATGATCACGCCCCCCATCGGGGCTCCGGCAGAATACGGCAGCATACCAGCGGCCCTTTTGTCCGTCAACGGGAATCCGGCCCTGCGGGCGCTCCGGCGCTTGACAGAACAACCCGCCAGCGGCTACAAATCAACGCCTTTGCCTCCCGGCGGTGACGGGCATTTCCGGGGCGTGGCGCAGCCCGGTAGCGCACCTGCTTTGGGAGCAGGGGGTCGGAGGTTCGAATCCTCTCGCCCCGACCAGCCCGGGACGCCGGGCCGCGGGAATGCCCGCCGCGCTCCACACGGACGCGGCGGGTTCGGAACGGCGTGACCCTTCGTTTGAGAACTTTGAGAACAAGGGCGGTTCGTTACCTCGCGCGCCTGTAGCTCAGCGGGATAGAGCAGCGGCCTTCTAAGCCGCGGGTCAGAGGTTCGAGCCCTCTCAGGCGCACCACCCGGCACAACCGGCTGGGGCGCGAGGGGGCCGGTTCCTTGTCAGGGCTCGGTGAGCGTAGCTCAGTCGGTAGAGCACAGGATTGTGATTCCTGTGGTCGCGGGTTCGATCCCCGTCGCTCACCCCAGCCCGGCCCC
>CAZGRJ010000162.1:0-4682 GCA_964528115.1 uncultured Nitrospirales bacterium
GGCCGACCTGGACCACCGCACCCGGGAGCTGCTCGACAACATCGACGCCCAGTTCCAGACCGTGCCGGCGTCGCCCACCGGACCCGCCTCGTCCGCCCCCCGCGCCGACCCCCGCTGAGGACGGCCTCATCGTGCCGCCCGTCAATCCTCGCCTGGCCGAACTGCCGCCGTACCCCTTCGAGCGTTTGCGCGCGCTCCTGGCCGGGATCGAGCCGCCCCGCGACCTGACCCCCATCGCCCTGGCCCTGGGCGAGCCCGGCCACCCGGCCCCGGCGGTCTTCCTGGAGGCCCTGGCGCGGGAGACGGCGGGCTATGGGCGCTACCCCACGACCCCGGGCGAGGGCCCCTTCCGCGAGGCCGCCGCCCGCTGGCTGCGGCGCCGGTTCGACCTGCCCGGGCTGGACCCGGAGCGGGAGGTGGTCGCCTGCGCCGGGACCCGCGAGGCCCTCTTCTCCGTCGCCCAGGCCGTGACCGGGCGGGAGGGCAAGACGAAAGTCCTGGTGCCGAACCCCTTCTACCCGATCTACGAGGGCGCCGCCCTGTGGGCCGGAGCCACGCCGCACTACGTCCCGGCCCTGGCGCAGAACCGCTTCCTGCCGGACTACGCGGGCCTTCCCCCGGAGGTCCTGGACCGGACGGCTCTGCTCTACCTGTGCACCCCCGCCAACCCCACCGGGGCGGTGGCGGACCGGGCCTACCTGGAGAAGCTCATTACGCTGGCGGACCGGCACGACTTCGTCCTGGTCTCGGACGAGTGCTACTCGGAGATCTACCCCGACGAGGGCCGCCCGCCGTGGAGCCTGTTGCAGGCCGCGGCGGGGCTCGGGCGCACGGACTATTCGCGCTGCCTCGCCTTCCAGTCCCTCTCCAAGCGCTCCAACCTGCCCGGCGCGCGGTGCGGCTTTGTTGCCGGGGACGCGGAGGTCCTGGTCCCCTACCTGCGCCTGCGCACCTACGCCGGCAGCTCGGTGCCCCTGCCGGTCCAGCGCGCCGCGGCGGCGACGTGGGACGACGAAACCCACGTGGTGGCGAGCCGCGCCGCGTACCGGGACAAGTTCGCCGAGGTCCTGAAGGTGCTCGGGCCGCTGCTGGGGGCGAAGGCGCCGGACGCGGGCATGTTCCTGTGGCTCCCGGTGCCGAGTGGCGCGGCCGGGCCGGACGCGGACGGCCTGACGCCGGGCGAGGCGTTCGCCCGGCGGCTCTACGCCGAGGGCGCCGTCACGGTGCTGCCCGGGGCGTACCTGTCCCGGGAGGTGGACGGGACCCATCCGGGCGCGGGCTACGTGCGCGTGGCGATGGTCGAGAGCGCGGCGCGCTGCGCCCAGGCGGCGGGGCGCATCCGCGACGTGCTGGCGGCGGGCCGGGGACATTCGGAGGCAACGCGGGCGGGAGGCGGACATGGCTGAGGCGGAGGCGATGCCGGACCTGGAGCGGGCGATCGACGCGGCGTGGGAGGCCCGCGAGGGCTACGGCCCGGACAAGGCCCCCGAGGAGGTCCAAAAGGCCGTGACCGCCGCCATCGACCTGCTGGACCGGGGCCGGCTCCGCGTGGCGTCGCCGGGCCCGGACGGCTGGACGGTGAACGCCTGGCTCAAGAAGGCGGTCCTGCTCTCCTTCCGCCTGAACGCCAACCGGATCATGCCCGGCGGCGCGGGCGGGGCGCCCCACTTCGACAAGGTGCCGCTCAAGTACGCCGGCTACACGGAGGACGACTTCCGCCGCGACGGCGTGCGCGTCGTCCCCCCGGCCACGGTGCGCAAGGGGGCCTACATCGCGCCCGGCTGCGTGCTCATGCCGAGCTACGTGAACATCGGCGCCTACGTGGACGAGGGGGCGCTCATCGACACCTGGGCCACCGTGGGCTCCTGCGCCCAGATCGGCAAGCGCGTCCACCTGTCCGGCGGGGCCGGCATCGGCGGCGTGCTGGAGCCGCTCCAGGCGGGCCCGGTGATCGTGGAGGACGACTGCTTCATCGGCGCCCGGGCCGAGGTCGCCGAGGGGGTGGTCGTCGAGCGGGGCGCCGTGATCTCCATGGGCGTGTACCTGGGCGCGTCCACCAAGATCGTGAACCGCCAGACCGGCGAGGTCACCACCGGCCGGGTGCCGCCCTACGCCGTCGTCGTGCCGGGCACCCTGCCGGGCAAGGACGGGGCGCCGGGGCTCTACTGCGCCGTGATCGTCAAGCAGGTGGACGAGCGCACCCGCGCGAAGACGGCGATCAACGACCTCTTGAGAATGTAGCGGGGCTCAGCCGCCGCCCAGGTGGCGCACCACCTGGGTGAGGTTCAGCTCGAAGGCCGCGCAGGGGACGGTGATGCCCCAGTGGCCCAGGACCGCCGGGGCCACCTCGCCGATGATCCCCGCCTCCCAGCCGCCCACGACGACACGCCCGGCGCGGCCCGGGATGTACGTGGCGTGGTCCACGGGCTCCAGGGACTGCTCCATGCGCAGGTCGTAGCAGAGCATCTCCAGGCGCGCGGCGAGCTCGGAGAAGTTGGCCTCCGGGTGCGCCAGGAGCGCCGCCACGTGGACGCGGGTCTCGCTGCCCATGGGGGCGTCGTCGTCCGGCACGGCGATCTCGCCCACCTCGAACAGGGCGTGGGGGTAGAACGCCTTGCCGCTCTCCCGCTCCACGCGCAACAGCGACGGCAGGACGGCGTTGCGCAGGACGCCGTAGGTGGCCGTCATGGGGTTCGCCACGCTGACCGGGACGCCGCCCGCCAGCTCCATCTGGTCGGTCAGCTCCTCCCGGGCCACCAGGACGTTGCCCAGGACCTCCTGGAACCCCAGGCCCACCATCGCCTCGCGCACCCGGTCGGAGAGGCGCTCCGTCGGCAGGAGGGTCCCGACGGTGAACTCGGCCGGCATCTGGGGCTCGAACCGGTCGTAGCCCATGGCGATGGCCAGGTCCTCGATCACGTCCACCGGGTGCAGGATGTCGTCCCGGTACGGCGGCACGGTCACGCGCACGGCGGGCTCGGCCCCGTCCTCCGCGTGGGTTTCGTAGCCGTAGGCGGCAAGCTCCCGGGCCGCCTCGTCGGCCGCGGGCTCCGTCCCCAAGGCCCGGGCGAACTCGGCCAGGGGCACGGACAGGCTCAGGTCCAGGTGGCGCGGCAGGGTGACCCCCGTGCCCCAGGCCGTGGGCTCGGGATAGACCGTCTCCACCGGGTCGATCCGCGCCCCCCGGTCGGCCAGGTTGACGGCCAGGATGTTCACCACCAGGGCCACCATGCGCAGGTCGGTGCCCGTGACCTCGAGGAACAGCTCGCTGTCGCCGGGCTTCACCTCGCCCACCTCGCGGCTGTTGATCACGGGCGGGAACGACAGGACCGTCCCGGCGTCGTCCAGGAGCAGCGGCCAGCGCGCGAAGTCGGCCACGATGTCGCCGTAGCGCACCCCCTTGGGGTGCAGCTCCACGATCTGCCGGAGGGTCATGGGCTCTTCCACGCCCAGAGGCACGAACGACGTCTCGCTCGGCGGCACCGCCGTGTACTTCAGCGGGAACGCGAGGCGGTCGGCGGCGTAGACCCCCAGGGCGATGCCCTTGCGCTTCTGCCCGAACACCTCGCAGACCTTCTCCTGGGTCTGGACCAGCTGCACGAGCAGGCGCTCGTCCACCGTCACGCCGCTCGCGACGCAGGCCCCGATGTACGGGCGCACGTCGGTCACGGCGGGGTCCACGACGATCCTGCGGGCGGCCTCGCGGCCGCCCTGGAAGAACGGGTACGCGGGCAGCGACCCGTCGCGCCGGGCGCGGATCTGGCGGGCGATGCCCTCCACGCACCACAGGTCGGGGCGGTTCGTGTCGTTCAGCTCGACCCGCACCTCGCCGGTGCCGGCGTCGTAGTCGTCCAGCTCCCCCTTCACCAGGGCAAGCTGCTCCTCGAACGCCTCGGGGGCGAAGGGGACGCCCAGGAGCTGCTCCAGGTCGTCGCGGTGGATGGTGATGGTGGGCACGCGGGTTTTTGCTACCAGACCGGGCGCATGGCGCGGATGCGGTCCAGGTCGCTGGAGAACAGGTCGCGGATGTCGTGCACCCCCAGGGCCACCATGGCCATGCGGTCGAGCCCCAGGCCCCAGGCGATCACGGGCACGTCCACGCCCAGGGGGCGGGTGACCTCGGGGCGGAACAGGCCGGCGCCGCCCAGCTCCATCCAGCCCAGCTTGGGGTGCTGGACGTGGATCTCCACGCTGGGCTCGGTGAACGGGAAGTAGGCCGGGGCGAAGCGCACCTCGCTCGCCCGCGCAAGCTCCTTCGCGAACAGCTTCAGGAGGCCGAGCAGGGTCCTGAAATGGATATCGGGGCCCAAAACAATGCCCTCCACCTGGAAGAAGTCCGGGGCGTGGGTGGCGTCCACCTGGTCGTAGCGGAAGCAGCGCGCGATGGAGAAGTACTTGCCCGGCACGTCGGGCCCCTCGGCCAGCTTGCGGGCCGAGTCGGCCGTGCCCTGGCTGCGCAGGACCAGGCGGCGCGACTGCATCTCGCGGAAGGCGTAGCCCCAGCCGCGCGAGCCGGTGCCGCCGCCGTCTGCGTGGGCCGCGGCCACGGCCGAGAAGAACGGCTCCGACACGGGCTTCGAATACTTGGGCTCGGCCACGAAGTAGACGTCGTGGATGTCCCGCGCCGGGTGGAACTGGGGCATGAACAGGGCGTCGTTGTTCCAGAACTCGTTCTGCACCAG
>CAZGRJ010000163.1:0-4638 GCA_964528115.1 uncultured Nitrospirales bacterium
CCGCGAGCGCCACCAGGGCCAGGATGCCGATCGGCAGGGCGGTTCCCAGGCGCGTCGCGCCCGACTGCAGGCGTTTGGCGCGCCGGGACGGCGCGAAGGGGCATCCGCGGCGCTCGGACCCGCCGGACATGGCACTCTCCCTCGTGTCGGGCGCGGCGCGCGCCCGCGGACAATGAAGAGGCCTCGCTCGGTTGTTCGGAAAAACTGCCGCCCGAGGCCCTGTTTCGGACGATCCGCCCGGCGGGCTTAGGGATTTCTCGCCGCCGGCCCCGGCAGGGATGGCACCGGGTCCGGGGCGCCTTGTCCGGTCAAATCAAACTCTGCTAACGTTGCGTGAATCGATTGCCGGGCCTCGCGTGGACGCGCCGATACGGGGGCGCGGGGCGCAATGCACCTATTGCGAGAGAGGGGACACATGGACAGGGATTGGACGCCGCCCATGCGGGCGCGGGTCGTGACGGCGTGGGTCGCGTGCGCCGCGGCCGTGGTCTTGTGCGCCGGGCCGGCGCGGGCCGAGATGGCCCGCAAGGACACCGGCATCCCGATCACGCTGAACACGGGGAACATGGACCTCCGGTTCGGAGCGAGCATCGACGAGATCATCCGCATCGGCGGCAACGGCGTGTCGTCGGGGACGCAGTTCCTGAACAACGGCGCCTACCCCAACAGCATCTACCTCAGGGGCCGCACCAAGAACGACTACGGCAACGGCATGTCCTGGGGCTTCAAGCTCGAGACGACCGTGCCCACCAACCCCTCGGACCAGGCCGACTTCTCGGACGAGACCGGCAACCGCAACGCCGAGACCCGCAGCGGCTACGTCTGGTGGGACAGCGGCGGGAGCGGCAAGGTCAAGCTCGGCTTCCAGCCCGGGTTCAACCGCTATGCCGGGCGCGTGGACCTGTCGAACACCCGGCACGCCCAGAACAACGACAACCGCCGCTGGGCCGGCATCGACGTCACGGACGGCACCGGCTCCCTGGGCGTCACGGCCGGCGAGCTGTTCCGCGACTACGAGCCGATGCGGGCCGACGGCATCACCTACTACTCCCCCGAGTACTCCGGCTTCCAGTTCGGCGCCACCCTCGGCAACGACGACGCGTGGCAGTTCGGGGCCCGCTATTCCGGCACGCTGCAGAGCGGCATGCAGGCCAGGGCCGCGCTCGGCTACAACCGCAACGTCGAGAACGCCACGACGATCACCGCCGGCGCGAACACGGAGGCCGAGGACAGCTGGGTGGCCTCCGGCTCCGTGCTCCTGCCGACCGGCCTCAGCGTCACCGCCGCCTACGGCCTGCAGCACCCGGCGGACAACAACCAGTTCACCAACTTCGCCTACTACGCCAAGGCGGCCTACGCGCTCAGCGAGAACCAGGGCGTGTCGATCGACTACGGCTTCTCCCGCGGCACCTTCGAGTCGGCCGCCTTCAAGATCTTCGGCGAGCGGTACGGCGTCGGGTGGGAGCGGAACTTCAATCCGTACATCGTCTACGCCAACCTCGAGCGCGTCCAGGGGGACCGGCAGGCGCCGGGCGGGGGCGAGGCGGACCCGGTGGACGTCGTCACGACGGGCGTGCGGATCTCGTTCTGACCCTTGCCGGTCGGCCCGCTCCGCGCGCGGCCCCGGGCGAATTCCCGTCACGCTCCCGGTGACAGGGGGCACCCCGCGTGGTAATCAAGTAGCGGGGCGGTATCGGGTGAAAGACGGGCCGGGGCCGAAGAGAGAGGTATGGGCCGACACTATCTGGACCGGCTCTTCCGGCCACGCTCGGTGGCCGTGTTCGGCGCCAGCGACCGCCCGGGCGCGGTGGGCACGGAGGTCTACCGCAACCTGCTGAAGGGCGGCTTCGCCGGCCCCGTCTACGCCGTCAACCCGAAGCGCAAGCACCTGCGCGGCGCCCCCAGCTACCCCGACCTGGAGGCCATCGGCCACCCGGTGGACTTGGGCGTAATCGCCACCCCCGCGCCCACCGTGCCCGGCATCATCCGGCGCTGCGGCGAGTACGGGGTGCGGGCGGCGGTGGTGCTCTCGGCCGGGTTCGCCGAGGCCGGGCCCCAGGGTACGGCCCTGACCGAGGCCATGCTGGAGGCCGCCCGGCGCCACCGGGTGCGGATCCTGGGGCCCAACTGCCTGGGGATCATGGTCCCCCCCACGGGCCTGAACGCCACCTTCAACAAGAGCTCCGGCACCAAGGCCGCCCTGCCCGGGGAGCTGGCCCTGGTCTCCCAGTCCGGCGCCCTGTGCACCGCCATCCTGGACTGGGCCCTCGAGCGGGAGGTGGGCTTCTCGGCCGTGGTCTCCCTCGGCAACGCCTCCGAGATCAGCTTCGGCGACCTGCTCGATTACCTGGCCCTGGACCCGGCCACCCGGGCGATTCTCCTGTACATCGAGGGGGTCAAGCGCCCGCGCCGGTTCATGAGCGGCCTGCGCGCCGCCGCCCGGCTGAAGCCCGTGGTCGTGGTGAAGGCGGGCCGGCACCGCAAGGGGGTGCAGGCGGCCGTCTCCCACACCGGGGCCATGGTGGGCTTCGACGACGTGTTCAACGCCGCCCTGGAGCGGGCGGGCGCCGTGCGGGCCCTCACCGTGGGGCAGCTCTTCGCCGCCGCCCAGCTCCTCTCCAGCGGCGCCCGGGCGCCCGGGGAGCGGCTCGCCATCGTGACGAACGGCGGCGGGCCCGGCGTCCTGGCGGCGGACCGGGCGGTGGACCTGGACCTGGACGTGACCACCCTCTCCCAGGAGACCCTGGACCGCCTGGACAAGATCCTGCCCGGCCACTGGTCCCACGGCAACCCGGTGGACATCCTGGGGGACGCCCCGCCCGAGCGCTACCGCGAGGTCCTGGAGGCGGTCCTGGCCGATCCCGGGGTGGACGGCGTCCTCTCCCTGTTGACCCCCCAGGCCATGACCGCCCCCCTGAAGGCCGCCCGCCAGGTGGTCCAGGCGGCCAAGGAGACCGGGAAGCCCGTGCTCGCCTGCTGGATGGGCGGTGCCCACGTGGCCTCCAGCCGGCGCCTGTTCGCCCGCGCCCGCCTGCCCCACTTCCGCACCCCGGCGGCGGCGGTGGAGGCCTACGCCTACCTGAGCCACCACCACCACAACCAGCAGCTCCTGCTCGAGGTCCCCGGCCCCCGGGGGAAGCGCTCGGAGCCGGACGTGGAGGGGGCGCGGCTCATCATCGAGGGGGCCCTGGCGGAGCGCCGCACCACCCTGACCACGGTGGAGTCCAAGGCGGTCCTCGCCGCCTTCGGCATCCCGGTGGTCCGGGCGGTGGAGGCACGCTCCGCCGCCGAGGCCCTGGTGGTGGCCGAGTCGGTGGGCTTCCCCGTGGCCATGAAGGTGGCCTCGCCGGACGTGACCCACAAGGCCGACGTGGACGGCGTGCGCCTGGGGGTGGCCGACGCGGCCCAGGTGCGGCGGGTGTACGCGGAGCTCCTGGAGGCGGTGAAGGCGCGGCGCCCGGACGCCCGCGTGACCGGCGTGACCGTGGAGCCCATGGCCCGCTCGCGCCACGGCCGGGAGCTGGTGGTGGGGGTGGTGCGGGACCCCGTGTTCGGCCCCGCCATCGCCTTCGGGGCCGGGGGCTCGGCGGTGGAGATCGTGCGCGACCGGGCCGTGGCGCTGCCGCCCCTGAACGGCTTTCTGGCCCGGCGCCTCATGGACCAGACCCGGGCGGCCAAGCTCCTGGGCCCCTTCCGCAACCAGCCGGCGGCGGACGTGGACGCCGTGGCCGAGGTGCTCATCCGGGTTTCGGAGATGGCCTGCGAGCTGCCCCAGGTGCTGGAGATGGACATCAACCCCCTCCTGGCCGACGAGGACGGCGCCGTGGCCGTGGACGCCCGCATCACCGTGGACCCCCACGCGAGGCAGGCGGGGCGCTACGACCACATGGCCATCCACCCGTACCCGGCGGACCTGGTGAGCCGCTTCCAGCTGGCCGACGGCACGGACGTCACGGTCCGTCCCATCCGCCCGGAGGACGCGGGGATCGAGCAGACCTTCGTGCGCGGCCTGTCGGCCGAGTCGAAGTACTTCCGGTTCATGCACGCCCTGGCCGAGCTGACCCCGGAGATGCTGGTGCGCTTCACCCAGATCGACTACGACCGGGAGATGGCCCTGGTCGCCGTCGCCGGGCCGGAAGGGCAGGAGACCGAGATCGCGGTGGCGCGCTACACGACCAACCCGGACGGGGAGTCCTGCGAGTTCGCCCTGGTGGTGGCCGACGCCTGGCACCACCAGGGGATCGGCTCGCGCCTCATGCTGCGCCTGATCGAGATCGCCGGCCGCCGGGGCCTGTCCACCATGGAGGGGGAGGTCCTGGCCGCCAACACCCGGATGCTGGGCCTGGTGCGGGAACTGGGCTTCTCCGTGCGGCCCAGCGAGGAGGACCCGGAGATCCGGGTCGTCACCCGCCCGCTGTAGCCCGGCGGGCGCGTCCCCGAATCCCTACAGCCCGCCCGGCCCCAGCGCGGCGACGGCCGCCAGGACGGCCAGGTAGATCGTCCACGCGATCCAGGTTCGGCGGCGGCCCGGGCCCCGGGTCCGGCGGTCGATCGCCTCGGGCTCGCCGGCCGTCGTCTCTCGAGCGGTGCTTGTGTGCATCGGCGGATGCCTCCCACGTCGTCCGGTGTCGCCCGGTG
>CAZGRJ010000164.1:0-4598 GCA_964528115.1 uncultured Nitrospirales bacterium
GCCGCATGGACGAGGTGATCTTCGAGGAGTTCAAGGGCACCGGCAACATGGAGGTCCACCTGGACCGGAGGCTCGCCGACAAGCGCGTCTTCCCGGCCATCGACATCGCCATGTCGGGCACCCGCAAGGAGGAGCTGCTCGTCCCCGAGGAGGACCTCAACAAGCTGTGGATCCTGCGCAAGGTCCTCTCGCCCAAGGACACGGTCGAGAACATGGAGTTCCTCCTGGACAAGCTCGGCCGCACCAAGAGCAACCGCGAGTTCCTCGACACCATGAACCGCTGACGCCCCGGCGGGGCGCGGCGGGAGCCGCATGGAACCGGTCCGCGCCGTCTTCCTCTCCGACGCCCACCTCGGGCTGCCGGAGGACCCCCACTACCGCCGCATGCTCGCCTTCCTCGAAGGTTTGGAAGGCGTCTCGGACCTCTTCCTCCTGGGCGACGTGTTCGCCTACTGGATGGGCTTTGGGCGCGCCCCGGCGCGCTACGCCCCGGTGATCGAGCGCCTCGTAAAGCTGCACGAGGGCGGCGTTCGCATCCACTACGTCGAGGGCAACCACGACATGGACGTGGGGCGCTTCTTCACGAGGCACCTGGGCGCGGACGTCCACCCGGAGCGCATGGAGATCACCCTGTGCGGCCGGCGCCTGCTCCTCATGCACGGCGACACGGTGGACCGGAACGACCGCGGCTACCGGTTCCTCCGGGCCTTCCTGCGGTCCCTCCCCATGAAGGCCCTGACAAGGGTTCTGGCGCCGGAGACGGTCCTCAAGGTCGCCGACCGGTACACCCTGCACAAGGCCGGCCGGGTCTACGCCGCCTCCCACCTGCCGGCCCTCATGGAGGCGTACGCCCGGGAGCGCTGGGAGGAGGGCTACGACGGCGTGGTCATGGGCCACTGCCACAGCCCGGCCTTCGTCACCGACACCCGGGACGGGCGCGAGGTCTTCTACTGCAACCTCGGGGATTGGCTGACGAAATTCACCTACCTGGCCCTGGACGGGGAGGGGCCGAGGTTCACGCACTTTGCCCTGTAGGGCGTGCCCGTTGGCGCCGAGGCACCCATACTGCTAACATATGGGATTTTCCGCCCCGCCCAAGCACCGGGTGGGGCGCCATCGCCCGGAGATCGTTCGCGCCATGAAAAAGGCCATCCATCCCGAGTACCAGGAGGCCCAGGTGCACTGCGCCTGCGGCAACGAGTTCACCACCCGCTCGACCCTGCCGTCGATCCAGGTGGAGATCTGCTCGGCCTGCCATCCGTTCTTCACCGGCACCCAGAAGATCATGGACACCGAGGGCCGGGTGGAGCGGTTCCGCAAGCGCTACGCCAAAAACTAATCGGGTTGACGTAGCAGCGGGCGCCCGCCCGCGCCGACCGACCCGCCCACCCCCCGCCGGGGGACCCCATCCGTGACGGCCGAGGTCAAATCCAGCATCGCCGGGGGCTTGAAGGACAAGCTCCTGGCGGTGGTCGAGAAGCACCGGGAGCTGACCGACCGCCTCGCCGACCCGCAGGTGGCCGCCGACCCCACCCGCTACAACCAATACGCCCGCGAGGCCGCCGAGGTGGCCGAGGTGGCGGAAACCTACGCCGAGTACGAGAAGGTTCTCGGCGAGATGGCGGACGCCGCCGACCTGGGCACCTCCGGCGACGTGGAGCTGCGCGAGCTGGCCCGCGCCGAGCTGGACACCCTGGCCGGGCGCGAGCAGCGCCTCGCAGGCGACCTCACCCGGCTGCTCATCCCGAAAGACCCCCACGACTCGGCCAGCGCCTTCCTGGAGGTCCGCGCCGGGACCGGCGGCGACGAGGCCGCCCTGTTCGCGGGCGACCTCCTGCGCGCCTACACCCGCTACGCCGAGGGCAAGGGGTGGAAGGTGGAGGAGGTCTCGTCCTCGCCGTCCGAGGCGGGCGGCTTCAAGGAGGCGGTGGTTCAGGTGACCGGCCCCGGCGCCTACGGGCGCCTGAAGTACGAGGGCGGCGTGCACCGGGTCCAGCGGGTCCCGGCCACGGAGGCCCAGGGGCGCATCCACACCTCCACCTGCACCGTGGCCGTCCTGCCCGAGGTGGAGGAGGCCGACATCGACATCAACCCCGCCGACCTGCGGGTGGACGTGTACCGCGCCTCCGGCGCCGGCGGCCAGCACGTCAACAAGACCGCCTCCGCCGTGCGCCTCACCCACGTCCCCACGGGGATCGTGGTCACCTGCCAGGACGAGCGCTCCCAGATCAAGAACAAGGCCAAGGCCATGGCCGTGCTCCGGGCGCGCCTGACCCGGGCCCAGGAAGACCGCCAGGAGGCCGAGGTCACGGAGGCGCGCCGCAAGATGGTGGGCAGCGGCGGGCGCAGCGAGAAGATCCGCACCTACAATTTCCCCCAGAACCGGGTGACGGACCACCGCGTCGGCCTGACCCTGCACAAGCTCGACCAGCTCATGCTGGGCCAGGGCTTCGACGCCCTGATCGACGCCCTGGTCGCGCAGACCCAGGCCGAGGAGCTCCAGCGGCTGTGACCGGTGCACCCGCCATGCAGGCCGCCCCGGTGCCCTTCGGTGCCTTCCTGGCCTACCAGGCCGCCCGCCTGGCCGCCGCCGGGGTGGAGGACGCGCGCCTGGAGGCCGAGCGCATCGCCGCCGGGTTCCTGGGCACCGACCGCCTGCGCCTCCACCTGGACCGGGAGCGCGCCCTGACGCCGGAGGAAGCCGCCGCCGTCGATTCCGCCGTCGCCCGGCGCGCCGCGGGCGAGCCCCTGGCCTACGTCCTGGGCACCCAGCCGTTCCGGGACCTGGTCCTGAAGGTCGGCCCGGCGGTGCTCGTGCCGCGCCCGGAGACGGAGGAGGTGGTGGACGCCGCCCTCGCCGTCCTCGGCGCCATGCCCGCCCCCCGCGCGGCCCTGGACTTAGGCACCGGCTCCGGCTGCATCGCCCTGGCCCTGGCCGGGGAGCGCAAGGGCCTCCAGGTCACCGCCGTGGAGACGTCCGGGTCGGCCCTGGAGGTGGCGCGGGAGAACGCCCGGAAACATGCCGGAGACACGGGGCCTCCGGTGGCGTTCCTCGAAGGCGACCTGTACGGGCCCCTGCCGGAAGACGCCCGGTTCGACCTGATCGTCTCCAACCCGCCCTACCTGACACCCGCCGAGTGGGACGCGGCGCCCCCCGAGGTGCGCGCCGAGCCGAAGGAGGCCCTGGTGGGCGGCGCGGACGGCCTGTATGTGCACCGGTCGATCCTGGAGGGCGCCGGGCAGCGGCTCACCCCAAGCGGCGCCGTGGTCCTGGAGATCGGCATGACCCAGGGGAGGGCGGTGGCGGACATCGCCCGGGGCGCGGGCTTCGCCCACGTGGAGGTGAGCCGCGACCTGGCCGGGCGCGACCGGATCGTGGTGGCCCGGCGGGCCAAATGACGGGGGAGGGAACGTGGACGCATTCCTGATCAAGGGCCCGGCGCGCCTCTCCGGCGAGGTGGCGGCGAGCGGCGCCAAGAACGCGGCCCTGCCGCTTCTGGCGGCCTGCCTGCTGACGGACGCCGAGTGCGAGCTGTCGCGGGTGCCGGACCTCGCCGACGTGCGCACGATGCAGCGCCTGCTCGCCGTGCTCGGCGCCAAGGTCCGCGCCGACGGCGACACGGTGACGGTCCGGGCCGACGCCCTGGCCTCGGACGAGGCCCCCTACGAGATGGTCAAGACCATGCGGGCCTCGATCCTGGTCCTGGGGCCGCTCCTGGCGCGCATGGGCGAGGCCCGGGTATCGCTGCCGGGCGGCTGCGCCATCGGGGCGCGGCCCATCAACCTGCACCTGGAGGGGCTCGCCCGCATGGGGGCCGAGGTGGAGATCCGCCACGGCTACGTGGAGGCCCGGGCGAAGCGCCTCACGGGCTGCCGCCACTACCTGGACTTCCCCACGGTCACCGGCACCATGAACCTCATGATGGCCGCCACCCTGGCGGACGGCGTGACGATCATCGAGAACGCCGCCTGCGAGCCCGAGGTGGAGGACCTGGCCGACCTCCTGAACGTCATGGGGGCACGCGTCCAGGGGGCCGGGACGGACCGCGTCGCCGTGGAGGGCGTGGCGGCGCTGGGCGGAGCCCGGCATGATATGATTTCGGACCGGATCGAGGCGGGCACGCTGCTGCTGGCGGGGGCGATCACGGGCGGGGACGTGGCCGTCCGCGACGTGAATCCGACCCACCTCGAGGCGCTCATCCAGAAGCTGCGCGAGGCGGGCGCCCGGGTGGACGTGGAGGCGCGCCGCATCCGGGTGCGGGCCCCGGAGAGGCCGAAGGCCGTGAACGTGCGCACCCTGCCGCACCCCGGCTTCCCGACCGACCTCCAGGCCCAGATGATGGCGCTCATGAGCGTGGCCGACGGCATCAGCATCGTCACCGAGACGATCTTCGAGCACCGCTTCATGCACGTGGCCGAGCTGGCGCGCATGGGCGCCGACATCCGCCTGGAGGGCCAGAACGCCGTCGTGCACGGGGTCCCGTCCTTAAGCGGCGCCCAGGTCATGGCCACCGACCTGCGCGCCTCCGCGGGCCTGGTCCTCGCCGGCCTCGTGGCCGAGGGCGAGACCTGGGTGCGCCGCATCTACCACCTGGACC
>CAZGRJ010000165.1:0-4449 GCA_964528115.1 uncultured Nitrospirales bacterium
CCCGCTCCGGGGTGCCCACGTGGCCGTGGAAGTACTTGGAGACCACCACGTTGGTCGCCATCTGCGACCAGCTCTTGGGCATCTCCACGTTCTGCTGCTCGAAGAGAATTTCACCCTTCTCGTTCGCGATGGAGGCGGTGCGCAGCTCCCACTCCACCTCGTCGTAGGGGTGCACCCCCGCGCGCGTGAAGTGGCGCGGCACCAGGCCGCCCGCCGCGGCGTCGGGACGGACCTCGCCGGCGTCGGCCCCGGCCGCTGCCAGGTTCGAAAGGTCCATCTGGGTGTCCTTGGAGGGCTTCTTCGCCACACTCGCCTCCGAAACGGCCCCGCCGCCCTTGCGCCCGTTGCCCGAGCGGCCCCCATTTCCCGTATCGGTTACGCTCGCCGCCCGCGTGTCGGCGGAGGTCACAGCCTCATCCATTCTAGCCGCCTCCCTATGGATGGTGTAGGACATACCCCGGCCGCCCGGCCGGATGCCCGGAAAAAAAGCCCCAGGCCGCTCCCCCGCGGCCCGTCCCCTGAATTCGGTTAAGTGCCCGTCGCGCCCCCCATCGTCCCGGCGTCGGGCCAGGGGCGGAATGTACGCGTCCCCCTCGGGGGCTGTCAACGGAAAAAACACAATATCTTGGGGCGCTACAAATCCCGTGCCACAGGATATGGTGTTCATAATTCTGTGGACAATCCCGCCGCGGGGCCCGCGGCCCCGGGTCCCGCGCGGCCCCCCGCCGCCCTGGGGAAAACCCCCGAAAACGTGCCTCCCGGGGCCGTGGTATTCTCACCCCCGCGCACGCGATACCCAGGGTCCGAATCCCTCCCGGCATCCGGGCCCGTTCACGGAGGAAGCATGTTCCGGGGAAGCATCGTCGCCCTCGTCACCCCCTTCGACCCCGAGGGCCGCATCGACGAGCGCCGCCTGGCCGAGCTGGTGGAGTGGCACGCGGCCGAGGGGACCGCCGGCGTCGTGCCGTGCGGCACCACGGGCGAGTCCGCCACCCTGACGCCGGAGGAGCACGGCCGGGTCGTGGAGGTCACCGTGGAGGCCGCCGCCGGGCGCATCCCGGTGATCGCGGGCACGGGCTCCAACGCCACCGTCGAGGCCCTCGAATTCACCCGCCACGCCAAGGAGGCCGGCGCCGCCGGGGCCCTGCTCATCACGCCCTACTACAACAAGCCGACCCAGGACGGGCTCTTTGAGCACTTCGCCCTGATCGCCCGGGCCGTGGACATCCCCCAGGTGCTCTACAACGTCCCGAGCCGCACGTCGGTCAACATGCTGCCCGAGACGGTCGAGCGCCTGTGCGCCCTCGACAACGTCGTGGCGATCAAGGAGGCCACGGGCAGCGTCCAGGTGACGGGCGAGATCGTGCGCCGCTGCGGCGACCGGATCGCGGTCCTCTCCGGCGACGACTTCGCCAACCTGGGACTCCTCGCCATGGGCGCCGTGGGGGCGATCTCCGTGACGGCCAACATCGTTCCGGCCCCTATGGCGGCCGTGTTCGACGCCTGGGACCGGGGCGACCTGAAGGAAGCGCGGCGCCTGCACTACGGGCTCCTGCCCCTGCACGCGGCCATGTTCACGGAGACGAACCCGATCCCGGCGAAGGCCGCCCTCGCCCTGATGGGGCGCATCGGCCCCACCCTGCGCCTGCCCCTCACGGAGCTGTCGGCGGCGAACCACAAGGCCCTGAAGGCCACCCTGGCGGAGCACGGCCTCGTCGCCCGGGACGTAAGCGAGCGCCGCGCGTGAGCCCCGCCCCCCTGCGCGTTGCGATCACCGCCGCCGCCGGCCGCATGGGGCAGCGGCTCGTGGCCCTGTCCCACCAGGGCGAGGGGACCGTGGTGACCGTCGCCACCGAGGCCTCGGGCCACGGCCAGATGGGCCACGACGCCGGCAACGTGGCGGGCATCGGCCCCATCGACGTGACGATCTCCCCCGACCTCTCCCACGGCATCGGCCAGGCCGACGTGGTAATCGACTTCTCGACCCCGGAGTCCACGGTGGCGGCGGCGAAGATCGCGGGCGCCGCCAAGGTCCCGGCCGTGATCGGGACCACCGGCCTCACGCCCGCGCAGCAGAAGGCGATCGAGCAGGCCCTCGCGGGGGTGCCGTGGGTGCAGGCCCCCAACATGAGCGTGGGGGTGAACGTGCTCTTCAAGCTCCTGGCCCTGGCGGCCCGGACGCTGGGCGAGGACTACGACGTGGAGATCGTGGAGACCCACCACCGCCACAAGGTGGACGCTCCGTCCGGCACCGCCCTGGCCTTGGGCGCCATCGCCGCGGAGGCGAAGGGGGCCGACTTCGACGCCGACGCCGTGTACGCCCGCCACGGCCGCACGGGGCCCCGCAAGCCCGGGACGATCGGCATGCAGTCCCTGCGGGTGGGCGACGTGGCCGGCGACCACACGGTGGTCCTGGGCACGGACGGGGAGCGCCTGGAGCTGACCCACCGGGCCCACGGCCGCGACACCTTCGCCCAGGGCGCCCTGCGCGCCGCCCGCTGGGTGGCGGGACGCCCGCCCGGGCGCTACGACATGCAGGACGTCCTCGGCCTGCGCTGACGCGGGCCTGCGCTGAGGACCCACGCCCCCTACCATATAGATGGGGGCGCAGCGGCATGGCGGCGGAAACCATCGCGTACATCGGCATCGGCTCCAACCTGGGGGACCGGATGCGCCATTGCGAGGCCGCCGTGGCGGCCCTGCGCGGGACGCCGGGCGTCCGCGTGGAGCGGGTCGCCGCCTGGCGCGAGACGGCCCCGGTGGGCCCCGTGCCCCAGGGGGACTTCATCAACGGCGCGGTCCGCGTCGCCACCACCTTGTCCGCGCGCGATCTCCTGGACGCCTGTCTTTCGATCGAGCGGGCCATGGGCCGGGAGCGCCGGATTCCCAAGGGGCCCCGGGTCATCGACCTGGACCTGCTCCTCTACGGCGACCGGGTCATCGACGAGCCCGGCCTCGCCGTCCCCCACCCGGAAATGGCGCACCGCCGTTTCGTCCTGGAGCCGTTGGCCGAAATCGCCCCAAATATCCGCCATCCGGTCACGGGCCGGACGGCGGCGGAGATGCGGGCGGCCCTGGACGTGCCGGCGCAGCGGGAGGCGGCGTCGTGACCCTGGCCGTCGTCACCGAGGCGGCCGCCATGACGGCCCTCGCCGAGGGCTGGCGGAAGGAGGGGCGCACCGTGGGCCTGGTCGCCACCATGGGGGCCCTGCACCGGGGCCACGCGGCGCTCATCGAGCGAGCCCGGGGCGAGTGCGAGCGCGTCGTCCTGTCCATCTACGTCAACCCGCGCCAGTTCGGCCCCGGGGAGGATCTTTCGCGCTACCCCCGCTCGCTCCAGGCCGACCTCGCCCTCGCCCGGGAGGCGGGCGTGGACGTGGCGTTCACGCCGGACGACAAGGAGGTCTACCCGGAGGGTTTTTCCACGACCGTCCAGCCCGGCCCCCTGGCCGACGTCCTGTGCGGCGCCGTGCGGCCCGGGCACTTCGCCGGCGTCGCCACGGTGGTGGCGCGCCTGTTCGGCCTCACGCGGCCGACGCGGGCCTACTTCGGGCGCAAGGACTACCAGCAGTGCGTGATCGTCCGGCGCGTGGCGGCGGACTTGGGGCTGGGCGTCGAGATCGTCGTGTGCCCCACCGTCCGGGAGGCGGACGGCCTGGCCCTGAGCTCCCGCAACGCCTACCTGAGCCCCGCCGACCGGGCGCGGGCCCGGGCGGTGCCGGAGGCCCTGAAGGCGGGGGCGGCCAGGTACCGGGACGGGGAGACGGACGCGGCGCCGGCCCTCGCGGCCATGCGGGCCGTGCTCGAATCGGGCGCCGACCGGATCGACTACGTGGCGGCGGTGGACCCGGACGCCCTGGCGCCGGTCGCGCGCCTCGCCGACGGCACGGTCCTGCTGGTGGCCGCCCACGTGGGCGGCGCGCGGCTGATCGACAACATCGCGCTGCCGGTCCCGCCCGACTTCTTTGCGTAAATCGCCCCGCGTCCCCGCCCGGGCGCCGCGGGATCGCCCCCAAGCGCCCGAAAAACCCCATTGACGCGGCGCGGGGCGCTCCATAGAATAGCAAGCTTTTCCGCCGCCGGGGATCACCCCCGGCACCGGAGCGATCGTGTTGACCGGATAGGGTTGCGAGGGGTTCTGCATGCCGACGATCAGCCAGCTGATCCGCAAGGGGCGCAAGAAGGTGGTGGTCCGGACCAAGAGCCCTGCCCTGCGCGAGTCGCCCCAGAAGCGCGGCGTCTGCGTGCGCGTCTACACCACCACCCCCAAGAAGCCCAACTCGGCTCTGCGCAAGGTGGCGCGCGTGCGGCTGACCAACGGGATCGAGGTGACCTCGTACATCCCGGGCGTCGGCCACAATCTGCAGGAGCACAGCATCGTGCTGATCCGCGGGGGCCGCGTGAAGGACCTGCCGGGCGTGCGCTACCACATCGTGCGCGGCGCCCTCG
>CAZGRJ010000166.1:0-4342 GCA_964528115.1 uncultured Nitrospirales bacterium
CGCTCGGTGTCGAGGCCGCCGCCGGACTCGCCGCTGCGGGCCTTATCGTCCAGCTTGGCGACCAGGGCGGTCGCGGCCTGGTGGGTGGCGTCCAGCAGGAGCGGGCGCAGCTCCTCGTAGTACACGGTGCCGCCCTTGTGGCCGATGGCGCTGTCGGACTGGGCGAAGACCGCGTCCTTCCACACGATCTTTCCGTCCCGGTCGAAGGCCCCCACGCTCATGTCGGTGAGCCCGTAGGCGCCGGCGCCCTTCACGAGCACGTCGAAGTTGACCCCGACGAAGATGACCCCGTCCACGTTCAGGCCCTTCGCGAGGGCGGCGAACTCCTCGTCCTTGATGAAGAAGCGGTAACCCTCGGGCACGTTCCAGTCCGTGAACATGTAGTGGGCGTCGTGCGGCGGCATCCCCCGGTAGGCGGTGCTGGCGAGCACATCCCGCTCCGGCAGCAGGCGGAAGTGGCCGGTGTCCCCGAAGGTCGTCAGGATGATCGGCTTAACCTCCTCCAGGATGCGCCGGGAGTCGCGCGCGGGGTTGTGGCCCCCCAGCATCTCGGAGAGCGGCTTGCTGCCCGGAGCGATCTGCTCATTGGTCGCGATGGTCACCACCGCGTAGGTCTTCCCGGCGTCGAACGCGGTGGGCTCGAACTTGGTGGGCACGATGACGCACCCCGCAAGGGCGAGCAGGGTGGTGGCGAAGAAGATCCGGTTTCGGCGAAGCATGGCGGCCTCTCCATCCAGGGCGCGGCGCCGTGTCGGGCGCCGGGCGGGCGCCTTTTCCTATCGGAGCGGGCGGCCGTTTCGCCAGGGCGCGGCGGGGCCCGTCCCGGGGACCGGTGGAAGATCCCGTGAAATCAGGGGGTTCGAATTCGTCTCCGGTCCCCCCACAGTCGGAGGGCCGATCGACCGAAAAGGGGATCGGAGGTATGCGCGCGTGGGGACGTGCGATGGCCGGTCGCGCCACGGCGGTCCGGACGGGGCCGTGGCGGGGGAATGGAATGGGATGGATCGCTCCAGCATGACCGGCGACCGCCGGGTTCGGGTACGCGTCAACTTCAGCGGCCGGCGCTACGTCGGGATCGTCACGATGCCCGAGGGCGTCACCCGGGTGTCGGACGTCCTCAACGACGGCAGCCACTTCCTGCACCTGGAGGACGCCCAGACCCGGGACGGCGGCCCGACCGGCGGCCTGTCCCTGAACAAGGGCTCCATCAGCTACATCCAGGCCCTGGAGGAGACCTCGACCGGGTCGTCCGCCCTGCGCCGCGAGGGCGGCTTCCACACGGTGGACGTGGCCATGACGATGCTGGACCACGCGATCCGCGGGCGGCTCTTCGTCCCCGACGGCATGACGGCCACCGAGGTCCTCAACGACGAGCGCAACTTCCTCTCCCTGCGCGACGCCGAGGTCGTCGGCACGCCGGAGAAGTATCCCTTCCTGGCCATCTGCAAGGCCCAGGTGATTTCGGTCGCGGTTACGGAGCCGGTCGGGGAACCGGTGGGGGGCTGACGGGCCCGGCTCCACACGGGCACAGGAGGAACAGGCCATGAGCGAAACGCAGAAGGGGGGAGCCACCGCGGCCGGGCTCAAGGAGCTCAAGGAGCGCCTGGGCGCGGTGTTCGACGAGATCTTCGCGCTGGGGCGGCAGGCGGGTAGGGACGAGGGCTACAAGGCGGGCCTGGCCGAGGGGGCCCGGGTCGAGCGCGAGCGCCTCGCCACCGTGCTGACCCAGGCCCCGCCGGACCCGGGGGCTCCGGCCGGTGCGCCGTCTCCCGCGAGCGCTGGCGGCGGGAACCAAGCCGCGCAGCATGTCCTGGCGGCCGAGGCCGCCAAGGCCGGGGGCGCCATCTCCAAGATCACGAAGGTCCTGGCGACCGAGACGGCCAAGGCCGCGGGCCGCCTCTTCGAGGGCAGGGACGAAAAGGGGCACCAGCCGCTGCCCGCCGCCCGGGACAGCGAGGAGCTGGCGTCCGAGGCGCTCGGCCTGTCCCTGGAGGCACGCTGCAAGGCGGAGTGGGAGCGCGAGCCCCGCCTGCAGGCGGAGTACGGCACGCTGGAGGCCTACACGGAGTTCGTCCGGCAGCGGGGGCAGGGGACCGCGCCGATTCTGTAACGGCGCCTGCTGCCGGTCGCGCCAAGGCGCGGCGCTACAGGCTGAACAGCGGCCGGAAGTAGGTCAGCAGCAGGAGCGCCAGCAGGTACGAGCCCACCAGGGACTGGAAGCCGCAGATCACCCGCAGCCCGCCGGTGGGCACCAGGTTGTAGGGGCGGGGCTGCATGTGGGTCAGCCAGGTGCCCAGGCTCAGGTCCTTGGACCCGATGCGGAACGAGATGATCAGGCTGAACCAGAGGGCGCCCCTCGCGACGTAGAGGAACGCGGGCAGCGCGCGGGCCGGGGCGGTGTCTCCCGCGGCCGGCCCACCGACGTCCCGGGCCTGGAAAAAGGCCGGGTCCGCCACCTCCGGGGGCCTTTCCTCTCCTTCCGTCTCCCACCGCGCCAGGATGGCGCCGTCGCGGCCCTGGGCGTAGGTGCCGGCGGTGTGCATCAGGGCGAGGAGCAGCAGCATCCACGCGGCCACGAAGGCCACCGGGCCGCCGACGGCGCCGGGCTGTCCCGAGGGACCCGTCACCAGGGCCAGGCCCGGGATGCTCACGAGACCCGCGATGAGCAGGGCGGAGACCACCAGGGTCGGCAGCGTCGAGGGCGGCCTGGGGCGGAAGCGGGCGCGCACGGCGCCGGCCGCGGCGAGGAGCGCGGCGCAGGCGAGGTAGACGAGCGGGGCGACCACGAACAGCGTGACCGCCCACGAACCGGGCGCGAACGTGCCCCCGAAGCCCAGGTGGCGGAACCAGGCGGCTCCCGGGTTCAGCACCAGCCACGGCGCCAGCAGGACCAGGCCCAGCCCGGGCAGGGCCGCGGCGAATGCATAGTCGCGGATCGCCCCGGGCCGCGGTCCGGCGGCGCCCCCGCCCCCGCCCCGGGCGATCAGGCGGGCGTGGGGGATGGCGAACGCCAGGACCAGGCAGAGCAGCCAGCCGACGGCGCGGCCGGGGGCGGCGCCGTAGCTGCACGTGATGCCGAGCAGCACGACCCGGAGGGCGCCGCCCACGCGGTCGGTCGGGGCGCCGTCGCGCACCTGCTTCAGGTCCGCCGCCCACTGCAGGGAAGCCATGACCTGCCGCGCCGGCGCCCGGTGGCCCCGCGCGGCGAAGGCGTCCCGGAGCCGCTGCAACGGCGTGGGCGACGTGACGAACACCATGCGGTCCAGGTTGCGCGCCTGGGCCATGGCGTCCAGGTCGGGAAAGCCGATGGCGTGGTGGCCCTCGCCGGCCGGCGGGAGGCTCGCCGGCTCGCCCTTGCGGAACGGGTCCAGGCCGGTCAGGCGCGGCTCGAACACGGTCCCGAACAGGTTCGCGTGCCCCAGCCGGGCGCCCGTCAGGTCGGTGCCGTTCAGGTCCGCCCGCGAGAGCGCCGCGCCGGTGAGGTCCGCCCCGGTCACGTCGGCCCCGGTCAGGTCGGCGCCCGTGAGGTCCGCGTCCACGAGGTCAGCGCCGGTGAGATCGGCCCCCGCCAGGTCCGCCCCGGCGAGGTCGGCGCGGGACAGGTCGGCGCCGCACAGGTTCGCCCGCCGGGGGTCGGCCATGGCCGTCAGGAACGCGGCGCTGTCCACGGTGGAGACCACGTCCCGGAACTGGGACATGAGGTGGATGGACTCCAGCAGCACCGGCCGGAAATCCTCCAGCCAGGCGCGATGCCGCTCCATGAGCGAGGTCAGCGCCGCCGCCGGCACCGCCCGGCCGTTGAACGGCCCGTCGCAGGTGGGGGCTTCCTCGGCGTGGGCCGGCGCGGCGGCGAGGGCCAGGAGGAGTGCCAGCGCCGGGACGAGCGCCCGCGCGAGTCGAGTGTGGGCCCGGCGTGTCACGGCGCCATCATAGCCGCTCCGGCATGCCCCGGCGGGCCTTGCCCGCGGCTCCGCCTAACCGCCTCCGCCCGGCCGGACGGACCAGAGGCCGACCAGGGCGATCACGGCGCAGGCGATCAGCAACAGGCTCGCGGCGGTGGTCAGGTAGGAGGGGACGGCCTTGACGTCGGCGCTCCCCAGGCGGACGCCGAGGTGCGTGTACCGCCAGGCGGCGACGAAGAACGCGACCGCGCTGGTGAGGATCAGGATCACCGCGATGCTGCGGACGCCCCAGGCGGGGATCACGCCCACCATGAACTTCTCGATCGCCACCCCCGCGGCCAGGGCCGTCAGGCCGGTGCGTATCCACGCCGCATAGGTCCGCTCGTTCGCGAGCACCGTGCGGTCGAGCGCATACCCGGTGCGCGCTCCGGCGGAATCCA
>CAZGRJ010000167.1:0-4262 GCA_964528115.1 uncultured Nitrospirales bacterium
ACGCCGGGATCATCGAGCCGGGCCACTTCCGCTTCACCGCCAGCGGCGAGACGGTCGTGCGATTGGAAGAGCGCCTGGGCTACGTCCACCGGGGCGTCGAGGGGCTCCTGGCGGGGGCGGATTTGGACAAGGCCGCGCGGATCGCGGGGCGGGTCTCCGGCGACAGCACGGTGGCCTACGCCCTCGCCTTCGCCCGCGCTGTGGAGGCGGCGCTCGGGATCGAGGCCCCGCCCCGCGCCGTGTACCTGCGCGCCGTGATGGCGGAGCTGGAGCGGATCGCGAACCACCTGGGGGACATCGGCGCGGTGGCGAACGACGCCGCGTTCTCGCTCCTGCACGCCCACTGCCAGGTTCTGCGCGAGCGCGTGGTGCGGGCGGCGGACGCGTGCTTCGGGCACCGCCTCATGATGGACCGGGTGGTCCCCGGCGGCGTCGCGGCGGACCTGTCGGCCGAGGGCGCCACGCTCCTGCGGGAGACGATCGCCCACCTGGGGCGGCGCTTCCCGCACCTGGTCACGCTGTACGACGGCACCGCCTCGCTCCAGGACCGGACGGTCGGAACGGGCGCCGTTTCCCCCGCCCTGGTCCGGCGCTTCGGCGCGGGGGGCTACGTGGGGCGCGCCTCGGGGCGGCGGGAGGACGCGCGCCTGACGCCCGGCTACCCGCCCTACGACGCGGTGCCGCCGACCCTCGCCCTGCGCACGGACGGCGACGTGAACGCCCGCGTGTGGGTGCGCATCGACGAGGTGCTGGAGAGCATCCGCCTGATCGGCGCCCTCCTGGACGGGATGCCGGAGGGGCCCATCCAAGCACGGTTGGATCGCGCCGCCGACGCCCCGGGCGAGGGGATCGCGCGGGTGGAGGGGTTCCGGGGCGACGTGTTCGCCTGGGTGCGGATGAAGGACGCGGCCTGCGTGGACCGCGCCCACCTGCGCGACCCGTCGTGGTTCCAGTGGCCCCTGCTGGAGGCCGCCATCGAGGGCAACATCGTGGCCGACTTCCCGCTGTGCAACAAGTCGTTCAACGGCTCCTACGCGGGGCACGACCTGTAGCCCATGCGCAAGCTGCTGTTCGAGGCCCTTCTCTCCCGGACCGTCACCGAGCCCGCGCCGGACGACGCCGAGGTGCGGGCCCTGGCCGAGGGGCTCGACGCCGCCGCGCGCCGGAGGCTGGGCCGGTCGCTATCCATTCGCGAGGTCGACGCCGGCTCGTGCAACGCGTGCGAGCTGGAGATCCACGCCCTGAACAACGCCTTCTACGACCTGGAGCGCTTCGGCATCCGCTTCGTCGCCTCGCCGCGCCACGCCGACGTGCTCCTGGTCACCGGCCCCGTCACCCGCAACATGGCCGAGGCCCTGCGGCGGACCTGGGCCGCCACGCCCGACCCCAAGTGGGTCGTCGCCGTGGGCGACTGCGCCGCGGGCGTCGGCCTGTTCGCGGACAGCTACGCCTGCGTGGGCAACGTGGACCGGATCATCCCGGTGGACCTGGTCCTCCCCGGCTGCCCGCCGCGGCCGATCGAGCTGTTGAAGGGTCTGCTGGCGCTGCTCGCGGCGCGGTAGCCGTCAGCCTCCGGTGAGGCGCTTCACGGCCTCCCGCACGTCGCCCACGGTCGCGAGCCCGTCCGTCTCGCCCACCAGGGCCTTGAACACGCGCTCGCCGGTCGCCGAGACGCTGTCCGTGCCGAAGTAGTTGACCATCCATCCCGACAGCGGCTCGCTGTCCGGCAGGACGGGGCCGCGCGGGGCGTTGTCCCAGGTGGCGTGGGCGAAGGAGTCGTCCTCGGCGCCGCCCAGGGATCGGTAATTCACGTCCAGGGATAGCTGCGTGTCGGACGTGCGCTCGGCCTTCACGTCCACCTCCCACCCGGGCGGAAAGGTCACCGCCGCGCCCAGGAAGTGCAGCTCGTGCGTGTCCGCCTCCTCGCGGAACGAGCGCGCCGCCCGGTCGCCGATGGACGCGGGCCCGTCCGGGAACGTTTTTGCGAGGAACATCAGGAACAGCTGGCTCTGGAGCCCCACCGCGTCCAGGGTGTCCGCCTTGCGCGCGTATTCCTCCGGCAGCCCGCGGCTGAGGTACACGGCCGACGGGATCACGAACTGCGTCACCGTGCCGCCGTCCGGCGTGGTCACGCTGGCGAGCATCTCCCCGCCCGTGCTCCGGAACTCCATGTCGCTGTGCGGCCCGTCCGCCGTGCGCGACAGGGCGATGCGCAGCTCCGTGTAGTCCTGCCAGCCGCCGCTGCCCTTCACCCGCTGGGCCTCGTCCGCCCAGGCGGGAACGGCGAGCAGGAGCACCGCGAGGATGGATGTCAGGTGTCGCCGCACCCGGAATTTGTACCACGAGCCCTGGGCCGGTTTGGAGCCCTCGCTTGGCCGATGGGCGCCGGGGAGCCGATACGGGAGGGATGGAACCCATGACGCACACGGAGGCGGCACCGGCCGGACCGGCGCGGGGGCGCCGGCGGATGATCGCCGAAGGCGCCCTGGCCGCCCTGGCCCTGTTCCTGCTGTTCGCCGTGCCGTCGGTCATGATCGTGGTGTTCACCGGCATGACCGCCGTCGCCGTGCTGATGGCACTGGCGGCGCTCGCCTTTCAGCGCAAACGGCTGCGCCGCCGGTTCCGGGCCGTGGCCGTGCACGCCGGGTTCCTGCTGTTCGCCTGGGTCCTGACCGGCGTCAACTTCCACCTCGCCGAGGCGCGCATGCGTGTGGTGGTGGACGCCGTGCACGCCTACCGGGCCGCGAACGGCGCCCTCCCGGACGACCTCGCCGACCTGGCCCCCGCCTACCTGGACAAGGTGCCGCGCGCGACGTTGTGGCTGACGATGAACGAGTTCCACTGGAACCGGGACGGCCTGCTCACCTGCATCCCGTCGCCCCCCATCGGCTGGATCGGCTACGACTTCCGGACGGATTCGCCGGCGGCGATGGACTGAGGGCGACGGTCCGGCCGCCTGCGCGGGTGGGGAAAGGAAATGGATCAACCGGCCACGCGCATGGAGGGGCAACCGGCCCGGGACCCACGCCGCTTCCGGTGGGCCGTGGTGAAGTTCGCCGTGGCCACGGTGGCGATGTACCTCGCCCCCTTCTTCGTGCCGCTCGGGGCGGTGTTGGCCGTCCTGGTCACGGCGCTCGCAGTGCCGCCGACGTACTTCTTCCGTCGGGCTCAGTTCCGCCGCCAACTGTGGCGCGCCGGCTTCTGCGCGTCGTTCCTGGCCCTGTGCATCGGCCTGGAGGCCGCCAACAAGAGCCTGGCCGAGTCGCGCCTGGAGTTGCTGGTGGACGCCGTGCACGCCTACCAAGCGGACCACGGCGACTATCCCGGCGACCTGGCGGACCTGACGCCCGCCTACATCGACCACATCCCGCGCGCCACCCTGTGGCCCTACAACAGCGAGTTCTCCTGGAAAGAGAAGCGGTTCCTGGGCTGCAACACCCTGCCCCCCTTCGGCACGATCGCCTACGACTTCGAGACGGAATCCCGGATGAGCCGGGGCTGAGGCGGCGTCAGCCGGTCGGATGGCCCGACTCGGGCGTGCCCTCCGGCATGGGGAGGTGCTCCAGCCCCTCGAACTCCCAGTTGCAGGTGTCGCACTTCCACCAGGGGTCCCGGTCCAGCATGGCGAAGGCGAGGCCGCCGCACCGGGGACACTTCACCCGGTTTACCCGCGAACGCACCTGCGCCGCCAGCGCCCGGGCCACCTCCTCCCGCTTGCGCGGGTCCACGCCCCGCAGCTTCCCCTGGATCTGGCTGTTCACCTGCCGCACCGAGCGGACGATGGCCCAGACGATGCCGCCGACGAGGACGACGACAGCGATGTTGACGGAGTACATGCCTCCCCCTCGGCAGAGCGGGCGCGGCACTTTAGGGGAGGTTGCGGCCACAGCCCCCGGCGGCCTACGCGGCCCGGCCTACCTCGGACTTGATGCGCTTGCCCAACTCCCGCTCGGCTACCGCCAGGTCGTAGCGGGTCTGGAGGTTCATCCAGAACTGCGCGCTGTTGCCGAAGTAGCGCCCCAGGCGCAACGCCGTTTCCGGCGTGACGGCCCGCTTGCCGTTCAGGATCGACGTGATGCGGCCGGAGGGCACGTGCAGCGCCAGGGCAAGCTTGTTGGCCGAGAGCTTGCGGGCGGCAAGCTCGCGCTTGAGGATGCGGCCGGGGTGGATGGGTGTCATAGCGTAACTTAGCCGGGCTCCTTGAACCCCTCTAATTCTCGTACCATTGCATCTGCGACGAGCCGTAATGCCGATGCTACATC
>CAZGRJ010000168.1:0-4153 GCA_964528115.1 uncultured Nitrospirales bacterium
ACCAGGTACGTTCCGTTCACCGCCAGGTACGCGAGGTTTGGCATTGGCTTACGCGTGGCATCGGCTTATGCGCGGCATGGGTTCACGGCGCCTTTTCGTCCGCCCACATTCCCCGGCGGGCGGCGCGGGCGTCCCGCTCGGCGGCCTCCAGGCGCACCGCCATCGCGGCATTGCGGCCGTAACGGTGGGCCCGCGCGAGGCCCTCTCTGACGAGTGCTTCGTTCACCAGGACGTCGCCCAGGAAGACGTAGGCGAGCAGTCGCCCGAAGCGGTCCGTGCGCTCCACGTCGAAGCGGAGCCGCACCGGACGCCCCTCCACCAGGCGCCGGTTCTCCTCGAGGGCCGCCACGCCGAAGGGCTCCGGGTCGTAGACCCAGTGCCCGTGCTCGCGGCGGCGCACCTCCGGCGCATCCATCCCAATGTAGCGTACGAGGCGCCCGGTCGCCAAGGCGACCGTGTCCCCGTCGATCGCCTCCACGACCCGCGCCGCCTGCCCGAGACCCGCCCCCGCGTCCCCGTTTGCGGACCGGACGGGCCCCGGCAGGGCGAGCAGCACGGCCGCGCCCAGCGCCCACGCGAGCCGGACATGGGTGGGTGGTGCCGGGCGTGTCACGGCGCGTGAGCCTAGGCCCGCCCGGCGGGCGGGTCAACCGCCGCCATTCGCGTATGCCCGGCGCCGATACCATCTGGGCGGCAGTTTCATTAGAATGTGCGCCTATGGAGGAGGGGGCCGAAACCCGTACGCCCGAAGAGGACCTCAGCCCGGTGGCGGACTCCGGTCCGAACGCGGACCCCAGTCCGGTGGCGGACTCCGGTCCGGAGGGAGAGGCGAGTCCCGAGCCGGAGGCCGCGGAGCGGGACGAGGCGGACGCGGAGCCGGGGCCGGTCGCCGAGCCCGGCGCCGAAACCGACGCCGATCCCGAGGGCGCCGCCCCGGCCGAGGAGCTGGCCTCGCCCGAGCTGGCCGCCCTGTACATCCAGCAGGGCGAGTACGAGCGGGGCATCGGCATGTACCGCACGCTCCTCGAGGCCGACCCGGAGAACCGCGAGCTGAGGGAGGCCCTGGACGACGCCGACGCCCTGGCCGACCTGCTCATCCTGCGGTCCCCCGAGGCCAAGATGCAGGACCAGGTCGATGCCCTCCAGGCCGGGTTCGAGCAGGGCTACCGCCAGGGTCTGGCCGAGCGCGGGGCACTCACCGGCGAGGAGCGCATCGCCCGCCTGTCCGCCTGGCTCGAGCGCGTGAAGGAACGGATCCATGCCCACTGAAGGAGCGCCGATGATCGAGCTGGTGCAGTCCCTCCGGCGCATCATGAGCCACCTGGACGACGTGCGCGCCATCGCCCTGGTGGGAATGGACGGCCTGGTGGTCGAGGAGATCAAGCAGGACCCCCTGGCCGACCTGCACACCCTGGCGGCCGAGCTGTCCGTCTCCCTCAAGCAGCTCGCCGAGGTGGCCGAGAGCTGCGCCTTCGGCCGGCTGGAGACCTTCCAGATGGAGACCGCCGCGGGCGTGGCCATCGTGACCGCCGTGGGGGGCGAGTACTTCCTGCTGCTGCTCCTGCGCCCCGGCGGCAACAGCGGGCGCGGCCGCTTCTACATGCAGCTCGAGGCGCACCGGATGGCCGAGGAGTTCTAGGTGGCCGCCGGACGCGACATTCTGGTCCTGCACGGCCCCAACCTGAACCTCCTGGGCCGCCGCGAGCCCTCCACCTACGGCACCGCCTCCCTCGAGGAGATCGACGCCGACCTCAAGGCCCTGGCGGACAAGGAGGGTTATGCGTTGCGCACCTTCCAGTCCAACCACGAGGGCGAGCTGGTGGACCTGGTCCAGGCCCACGGGCCGGAGGTGGCGGGCACGCTCATCAACGCCGCCGCCTACACCCACACCAGCATCGCCCTTCGGGACGCCTTCCTCGCGGTGGGGACGCCGGTGGTGGAGGTGCACATCACCAACGTCCACCGGCGCGAGGAATTCCGCCAGCATTCGTACCTCGCCGACATCGCGGTGGGGCAGGTGACGGGCTTCGGCCCCGCGAGCTACCGCCTGGGCCTTGCCGGGCTCATCGACCACCTGCGGCGCCGGGACGCCTGACGGGGCCGGCCGCCCCGCTTCGCCCCGGCGCGCGCCCAAGCGTAAGGAACGCCGACCTTCATGGCCGTGATATCGACCGCCGAGTTCCGCAACGGCGCCAAGATCGAGCTGGACGGCGAGCCCTACGCCATCACCGACTTCCAGCACGTCAAGCCCGGCAAGGGCGGCGCCTTCGTGCGCACCAAGCTCAAGAACCTGCGCGACGGCCGGGTGCTGGAGCGCACCTTCCGCGCCGGCGAGAAGCTCGACGTGCCCGACCTCACCCACGCCACCATGCAGTTCCTTTATGCACAAGGCGACGAGTACACCTTCATGGACCAGGCCACCTACGACCAGCTGCCGCTGAGGGCGGACCAGCTGGGCGAGGCGTCCGACTTCATGCAGGAGGGCATGGAGGTCAAGGTGCTCTTCCACCAGGGCCGCCCCATCGACGTGGAGATCCCCAACTTCCTGGAGCTGGAGATCGTCGAGACCGACCCCGGCGTGCGGGGCGACACGGCCTCGGGCGGCACCAAGCCGGCCAAGCTGGAGACGGGCGCGGTGGTCAAGGTGCCGCTATACATGGAGGTGGGCGAGCGCATCAAGGTCGACACGCGCACGCGCACGTACATCGAGCGCGCGAAGTGACCGGAGGCGCGGACGTTACGGGAGGTGGTTCGACCCCATGGACCTGAAGCAGATCAAGGACCTGATCGCCTACCTGGAGGGCACCGCCTTCGGCGAGGTGGAGGTGGAGCAGGAGGGGCTCCGGGTGAAGGTGGTGCGCCACGCCCGCGCCCCGGCGGCGGCCACGCCGGAGAACCCGGCCGCGGCCCCGGCCCAGGCCACGGAATCCCAGGCCCAGGCGGCGGGCGCCTACGACGTGCGCATCCCGGAGGCCCCGGAGGCGGGGAAGGTGATCGCCTCGCCCATCGTGGGCACCTTCTACCGCGCCCCGGCGCCCGACAAGCCGCCCTACGCGGAGGCCGGCACCCTGGTCAAGAAGGGCCAGGTGGTCTGCATCGTCGAGGCGATGAAGCTGATGAACGAGATCGAATCCGAGTTCGAGGGCCGGGTGGCGGCGATCCTGGTCAACGACGGCGACCCGGTGGAGTTCGGCCAGCCCCTGATGCGCATCGAGTCCTAGGGGCTTAGGGGCGCGGCGGTGTTCAGCAAGATCCTGGTCGCCAACCGGGGCGAGATCGCCATCCGCGTGATCCGGGCCTGCAAGGAGCTCGGCATCCGCACCGTCGCCATCTGCTCCGAGATCGACCGCGACGCGCTCCACGTCCTGTTCGCCGACGAGCGCGTGGTCGTCGGGCCCGCCGACAACGCCCTGAGCTACCGCAACATCCTCAACATCGTCAGCGCCGCGGCCGTGACCGGCGCCGAGGCGATCCACCCGGGCTACGGCTTCCTGGCCGAGAACCCGCGCTTCGCCGAGATCTGCGAGTCGTGCGGCATCAAGTTCATCGGCCCGCACCACACGACCATCGCCAAGATGGGCGACAAGGCCCAGGCCAAGGCCCTCATGGCGGCGGCCGGGGTGCCCGTGATCCCGGGCTCGGAGGGCATCCTGCCGCCGGACGACGACCAGATCACCAAGATCGCCGAGCAGGTGGGCTTCCCCCTCATGGTCAAGGCCTCGGCCGGCGGCGGCGGGCGCGGCATGCGGGTGGTGCAGGGCGCCGAGCAGCTCCTGGACGCGGTGAACGCGGCGCGCAAGGAGGCGGCGGCGGCGTTCGGCAACGACGCGGTCTATCTGGAGCGCTACTTCCCCGACGCCCGCCACGTCGAGGTGCAGATCATGGCCGACCACCACGGCACCGTCGTGCATTTGGGCGAGCGCGACTGCTCGGTGCAGCGCCGCAACCAGAAGCTCATCGAGGAGTCGCCCTCCCCCGCGCTGCCCAAGGCGGTGCGGGCCCGCATGACCGAGGCGGCGGTCATGGCGGCGCGTGCCGTGGGCTACCGCAACGCGGGCACGATCGAGTTCCTCCTGGCGCCGAACAAGGCGTTCTACTTCATCGAGATGAACACCCGCATCCAGGTGGAGCACCCGGTCACCGAGATGGTCAC
>CAZGRJ010000169.1:0-3949 GCA_964528115.1 uncultured Nitrospirales bacterium
GGCAGGATGCCCTGCTTCTTGAGGTTGGCCTCGGCGATGCGGGCGAAGCTGCGGGCGATGACGGCCCGGCCGTTCAGGTGGCGCGGCTCCATGGCGGCGTGCTCGCGGGACGAGCCCTCGCCGTAGTTCTCGTCCGCCACCACGACCCAGCCGACTCCCTTGGACTTGTAGTCGCGTGCGACCTGGTTGTAGTCGACGCCGGTCTCACCGGTCAGGACGTTGCGGCCCTTGCCGGCCTCGCCCGTGAAGGCGTTGACGGCGCCGATGTACATGTTGTTCGAGATGTTGTCCAGGTGGCCACGGTACTTGAGCCACGGGCCCGCCGGGGAGACGTGGTCCGTGGTGCACTTGCCCTGGGCCTTCACGAGGACCGGCATGTCCTGGTAGTCCGCCGTCATGTCGAGCTTGGGGAACGGGTCCAGCAGCGCCAGCCGCTCGCTCGTGGGCGACACGTTCACCGGCGGCGCGTCGGCCCGGGGCGCCTCGTAGCCCGCGTCCTTGCTGGTGAAGCCCCCGGCCGGCAGCTCCTCGCCCTTGGGCGGGTCCAGACGGAACGGGGTGCCGTCCGCCCCCGTGAGGGTGTCCGTCTCCGGGTCGAAGTCGATCCGTCCCGCCAGGGCCATCGCCACCACCACCTCGGGGCTGGCGATGAAGGCGCAGGTCTCGGGGTTGGCGTCGTTGCGGGCCCGGAAGTTGCGGTTGAAGGAGGTGACGATGCTGTTCAGCTCGCCCTTCTTCACGTCGTCCCGCTTCCACTGCCCGATGCACGGCCCGCAGGCGTTGGCGAGCACGATGCCGCCCACGCTGTTGAAGCCGTCCATGATGCCGTCCCGGATGATCGTCTCGTGGACGCGCTCCGAGCCCGGGCTGATCATGAACGTGGCCTTCGCCTTCACCCCGTGCGCCGCCCCCTGGCGGGCGATGCTCACGGCGCGGGTCATGTCCTCGTAGCTGGAGTTCGTGCAGGAGCCGATCAGGGCGGCGGTCAGCTCCACGGGCCACCCCTCCTTCCGCGCCTCCGCCCCCAGGGCGGCCACGTCGCGGCCCAGGTCCGGGGTGTGGGGCCCCACCACCTGGGGCTTCAGGGTCGAGAGGTCGATCTCGTGGATCTCGTCGAAGAACGCCTCGGGGTTCGCCTCCACCTCCGGGTCCGCCCGGAGGGCCGCCGCGTGTGCGTCCGCCAGGTCCGCCACGGCGCCCCGCTCGGTGGCCCGCAGGTAGCGGCCCATGGCCTCGTCGTAAGCGAACAGGGACGTGGTGGCGCCGATCTCGGCCCCCATGTTCGTGATCGTCCCCTTGCCGGTGGCGGAGATGCTCCGGGCGCCGGGGCCGAAGTACTCGACGATCTTGCCGGTGCCGCCCTTCACGGTCATGATCTCCGCCACCCGCAGGATCACGTCCTTGGCGCTGGTCCAGCCGCTGAGCGTTCCGGTCAGCTTGACGCCCACGAGCTTCGGCATGCGGGTCGAGAACGGCTGTCCCGTCATCACGTCCACGGCGTCCGCGCCGCCCACGCCGATGGCGATCATCCCCATGCCCCCGGCGTTGGGGGTGTGGGAGTCGGTGCCGATCATCATCATGCCGGGCACCGCGTAGTTCTCCAGCACCACCTGGTGGATGATGCCCGAGCCGGGCTTCCAGAAGCCCATGCCGTAGCGCTGGGCGGCGGCGCTCAGGAAGTCGTAGACCTCCTTGTTCGTGTCCTCGGCCACGACCAGGTCGCTGTCGGCCCCTTTGTAGGCCTGGATCAGGTGGTCGCAGTGGACCGTCGTGGGCACGGCCGTCTTGGGCATGCCGGCGGTCATGAACTGGAGGATCGCCATCTGGGCCGTGGCGTCCTGCATGGCCACCCGGTCCGGGCGCAGCCACACGTCGTCCTTGCCGCGCTCGGCCGGGGCCGTGGCGGCGTCGTCCATGTGGGAGAAGAGGATCTTCTCGGCCAGGGTCAGGGGGCGGCCGAGGCGCTTCCGGATCTCTCCGTGGACCGCGTCCAGGCGGCCGTACAGGGATTTCACGTCCTGGATGTCGATCAGCATGGCGTCACCCCTCAAGCACGCGCGGCGGGTTGGAACCCTTTCAGTTTACTGCGCCCCCGGCACCGGGCGCAGCCCCGGCCCGTCGTAGCCGTAGGACCCCTCCGGCAGGCGCCGGAACGGTTTCTCGCGGATCCATTCCTCCACGATGTGGGCCACGACGCCGGGGATGCGGGCGATGATGAAGAAGCCCTTCCCCACCCGCCAGTCGAAGCCCATGTCGCACAGGATGGCGGCGATGGCGCCGTCCACGTTCAGGGGCATGGGGCGGCCCATGCTCTCCTCGAGGGTCTCCTGGACCGCCACGGCGAACTCGATGAAGCGGCCCCCGAAGCCGTACTCCCCGGCCAGCTCCAGCATGCGCACGGTGCGCGGATCGCGCTTGTAGAGCTTGTGGCCATAGCCGGGAAAGCGCTTCTTCTGGGCGCGGAAGTCGGCCACCGTGGACTTGGCGAGGCCCGGCAGGTCGGTCTGGGTGCCCTCCACCAGCTCCTGGAACAGCTTCATGCACTGCTCGATGGCCCCGCCGTGGAAATCGCCCAGGGTCAGGGCCCCGGCGGCCACGGCGCTGTTGAGCGAGTTGCCCCCGGAGAAGACCGTGCGGGCCGCCACCACCGAGGGGGGCGCGATGCCGTGGTCCACGCACGCCGTGAGCATGGCGTTCATCATCTGCGACTCGGGCGCGCTCGGCAGCTCGCCCTTGAGCACCAGGTAGATGGTGTCCGGGAAGCTGATGTTGCCGATCAGCTCGTCCAGGGGATAGCCCCGGATCACGGTGGTGTTGTCCACCTGTCCGGCGACGGCGCTCCGCCACTGCAGCACGTGTTCCGACATGGTCCCCTCCGGTTTTCCGGACCCGCCACCGCCCTTCGCCGGGGCCGCCTCGGAGCTGCCCACGCCTCAGGCCTGCTTCGCCCGGCCGAACACCGCGTTGAGCGTGGGGCTCGAGCGCATGCCGGCGTCCACCTTGGCCGGGTCGGCGTGGTAGTAGCCGCCCATGTCCACCGGCCGGCCCTGCACCGCGTCCAGCTCGGCCACGATCCTCCCCTCGTTCTTCGCGAGCTGCTGGGCGATGGGGGCGAAGTGGCGCTTCAGGTCCTTGTCCTCGTTCTGGGCCGCCAGGGCCTGGGCCCAGTAGAGGGCCAGGTAGAAGTGGCTGCCCTTGTTGTCGATCTCGCCCACCTTGCGGCCGGGCGACTTGCGGTTGTCCAGGACCTTTCCCGTGGCCTGGTCGAGGGTCTTGGCGAGGATCGCCGCCTTGCGGTTCTTCTTGAAATCGGCCAGGTGCTCCAGGGACGCGGCCAGGGCCGAGAACTCACCCAGGGAGTCCCACCGGAGGTGGCCCTCCTTGGTGAACTGCTGCACGTGCTTGGGCGCCGAGCCGCCGGCCCCGGTCTCGAACAGGCCGCCGCCCTTCATGAGGGGCACGATGGAGAGCATCTTGGCGCTGGTGCCGACCTCCAGGATCGGGAACAGGTCCGTCAGGTAGTCGCGCAGGACGTTGCCGGTCACGGAGATCGTGTCCTGGCCCTTCCGCATGCGCTCCAGGGAGAACCGGGTGGCCTCCACCGGCGACATGGTGCGGATGTCCAGGCCCTTCGTGTCGTGGTCCTTGAGGTATCGGGTCGCCTTCTTGATCAGCTCCGCGTCGTGGGGACGGGTCCGGTCGAGCCAGAACACGGCGGGCGTGCCGGTCGCGCGGGCGCGGGTGACGGCCAGCTTCACCCAGTCGCGGATGGCCGCGTCCTGGGCCTGGCACATGCGCCAGATGTCGCCCGCCTCCACCTTGTGCTCCAGGAGCGTCCGGCCCTTCTTGCTCACCACCCGGATGGTCCCGTCGCCCGGGGCCTTGAAGGTGGTGGGGTGGGAGCCGTACTCCTCGGCCTTCTGGGCCATGAGGCCCACGTTGGGGATGC
>CAZGRJ010000170.1:0-3926 GCA_964528115.1 uncultured Nitrospirales bacterium
GCCTTGGCGCCCTTGCGGGTGACCAGGAAGGCGAAGGCCACCGCCACCGGGATGAACAGGGCGGTGGGCAGCACCGCCGACGCGACCATCCCCTTCTCCGCCAGGGCATCGAACACGTGGCCCGCCAGGCCCGTCAGGTAGTAGGAGATCACGATCACCGACAGGCCCTCGGCCATCTTCTGCAGGCGCAGCTGGATGGCGGAGCGCTTGTCCAGGTTCTGGAGCACGGCGGTGTTCTGGGCCTCCATGCTCATGTCCACCCGGGTGCGCAGGATGGAGACCACATCGGAAATCTCGTCCTGCATCCGGTCCAGGCGGCCGAGGAAGGCGCGGTACTCGTCGCCCACCGACGCCACCCGGTCCAGGATCGCCTTCGACAGCGAGTCGAAGCCCTCCACGGGCCGCTCCTTCCAGTCGGCGAAGCCCTGGCGCACCAGCTCGGTGTAGGGGTAGGTGGCCGAGAGGACGTGGTTGAAGCGGCCGTAGAGCCGCACCACGTGGGCCAGCTCCACGGTCAGGTCCGCGAGCCAGCGCTGGAGGCGCTCCGGGTCGGCGTTCGCCACCTCCTCGGTCAGGCGCTCCATCCGGTCGGCGAAGGCCCCCTCGCGGGCGTGCACCTCCTGGATGCGGGCGCGGACCTCCAGGCGCGGGATCAGCAGCAGGTGGTAGTAGTTCTCGATCTGCCCGATGTTGCGGACCGCGAAGGCGCCGTGCTCCTTCACCGCCTCGGGCGTGCCCGCCACCACGTAGCGCTCGCGCCCCGCCACGGGCTCGTAGTTCGTGTAGACCGCCAGGTCGCCCCCCAGCACCCGGGCGCCGAAGCGGTTGCGGCAGATGATGTGGGTGCAGACCTCCTCCGGGTCCATGGGGCGGTCGGAGATGAGGATCTCCAGGCTCGTGACCACGGGCGGCCGCCCGGCCCGGTGCATGGCCGCCGTGATCGGCTCCATGCGGTCCCACGCCGGCGGCTCGGGGCTGCCGTCCAGAATCGCGCGGATCAGGTAGTACTCGGTGTGCAGCTCCCAGGTGAGCTGGAGCTTCAGGCCGCCGCCGCCGGGGGCCTCGCCCCAGGCGTGGGCGTGCAGCTCGCCGTGGGAGCGCTGGGCGTCGGGCAGCTTCAGCTCGTCGCACAGGGCCCGGAAGCGGTCGAGGATGCGCTTCTCCTCCTCGTTCTCGTCGCGCAGGTAGGCCACGTGGTAGACGAGGGCGGGCCCGTCCACGCGCTCGGACGGCACGGCGCCGATGCCCTCGTGGACCTGCTCCACCAGGGAGAAGACGTGGGGCGGACAGGTGTCCACGCAGACGGTGCACCCCTCGGGGCAGCGGTCGGTGTGGGTCATCACCACGCGGCGGTCTCCGATCGCCAGGACCTGCTGGGGGCAGGCCGGGATGCAGGCGGGCTCCAGGTCGCCGCACAGGTCGCAGCGCTCGTCGTGGACGCGGATCGGCGTCTGCATCGGGCGGCCTCTAGACGCTCCTCACAGGCCGCACATCCCGCCGCCACAGCCCATCGGGTTCCCGCACCCCTGGGGCGCGGGGGTTCCCGCGTCCGCCACGGCCGGGGCGAAGGCGCTCATGTGGCGCACCACGTCGTGTCCGCCGCATTCCGGGCAGACGGTCTCGCCCGAGCCCGTGTGGACCGGCTGGAGCAGGGTGAAGTCGCCGTGGCAGGCGCCGCAGGTGTACTCGTACAGGGGCACGTCGTCCCGTTCCTCCATGCGTGCCGCCCGGACGGCTCGCGCCCGGGCAGGGTTCAAAACTGAAACAATCACGATAGCACGCCCCCGGGCCCTCCGCAAACCGCGTAACCCCTTGCCGCGGGGGCGGTTCGGGGGCCCGAAAACGGAGCAAGGCCCGGGCCGGCGTGGGGGACCGGCACCGGGCCTCGCGTGCCCGGAACGCAGGCGTGGATGCGGCCGGGCGCGTGGGCGGGGGTGCTTCGGGGGGGGCGCGTCCCGCCGCCCACGGAACCCATGCCAGGGCCCCGATGTGAGCCTTCCGTGAGCCCCCGTTCTCGATTCCGTCAGGCCCCCCGCCGCGGGCGCATTCCCTTCCGGGACAAGGGGCTGCATGGCTCCGGAGGGGCGGGGGACCCGTGCGGAGGGTTCGGGTACAATGATCCCCATGGACGAGATCGTCTCCGTCACGTCCCGCAGCGTCGATCGGGCCCTCGAGGAGGGCCTTTCGCATTTCGACGAGGGCCGCTACGAGGAGGCCCTGGCGGTCTTCGAGAAGGCCCTGAAGCGCCTGGGACCCCAGATGGACCTCTACCACTGGAAGGGCATCGCCCTGCGCCACCTGGGGCGCCTGAACGAGGCCATCCGGGCCCTGGAGATCTCCTCCAGGTCCGAGGCCCCGGAGGGGTCCGTGTACGAGCTGGCCGTGCTCCTGTGCGACGAGAACCTGGACCCGCCGCGCGGCGAGCGGATGCTCACCGAGCTGTCCGACAAGGGCGACCTGCCCGCCCGCGAGTACCTGGCCCACCGGGCCTACGAGGAGGGCCGCTTCGACGAGGTGGTCGCCCTGGCGCGGGCCCCGCGCGACCCGGAGGCCGAGTCCCAGTGGCCCGACAGCGCCGAGTGCCTGGAGACCCTGGAGGGCATCGCCCTGACCGAGATGGGCCACCTGGACGAGGCCCGCTTCCAGCTCAAGCGCGCGGCCCGCAAGAGCCCCGGCTGCGCCAGCCACCTGACCAACCTGGGGCGCGTCTACCAGCTGGAGAACCGCTCCGGCCGGGCCCTGAAGGCCTACATGCGCGCCATCGAGCTGGACCCGGACGACGCCGTCCCGCGCATCAACCTCGCCCACCTGTACGAGGAGATGGGCCAGGTCGAGCGCGCGCGGACGATGTTCCGCAGCCTGTACGAGGGCTTCGGCGACGACCCGGCGGTGCTGGAGGACTACGCCCGCTTCCTGGCCCGCCACGGCCAGCTCCCGGACGCCCAGCGCCTGGTGGAGCAGGCCCTCCAGGAGCAGGGCGAGGAGGAGCCCGACGACGACCTGGCCGCCTTCCTCGGCTGGCTCGCTTTGGACGCGGGCGACCGCCCCAGGGCCCGGGAGATCTGGGAGGCCCAGGTGGCCGCCCGCCCCGACGCCTTCGCCGCCCGTCACTACCTGGCCGGGCTCCTCGCCGAGACCGGCGAGGCCGCCCGCGCCCTGGACCTGCTCGAGGACGCCGGCCGCATCGACGCCGTGGCCGCGCGCCACTGGTGCGTGCGCCCGGACGGCGAGGTGGAGCCGTGCTTCGCCGCCATCGCCGGCGACCCGCGCTTCAAGCGCGTGGCGGGCCTGGCCGAGGAATCGTCCTAGCGCCGCGCCATGACGCCGATCCCCGGCTCCGCCGCCGCCGGGCTTCGTGACATCCCATGGCCCCGCCCCCGCTCACCGCCCCGTTTCTGCTCGCCGCCTACCGCCAGGGCATCTTCCCCATGGCGGAGCCGGACGGCACCATCCACTGGTACGCCCCCGACCCGCGCGCGATCTTCGACCTGGGAAATTTCCACGTCCCGCGGCGCCTGGCCCGCACGGTCCGCTCCGGGCGCTTCGAGGTCACGGTGGACACCGACTTCGAGGGCGTCATGCAGGCCTGCGCCGAGCCCGCCCCCGGGCGCGAGCTGACCTGGATCAGCGACGACTTCGTGCGCGCATATACGGACCTGTTCCGCCGGGGCCACGCCCACAGCGTGGAGACCCGCCGTGAGGGCCGCCTGGTGGGGGGCCTCTACGGCGTGGCGATCGGCGGCGCCTTCATGGGCGAGAGCATGTTCAGCCGCGAGCGCGACGCCAGCAAGGTCGCCCTGGTCCACCTGGTGGAGCGCCTCCAGGCGCGCGGCTTCGTCCTCCTGGACACCCAGTTCATGACCCGCCACCTGGCCCGCTTCGGCGCCGTCCACGTCTCCCTGCGCACCTACCTGAGACGCCTGGAG
>CAZGRJ010000171.1:0-3913 GCA_964528115.1 uncultured Nitrospirales bacterium
ACGCGATGGAGGGCCCTACGCCCATCTCCGCCCTGATCCACGCGGCCACCATGGTCACGGCGGGGATCTTCATGGTTTCCCGCAACCACCCCATCTTCAACCTGTCGCACACCGCCATGGCGACGGTGGCCGTGGTGGGGGCGTTCACGGCCTTCTTCGGGGCCACCATCGCCCTGACCCAGAACGACATCAAGAAGGTGATCGCCTACTCCACCATGAGCCAGCTGGGCTACATGGTCATGGCCTGCGGCCTGGGGGCCTACGTGGCCGGGATGTTCCACCTGCTCACCCACGGCGTGTTCAAGGCCCTGCTCTTCTTGGCCGCGGGCTCCGTGATCCACGCCCTCTCGGACGAGCAGGACATCCGCAAGATGGGCCACGTCAAGAAGTACATGCCCACGACCTACTGGACCATGCTGTGGGGCTCCCTGGCCCTGTCCGGCATCTTCCCGTTCGCGGGCTTCTTCTCCAAGGACGAGATCCTCGGGCAGGCGTTCATGGCGGGCACCTTCGGCAAGTTCCTGTGGCTGGTCGGCGTGATCGTGGCCTTCATGACCGCGTTCTACACGTTCCGGGTGTTCTTCCTCGTGTTCCACGGCGAGGACAACGTGGAGGAGGAGGCCAAGCACCACGCCCACGAGTCCCCCGCCGTCATCACGATCCCGCTGGTGACCCTGGCGGTCGGCTCGCTCCTGGTGGGCTGGCTCGGCAACCCCCTGTTCGGCACGAACTACGTGCACGAGTTCCTCTCGCCCGTCTTCCACGGCGCCACCAGCCATGTGCCGGCGGCCCACGCCGCGGGGGCCCTTGTGACGGACGCCTTCGCCGCGGGTGGCATGGAGGCGGCCGGCGAGATGGCCGGGGAGGCGGGCGGCCACAGCAAGGTCGTGGAGGTCCTCCTGATGATCTTCTCCCTCGCCGTGGCGGGCGCGGGCATCTGGCTGGCGTACAAGTGGTACTACCGGGCGAGCCCGGTGCCGGCAAAGGTGGCCGAGTCGTACAAGGGGCTCTACCAGGGCTCGCTGAACAAGTGGTACTGGGACGAGCTGTACGACGCGGTGTTCACTCGGCCCACCCTGCGGCTGGCCGACCGCATGTGGCGGATCGTGGACGAGATCGTGATCGACAAGGTGCTGGTGGACGGCATCGGCGTCACGACCAAGATCGGGGGCGAGATCCTGAAGTTCTTCCAGACCGGCCGGGTGCAGCACTACGCCATGGTGATGTCCCTGGGGATCTTCTTCATCGTGGGGGGCTACTTCCTCTTTTAGGGGAAGGGCCCGTGTGACAGGGGAGCGATGGACCATCTGATCTCTTGGGTGATCTTCCTGCCGCTGATCGGCGCGGCGATCGCCCTGTTCATCCGGGACGCGACGACGGTGAAGGTCATCGCCCTCGTCACCACGATCGCCGACTTCCTGATCTCGCTGCCGCTGTGGCTGAAGTTCGACACCGGCACCTCGGCCTTCCAGTTCGTCGAGAAGGCCGCCTGGATCCCCACCTTCCACATCAACTACCACCTGGGGGTGGACGGCATCAGCCTGCTCCTCGTGATCATGACCACGTTCCTGGCGCCGTTCTGCGTGCTGTGCTCGTGGGACGCCGTGACCCACCGGGCGCGGGAGTTCATGATCAACCTGCTGGTCATGCAGACCGCCATGATCGGCGTCTTCTGCGCCCTGGACATGGTGCTGTTCTACCTGTTCTGGGAGGCGATGCTGATCCCCATGTACCTCATCATCGGGGTCTGGGGCGGCGTGAACCGGATCTACGCGGCGGTCAAGTTCTTCATCTACACCCTGGCGGGGTCGGTGCTGCTGCTGATCGCGATGATCTACCTGTTCTTCGCGGGCGGGCACACCTTCGACATCCCGACGCTCATGACGGTGGACTTCGACCCCCGGGCACAAGGCTGGCTGTTCATGGCGATGTTCATCGCGTTCGCCATCAAGGTGCCCATGTTCCCGTTCCACACCTGGCTGCCCCACGCCCACGTGCAGGCGCCCACGGCGGGCTCGGTGATCCTGGCCTCGGTCATGCTGAAGATGGGGGCCTACGGTTTCCTGCGCTTCTCGCTGCCCATGCTCACCGACGCCTCCATCGACTTCACGCCGATGGTGCTCACCCTGTCGGTGGTGGCGATCATCTACGGCGCCTACATGGCCCTGGCGCAGTCCGACATCAAGAAGCTGATCGCCTATTCGTCCGTGTCCCACATGGGCTTCGTGATGATCGGGATGTTCGTCTACAACCAGCAGGGGATCGAGGGCGCGATCCTCCAGATGCTGAACCACGGCATCACGACGGGCGCCCTGTTCCTGTGCGTCGGCGTGATCTACGACCGCCGCCACACCCGCGACATCGGCGAGTTCGGGGGCCTGGCCCAGACCATGCCCATGTACGCCACGTGCTTCATGATCTTCACCCTCTCGTCCATCGGCCTGCCGGGCACCAACGGCTTCGTGGGCGAGTTCCTGGTGCTGGTCGGGGCGTTCTCGTTCCACAAGGTGACCGGCGTCCTGGCCGCCCTCGGCATCGTCCTGGGTGCCGTGTACATGCTGTACCTGGCGGCCCGGATGATCTGGAGCGCCTGCGGCAACCCGGAGAACCTGAAGCTGAAGGACCTCTCCGCCCGCGAGCTGCTGGTCCTGACGCCGCTGCTCGTCGTGGTGTTCTGGATCGGCCTCTACCCGGCGCCGTTCCTGGACGTGATGCACGCCAGCGTCCTGCACCTGCTCGACCAGACCGCCGGCGCCGCCGGCACCGCCGCGATCGCGATGAGGTAAGCGCCCGATGGCCCCCACGATCCCCATGACCAGCGTCGTCGCCATGGTGCCCGAGATGATCGTGGCAGGCTTCGCGTGCGCGGTGCTGATGTTCGACCTGATGCTGCCCAAGGACCGCAAGGACCCCCTGGCGTGGTTCGCCCTGGGCGGCGTGGTGCTGGCGGCCTACGCCACCTGGCGCCTCAGGGACGCGACGGTCTCCGTGTTCGCCGACACCTTCGTAGTGGACCCGTACTCCAGCTTCTTCAAGCTCTTCTTCTACGTGATCGTGGTCCTCACGATCCTCCTGGCGCGCAGCTACCTCAAGCAGGACCGCATCCACCTGGGCGAGTTCTACCACTTCCTGCTGCTGGTGCTGACCGGGATGATGGTCATGGCCTCGGCCTCCGACCTGATCACGGTCTACATGGGCATCGAGCTGGTCGGTGTGACCCTGTACGTGATGGCGGCCATGAAGCGCTACGAGAGCCGCTCCACCGAGGCGGGGCTCAAGTACTTCATCCTGGGCTCGTTCTCGTCCGCCGTGCTCCTGTACGGCATGTCCATCATCTACGGGGTCACGGCCTCCACGAACCTGTCGGAGATCGGCGCCTACCTCGCCGGCGGCGCGCCCAACGCGGCGGCCACCATGGGCCTGGTCCTGATGGTGGTGGGCCTCGCCTTCAAGGTGACGGCGGTGCCGTTCCACATGTGGGCCCCGGACGTGTACGAGGGCTCGCCCACGCCGGTGACGGCGTTCATGAGCGTGGGCCCCAAGGCGGCGGCCTTCGCCGTCGTCCTCCGGGTCATGCTGGAGGCGTTCGGGGGGCTCAAGTCCGACTGGGAGGTGCTGCTCACCATCCTGGCCGTGCTGACCATGGTGATCGGCGCGGTCCTGGCCCTGGTGCAGACCAGCCTCAAGCGCATGCTGGCCTACTCCTCCATCGGCCACGCCGGCTACGCCCTGATCGGGGTGGTGGTGGGGGACGCCCTGGGGACCTTCTCGGTCATGTACTACATGGCCATCTACGCGGTCATGAACATGGGCGCCTTCGGCGTGATGATCATGCTGCGCAACGCCGGCCTCGTGGGCGAGGAGATCGACGACTACAAGGGCCTGGCCAAGACCCACCCGTGGGCGGCCCTGT
>CAZGRJ010000172.1:0-3901 GCA_964528115.1 uncultured Nitrospirales bacterium
TGGAGCCCTTGACCGGATTTGAACCGGTGACCTCTTCCTTACCAAGGAAGTGCTCTACCGACTGAGCTACAAGGGCCCGTGACCGCGCCCCTGGCCCATGCTGGAGCGGGAAACGGGACTCGAACCCGCGACCCCCAGCTTGGAAGGCTGGCGCTCTAGCCAACTGAGCTATTCCCGCTTGTATCGCACCGATTCAGTGGTGGGGAGGGAAGGATTTGAACCTTCGTAGGCTCAGCCGACGGATTTACAGTCCGCTCCCTTTGACCACTCGGGCACCTCCCCGTGGAACCTCGCTTCCGTGGAACGCCTTCGATGTCGACCGTGAACCGTATCCTGCCTCCGCCGAATGTCCTTTGGAGCCGACGGAGGGATTTGAACCCACGACCTGCTGATTACAAGTCAGCTGCTCTCGCCAACTGAGCTACGCCGGCACGAGCCGCCCTTTAGCGAAAGACAGACCAATATATGGACCTGGGGCCTTGGTGTCAAGGCCCCGGGGACCGACTTGGGGCCTGTCTTGGGACCCGCCCGGGGGGTCGGGGTCAGCCGTCGTTGCGCTGCCCCAGGACCTCGCGAACCTGGGTCCGGGTGAGCGCGGAGTGCAGCAGGGTGAAGCCCGAGAAGAGCGAGAGGGCCTCGTTGTTGGTGCGCGCCGGGCACGGCTCCGGCAGGGGCCCGGCGGGCTCCATCTGGATCCGGTCGCCGGGCAGCATGCGGAAGCGGTGCACCTGGTCCGCCGAGGTGGTGTGGAAGACCGCCAGGATCAGGCCCTTGGGCTTGAGCCACCGGGCCAGGCGCTGGGCCGCCATCCGGGCCTCCGGCATGGGCAGAAAGTCCATCAGCTCCCAGGCCAGGACCACGTCCAGGGACTCCGGCAGGAGCTTGAGCTCCTTGAACAGCGATTCCACATCCGGCGCCGTCCCGGCGGGCAGGCGGCTCAAGGGGGTGATCACGTCGTGGACGTGCACCTTGGCGCCCATCTCCAGGAAGTTGGAGACCGTGGGGCCGCTCAGCACCCCGAGGTCCAGGACCTCGGGGCGGTAGCCGCGCGCGACCCGGTCGGCGATGCGTTTCGCCGACGCGCTGTCGTAGGTTCCCGCGGCCGGTTCCCGGACGGCGAGGACGTGGTCGGCCGAGCCGCCGCCCAGGTACCGGCTGTGGGTCAGTTTGAGGTGCAAGGTACCGCCAGCGTGGGGCGCCTCCCCGTCAGACCACCTCCACCACGGGCTTGTTGCCGTGGGCCTCGGCGGCCATGGCCTTGGACTTGGGCTCGGACTGGGCACCGGTCCCGGTCCCGGTGCTGGGCCCGGTGCCCGAGCCGGTGGCCTTCTTCATCTCGACCGTGCCCTGGAAGAAGGCGCCGTCGTTGATGATCAGCCGCGGGGCGCGGATGTTGCCCTTGAGCGAGCCGGTGGCGGTGAGCTCCACCCGCTCGTTGGCCGAGACGTCGCCCTCCACCTTGCCCGTGATGGTGACCGAGCGGGCGAAGATGTTGGCGTTCACGCGCCCGTCGGCGCCCACCACGAGGTTGTTGTCGGTCAGGGTGATGGTGCCGTCCACGGCGCCCTCGAGGACCAAGTCCTCGTTGCCGGACAGCTCACCCTTGATGACGATCGACTTCCCGACGATGGCGACAGAACTCATCGGCTTGCTCCTGTTCTGCTTGGGGGGGGGTTCCGGCGAGCCCTTGGAGACGGGCGTGGCCGCCTCTTCCTTGCGAGGTGTTGGGCCGGGGCCCATCATTCGGTTCCACATCGGTGTCTCTCCAAGCTGCCTTGCGGACAATAGCGGGCCGGGGACGGCGGCCGGCTCCTGGGCCGTCTCTCCCCGGAAGCCCCGCGTGCGCCACCACCTTTTCCTGGCGGAGGCGGCAAAGGCGACTTCAGATAATGGGACAGCGCATTCGGGATTGCAAGGCCCGGACGGGAGACGGATCGGGACCGGAGGCGGTCAGATCGCCTCCATCTTCCAGGCGATCTCGCGCAGGCGCTCGGGCTCCAGCGCGCCCCGGGCGGCCGCGAACAGGAAGCGCTCGTCCTTGAAGAAGTGGCTCTTCTTGGCCCAGACGAGGCGGTTGCCGATCTCCAGCAGCTCCAGCACCTCGGGGTCGTCCCCGCGGACCGTGGTCAGGTCCATGCTCTCGAGGGCCTTGTTGAACCGCTTGCGCAGGGCGTCGAGCTGGCGGTGCTCCTTCTCGACCGTCTCCAGGGGGCCGATCTTGCCGCCCATCAGGCGCTCGAGCTCCTGCACCAGGATCTGCTCGCGCCGCTCGTGCTGGACGAAGTCGTGGTTGATCAGCTGGATGGCGTTCTTGATCGCCGCCTCCCACTCCGCCGGGTTCTCCAGGAGGCTGGCGAAGTTGACGATGTAGCGGCTGATCTTCCGGTGCTCCTCCAGGAGGATGTCCACCGGGTGGACGAAATCCGACGTTTCCATGGCGTCTCCGACCCCCCCCTTGGTCCCGATGCGCGCCCGAACGGCGCCCGCGCCCCCTGCCCGTGTTTTTCCAGTATACCGGCATTGTCGATCGGTGGTCGCGGGGCCCGGGCGGCACGCGGGGCGGACCGGCCTTGCGCTACAATGGGGGACGGTTCAAGCCGACCGGGTGGCCGCCGGCGCCGGGCGACCGGCGCGGGAGGAAAGTCCGAGCTCCGCAGAACAGGGTGCTGGGTAACGCCCAGGCGGGGTGACCCGACGGAAAGTGCCACAGAGAACAGACCGCCAGCGGCCCCATGCCGAAAGGCGCGGGGTGCGGGCAAGGGTGAAACGGCGGGGTAAGAGCCCACCGCCCCGCCGGTGACGGCGGGGGCACGGCAAACCCCACCCGGAGCAAGACCGAATAGGGCAGCGCCATCAGGGTGGTTCGCCCGATGCTGCCGGGTAGGTCGCTGGAGGACGGGGGCGACCCCGTCCCTAGAGAGATGGCCACCGCCCCGGATCACACCGGGGTACAGAACTCGGCTTACAGGTCGGCTTGAACCGCCCCCCTCCGGCCGAGAGGGGCGAGGCCTAGTTGCGGGCGCCCGTGGCCTCCTCCACCCGCTCCGGCACGAACAGGAGCCGGTGGCAGTGGGGGCACTGGTGGATCTGGTTGGCCCGCTTGACCTCGGAGACCAGCTGGGGCGGCACGTTCATGTGGCAGCCGCCGCACGACGAGGCCCGGATCGGCACCACGGCGCGCCGCACCTGGGCGCAGATCTTGTTGTAGCGGGTCAGCAGCGCGGGCTGGATCTTGGCGGCGCGCTCGGTCTTCTGGGACTGGGCGGCCTCCACGTCCTTCTCGATGCGGGCCAGCTCCTCGTCCACCTTGGCGCGCTCGGCCTCGTAGACCTGGCGGTGGGCGTCGAAGTCCTTGCGCTTGGCGGCCACGTCCTCGCGGGTCGTGTCGATGTCGGCGAGGATGCCCAGGGTCTCCTCCTCGAGCTGGCCGACGGTGCGCTGCACGCCGTCCATCTCCTGGATGTAGGCCTGGTACTCGCGGGTGTTGGTGATCTCCTTGAGGTGGCCCTTGAGGCGCTGCATGTGCGCCTCCTGCTCCTCCAGCTGGGCCTCCCGCTCGCGCCGGCCGGACTCCAGCTCGGCCAGGACTTGCTCGGCCTCCTTCAGGGCGTCCTCGGCCTCGGTGAAGGCCGCCAGCTCCTTGGCCACCAGATCCGGCAGCTTGCGCTGCTTGAGGCGTGCCTCCGCGATCGCCTCGTCCACCTCCTGCAGGTCCAGGAGAAGCCGCAGTTGCTCTAGCAACACGCTCCCTTCAATTCGACACCCACGCCTCGGCGGGAACCCGCCGGTTCCGCCGCCCCCCCTGCACCTTTGCCGGCCCGCCTCCCCGGCCCCGCGGCCGGCCCTGGTGGGCCCACCAGGACTCGAACCTGGGACCAGCCGGTTATGAGCCGGCCGCTCT
>CAZGRJ010000173.1:0-3888 GCA_964528115.1 uncultured Nitrospirales bacterium
TCGCCGCGGGCGCCTTCCACGTTTCGAAACCGTCCGACATGATCCCGGAGCTGCAGGGCCGCTTCCCCATCCGGGTGGAGCTCTCGAGCCTGACCGAGGCCGACTTCGTGCGCATCCTCACCGAGCCCCGCGCGGCCCTCACGCGCCAGTACACGGACCTGATGCGCACCGAGGGGGTCACCCTGAGCTTCACCGAGGACGGCGTCCGGGAGATCGCCCGCATCGCCGTGGAGGCCAACGGCCGCACCGAGAACATCGGCGCCCGGCGGCTGTTCACGATCATGGAGAAGCTCCTGGACGAGGTCTCCTTTGCCGCCCCGGAAATGCAGGGGGTGACCGTGGAGGTGACCGGCGCCTACGTGACGGAGCGCCTGGGCGACGTGGTGAAGGACGCCGACCTGTCCCGGTATATTCTCTAGGCCCGCCCCGCCGCGAGAGGGGGCCCGTCCCATGAACGTCCCGCCCACATCCCAGAGCACGTCAAAGCACGCCCCGGACATCCGGGCCGAGGTCCTGGTCGAGGCCCTGCCGTACCTGCGCGCCTTCCACGGCAAGACGGTGGTGGTGAAGTACGGCGGCAGCGCCATGACGGACGAGGGCCTGGGGCACCAGTTCGCCCAGGACGTGGTGCTGCTCAAGTACGTGGGCATCAACCCCGTCGTGGTCCACGGCGGCGGCCCGCGCATCTCGGCCATGATGGAGCGGCTGGGGCTGAAGGCGCGGTTCGTGGACGGGGTGCGCTACACCGACCAGGCCACCATGGAGGTGGTCGAGATGGTCCTGGGCGGCACCGTCAACAAGGAGATCGTGCGCCTCATCAACCAGCACGGCGGCGACGCCGTGGGCCTCACGGGCAAGGACGGCAACCTGATCACGGCGAAGCCCCTGTCCGGCAAGGGCGGCGAGGCCCCGGCCATGGGCCTGGTCGGCGAGGTGGCCCAGGTCCGCGCGGCGCTCCTGCACCGCCTGGACGAGGGGCGCTACATCCCCGTCATCGCCCCCGTGGGCGTGGACGAGAAGGGCCAGAGCTACAACATCAACGCCGACCTGGTGGCGGGTGCCGTGGCCGCGGCCCTGGGGGCCGAGAAGCTGATCGTCCTCACGGACGTGCCCGGCATCCTGGACAAAGGACAGAAGCTCATCTCGTCCCTCTCCCGGGACGCGGCGGACCGGATGGTGGCGGAGGGGCACATCGCCGGTGGCATGCTCCCCAAGGTCCGCGCCTGCCTGGAGGCCCTGTCCGGCGGCGTGGCCAAGGCCCACATCGTGGACGGGCGCACGCCCCACGCGATCCTCCTGGAGTTGTTCACCGACACGGGCGTCGGCACGGAGATCGTCCTATCCTGACCGTCTTTTTGAGGTGGCTCTACCGCCTGAGCGTGGGCGCGTGGGTGGGCACGGTGCTCGGCGTCTCCCTCCTGGTGCCGCCGTTCGTCTTCCGCATGCTGCCGCGCCAGCAGGCCGGGGAGGTCATGGGGACGATCTTCGGCTGGTACTACTGGCTCGGCATCGGCTTGGGGGCCATCGCCCTGATCGCCGGGGTTTCCCTGGCGCGCCGGGTGGGCTGGAACTGGGAGCGGGTGGCGGCGGTGGTCCTGCTCGTCGTCATGGTGGGGGCGGCGGGCTACGTGCGCCTGATCGTCAGCCCCGACATCATGGCGGCCCGCGAGCTGATCTACGGCGCCCCCGACGAGGCGTCGGCCGCCCCCCACCGGGCGACCCTCGACACCCTGCACCATCGCTCCGTGATGATCAACGGCGCGATCCTGCTGGGGGGCGTCCTGGTCATGCTCCTGGACACCTTGCGCGAGCACCGCAACGAGGAGCACGCCGCGGAGCACGTCCTATGAAGCGGCTTGAGGGACGCTCCGCGCTGGTCACGGGCGGCGGCACGGGGATCGGGGAGGCCATCGCCCGCCTCTTTGCGGCCGAAGGCGCGAAGGTGACCGTCACCGGCCGGCGCGAGGGGCCCATCAAGACGGTCGCGGCGGAGATCGGCGGGCACTACGTGGCGGGCGACGTGTCGGTCCCGGCGGACGCCGCGCGGATGGTCGAAGGGGCCGTATCCGCCCACGGCGGCCTGGACGTGCTCGTGAACAACGCCGGGGTGGCGCGCTACGCGCCCCTGGGGGAGACGACGGACGACCTGTTCGACTTCCAGATGAACATCAACGTGCGCGGTCCCTTCCTGATGACCCGGGTCGCCGTGCCGTATCTCCTCGAGCGGCGCGGCTCGGTCGTCAACGTCTCCTCCACCCTGGCGGTCCGGGGCCTGCCCCGGGCGAGCGTCTACGGGGCGAGCAAGGCGGCGGTGCACGGCCTCACCCTGCACTGGGCGGCCGAGCTGTCGCCCCAGGGGGTGCGGGTCAACTGCATCTGCCCGGCGGTGGTGGACACCCCCATCTTCGCGACCATGATGCCCCCGGAGCAGGTGCCCCAGATGCTGGAGGACCTCAAGGCCATCCACCCCGTCGGCCGCATCGGCGCTCCAAATGACGTGGCCGCGGCCGCGCTCTACCTGGCCTCGGACGACGCGGCCTGGGTCACGGGGACGATCCTGACCGTGGACGGCGGGGTGACCTCGGTGTGAGCCCCGCCGGCGCACTCCTTCCCTGGTACGAAAAGAGACGCCGTCCCCTGCCCTGGCGGGCCACCCGCGACCCCTACGCGGTGTGGGTGTCGGAGGTCATGCTCCAGCAGACCCGGGTGGAGACGGTGATCCCGTACTGGCGGAAATTCCTGGCGCGCTTCCCGAGCGTGGAGGCCCTGGCGGCGGCGGACCTGTCGGACGTCCTCAAGGCGTGGGAGGGCCTGGGCTACTACGGCCGGGCGCGCAACCTGCACAAGGCGGCCGGCCACGTCGTCGAGCGCTTCGGCGGCCGCCTGCCGGAGCAGGTCACGGACCTGCGCTCCCTGCCCGGCGTCGGCCCGTACATGGCGGGGGCCGTGGCGAGCATCGCCTTCGGGCGCCCGGAGCCCCTGGTGGACGGCAACGTGGCCCGGGTCCTGACCCGCCTGCACGGCATCGCCGAGCCCCCCGCGAAGCCCGCCGTCCAGCGCCGCCTGTGGGACCTGGCGCGCGACATGGTGCCGGAGGACGACCCGGGCGGCTTCAACCAGGCCCTCATGGAGCTGGGCGCCACCGTCTGCACCCCCCGTGCTCCGCAATGCGGCGCGTGCCCGGTCGCGGAGCCGTGCGTGGCCCGGAGCGAGGGGCGGCCGGAGGCGTATCCGGCCAAGACGGAACGCCGCGCGGTGCCGCACCACGACATCGCCGTGGGGATCGTCGCCCGGGGCGGGAAGCTCCTGCTGGTCCGCCGTCCCGAGGGGGCGCTCCTGGGGGGGCTGTGGGAGTTCCCGGGAGGGCGCCTCGCGGACGGCGAGAGCCCGGAGATCGGCCTCGCACGTACCTTGAAGGAGCGCTTCGCCCTGACCGTCCGGCCCGGCGCGCCCCTCGCTCCGGTGCCCCACGCCTTCACCCACCGCAAGGTGACCCTGCACCCCTTCGCCTGCCGGGCCCCGCGCGGCGCCGTGCGGCCCCGGTACCACACGGAGCACCGCTGGGTGGACGCGGACGCCCTCGATGCGCTGGCCCTGCCCCGGGCGCATCACAAGATCGTCACGGCGCTCGCGGCCGCCCTCGCCGCCCCGGGTCTCTTTGATCGGGAAAATGCCTGACCTGAAGCTCCACAGCCCCTTCGCCCCGAGCGGCGACCAGGCCGAGGCCATCGACCGCCTGACGGACGGCCTCCGGGCCGACAAGCAGCACCAGATCCTGTTGGGCGTCACGGGGTCCGGGAAGACGTTCACCATGGCGAACGTCATCGACCGGGTGCAGATGCCCACCCTGGTCCTGGCCCACAACAAGACCCTCGCCGCCCAGCTCTA
>CAZGRJ010000174.1:0-3874 GCA_964528115.1 uncultured Nitrospirales bacterium
GGATCGGCTGGGTGCCGGGGAAGGCGCGGCCGTTCAGGCCGAAGTAGTCCATCTCGCCCGCCTCGGTGGGCAGGCCGCCGAAGCCCGGCTTGTCGGCGTACTTGGAGTCCCACGCCGAGAGCATGAGCACGAAGTTCTTCGTGACCCGCTTCTCCAGGTCCGTGGGCATTTTGGGGTCGATGATGAGCGGCCCCCACATGCCGCGCAGGGCCACGTGCTCGTTGACGTTGACGTGGCAGTGGTACCACATGGTCCCGGCGGGCTCGGCCTTGAACCGGTAGGTGAAGGTGTCGCCCGGCTCGATCGCTTTCTGGGTGATGCCCGGCACCCCGTCCATGCGCCAGTTGTCCTTCTGGAACAGGCCGTGCCAGTGGACCGTGTGGGGCAGGGAGGTCAGGTTCGTGACGTGGACCACCACGTCGTCCCCCTCGGCCACGTGGATGAGCGGCCCCGGCACCTGGCCGTCGAAGGCGAACACGTGGTACTTCAGGCCGTCGGCGACGTCGATCCTGACGTCCTCGATGGTCATGTCGAACTCGCGCTCGGCGGCGCGGGCGGTGCCGGCCGCCGTCAGGGCCAGGGACGCCGCGAACAAGACCCCCGCGAACAGGATTCCGGGCCGCGTGCCGACGCGTGTCTGCATGATTTCCCTCCCGCCGAATTGGACCGTGCGAGGGCATAGGTGTACGCCGACCGCGGGCCGGGGGAATTGACCCAGGTCAAGAACCGGGAAAAAAGGGCGGAAAAGGGAAGGAAGAACCGGCGCGGCCGGTCAGTGCGTGATTTCGCCGCCCCGGGCCAGGGTGGAGAGAGCGGCGGGGTCGGTCACCGTGAAGTGGCGCCCGTCCATGGCGATGACCCCCTCGGCCTGGAGGCTCGCCAGGGTGCGCGAGAGGGTTTCCGGGGTCAGGCCCAGCTGGGCCGCGAGGGTGCCCTTGGAGACGTCCAAAGCGTCGGTCGGCGCCGGCGCCGCGGCCAGGTCGGCGAAGAACCCGGCCACCCGCTGGCGGGCGTCCATGAGGGTCAGGCGCTCCACCTTGGCGACGAGCTGGTGCATCCGCACCGAGAGCCCGGCGATCAGGCCGAACAGCACCCGGGGCCGGGCCTCCAGGTAGGCGAGGTAGGGCGCCTTGGGGAAGAACAGCAGCCGGCTCGGCTCCAGGGTCTCGGCCGTCACCGGGCAGGGCCGGTCCGCGAACACGGCGGCCTCGGCGAAGGACTGGCCGGGGCGGATCACCTCCACCACGTGCTCGCGCCCGTCGGGGGACGATTTGTACAGCCGCACCATGCCGGAGAGGACCACGTAGAACCCGTCGCACGGGTCGCCCTGGCGGAACAGCACCTCGCGCCGGGCGTGTCCGCTCTCCCGGGCGATGGCGAGCAGCTCGGCCAGGGCCGCCTCGGAGAGGTCGGCGAACAGGCGGTGGGAGCGGACTGTCCGGGCCGCCGCGGCTTCGCCCGGGTCCGGCGTCACCCAGGCCACCCCCCGGGTCTACCGGGCCCCGCCGCCGGCGGGGGCGGTCACGCGGACGCCGTGGATGCGGCCGAGGCGCGGCAGGTCCAGGATCACGATGTGACCCTCGTCGTCCTTGAGGAGCCCCTCCTTCTTGAAGGCGCTCATCAGGCGGATGGTGGTCTCCAGGGTGGCCCCGATCACCTCGGCGATCTCCTCGCGGGTCAGGCGCAGGCGGATGCGGACGGCTTTGGCATCGGGTTGGCCGCCGGCCTCTCCCTCGGGCTCTCCCTCGGCGTGGCCCTCCTCTTGGGCCATGTCGAGCAGGAACTCGGCCAGGCGGTGGCGGGCGTCCTGGGTGGCCAGGCTCTCCACCCGGCGCTCGGCCTGGCTCAGGGCGTCGGCCAGGCGCCGCACCATGGCGAGCATCATATCGGGGTAGGCGCGCAGGTGCTCCATCAGGGGCGCCTTGCCGAGGAAGCAGACCACCGTGTCCTCCATGGCCTCGGCGGTCACGCTGTGGCGGCCGTCGGCCTGGAACAGGTCGCGCTCGCCCAGGGTGCGGCCGGGGCCGGCCATGCGCACGATGGTCTGGCGCCCGCCCCGCCCCGTGCGCACCAGCTTCACCTTGCCGGCGCAGACGTTGTACATGCCGGTGCAGGGGGTGCCCTCGTGGAAGATCACGTCGCCCTTCTGGTAGCGCGAGGCCACCCGCTCCCCGGCCAGGACCTCGAGGGCGTCGCTGTTCAGGTCCGCCCAGACGGTCTGGTTGGAGATCCGGCACCCCTGACACTGGGGCATGGTGGTCTTGGACATCGAAACTCCCCGCAAATTCGCCCGAAACACACCCACGGGGCCCGCGGCCGGGCCCGGGCGGCGGCATCGGGCGTGCCCGTCGGACATTCATCATAGCCGATTTGTGACCGCCCGCATGGCGCCGGGCCGCCCCGGTCGCGCCCGGGAGGGCTCGCTTGCATGCCGTCCTGTGGCATAATGCCCATCCCCGAGAAAATCCGGGTAAAATCCGGCGCACCGGCCCGGATCGTGGAGCGAACGAGGAGACCCCAGACATGCTGTACGTGAAGGACGTGCTGACCCGCCATGTGATCACCACCGGCCTGGACACCCCGGTGCGCGAGATCTGCGAGATGATGAAGACCAAGAAGATCGGCAGCGTCTTCATCACCGACAAGGCCGGCAAGATGGTGGGCATCGTCACCGAATCCGACATCGTGCGCCGGTGCATCGGCGCCGATCGCATCCCCTACGTCACCCGGGCCGAGGAGATCATGTCGTCGCCCCTGCTCACGGTGGACGTCAAGGAGTCCGTGTACCGGGCCCAGGAGATGATGGACCAGAAGCACGTCCTGCATCTGGCGGTCACCGAGGAGGGAAATATCGTGGGCATGGTGTCGATCCGCGACACCATCCACCCCTACGAGCACTTCGAGCGGGGCACGTCCTGGGTGTAACGGACGGGCCCCCGCAGGGACGCGGGAGGTAACGCAGATGAGAGGGACGCTGGCGCTCGCCGCCGCGGCGGTGGTGCTCTGGGCGGGCCTGCCGGCCCCGGCCCAGGCGACGGAGAAGGACCAGGTGAAGCTGGGGGCCGACCTGGTCGAGCACCTGGGATGCCTCTACTGCCACGGCCTGGGGGGCCGCAAGGGCCTGGACAACCCCAACGCCAAGCGCAAGTACGTCCCGGCCTGGGACGAGAAGGCGTTCGTGGAGCGCTACCCCACCCCCGACAAGGTCAAGGAGACCATCCGCAAGGGGCGCTTCCCCGAGAAGGCCGCGGGCGCCAAGGGCAGCCCGATCCCCATGCCGCCGTGGGGCAACCGCCTGAGCGACCAGGAGATGAACTCGATCATCGCGTACATCTGGTCCCTGCGTGACACGCCGGTCTCGGCCCACCCCCAGGGCGGCCGCGGCAACGAGCTGCCGGACGCCGTGCCCGAGCCCCTGCCGCCCGTGATCGCGGACGTGGACACCGCGCCCAAGGCCCACCACATGGTGCCCCAGGACAAGGACCCGGTGTACCTGGGCAAGCAGCTCGTGGAGCACCTGGGCTGCCTCTACTGCCACGGCCTGGGCGGCAAGAAGGGCCTGGACAACCCCAACGCCAAGCGCAAGTACGTCCCGGCCTGGGACGAGAAGGCCTTCGCCGAGCGCTACCCGGTGGACGACGGGGTGCGCTACGTGATCATGAACGGCCGCCGCCCGGAGAAGGACCCGAAGGCCGAGGGCAGCCCGATCCCCATGCCGCCGTGGGGCAACCGCCTGACCAAGGACGAGATCAACGCCATCGTGGCCTACATCTGGTCCCTGCGCGATACCCCCACGGCCACCCACCCCCAGGGCGGGCGCGGCCGGGAGATCCAGTAGGGGTGGTTTCGGCGGTTTCGGCGCGGAAAGATCCGG
>CAZGRJ010000175.1:0-3738 GCA_964528115.1 uncultured Nitrospirales bacterium
AGCGGGCCTTCTGGACCTCACTGGATTTTTTCGGACTGTTAAATGGTGGAGCGGAAGGGGATCGAACCCTCGACCTTAGCGTTGCGAACGCTACGCTCTCCCAGCTGAGCTACCGCCCCGAATTCGTGGCCGGACCGTCTGGGGGGCCCGGTGCAGGACCGCCGGCGCAAGGCCGCAAACAATAGCAGATGGTCCGATTTGCCCTCAAGCGGGGCTTACGGCGACTTGGGCGCCGGGGCCGGTTCCGGGGCGGCGGCGGGCGGGGTCGCCTCCGTCTTGCCCTCGGCCTTCGGCGCGGCCCCGCCCTCCGACTGGAGGGCGGGCTCGGTCGGTGCGGCGGGCGCGGCGGGCGGCGGCTCGGGCGCCACGCCCAGGGCCTTCAGGCGGGCGTCGGCCTCGGACGCCTGGGGGGTGACGTCGAAGTTCTCCGTCACCATCTTGTAGGCCGCGATCGCAACGTCCTTCTGGTCCGCGGCCTCCGCCAGGCGGCCCTGCTCCAGGGCGGCCTGGGGGGCGAGGCCCGGGTACTGGTCCACGATCTTGGCGAACTCCGACTCGGCCGTCTTCAGGTCACCCCCGGCGGCGGCCAGGTAGGCCAGGCGCATCCGGGCCGGACCCGCGAACACGGCCGGCCCCTTCGTCACCGCCTCGTAGGCCTCCTTCGCGGCGTCCGTCTCACCCAGGGCGTCGTGGGCCTGGGCCACGTTCAGGCGCGCGATCCAGTAGGGCGTGGAGTTCCGCGGGGCGGTCTTTAGGAACTCCTCGTAGCGCGTCAGGGCGGAACGGATGGCGGTCTCGGGCACGTCGCCGCCGTTGCCCGGGAACTGGATCGCAATTTCCGCCACCCGGGAGCGGGCGGCCGAGAGCACGGCGTTCCGGCTGTGGTCGTACCACGCCCAGCCGATACCGACCACGATCAGCAGCGCCACCGCGCCCACCACCTTCTTCCAGTGGTCCTCGAGCCATATCCCGGCGTCCTCGCCCCAGCGGGTGAAACGGTCGGGGGCGTCGTGGGGGTGGGGATGGAGGGGATCGGTCATGGTGGCGAAAGGGAGCGGCGAGGGGGGATGGAGTGGGTTTGCGGGCGGTTACGCTACCCCAATCGGGGCGCGCCCGGCAAGCGGCTATACTGCCGCCGGAACGCCCTGCACCCATGTCCCGCCTCGCCGCGCTCCGCATCCTTGCCCTCCTTTGGCCCCTCCTGTGGGTCCTGGCGCCGGTCCCGGCCGTCGCGCAAGTCCCGCCGCCCCACGCGCCCCCGTCCCATGCGGTCATCCTGATGTACCACCGCTTCGGCGAGGCGGCCTACCCCAGCACGAGCGTGCGCATCGACCAGTTCGAGCCCCAGCTCGCCCACCTGGCCGAGGGCGGCTACCGGGTCTGGCCCCTGGCGCGGGTGGTGAAGGCCCTGGCGGCGGGGGAGATCCCGGACCGCGTGGTGGCGATCACCGTGGACGACGCCTACGCCTCGGTCTTTACGAAGGCCTACCCCCGCCTGAAGGCGCGCGGGTGGCCGTTTACCGTGTTCGTCGCCACGGACGCGGTGGACGCGGGCTCGCCGGCCCTCATGACCTGGACGCAGATGCGCGAGATGGCGGCCCACGGGGCCACGTTCGCCAACCACACGGCGAGCCACGCCCACCTCGTCCGCCGCCCGGACGAGGACCTCCCCGCCTGGGAGGCCCGGGTGCGCGGCGACATCGAGCGGGCGGAGAGGCGCCTGAAGGCCGAGGGCCTCGCGGGCGACGGGCCGCGCCTGTTCGCCTACCCCTACGGCGAGTACGACCCCGAGCTCGCCGCCCTGGTGCGGTCCATGGGCTACGTCCCGTTCGGCCAGCAGTCCGGCGCCGTCGGGACGACGACGGACCCCGCCGCCCTGCCCCGGTTCCCGATCGCGGAGGCGTACGGGGCGCTGGACGACTTCGCCGTCAAGGTGGCGAGCCTGCCGCTGCCGGTGCGCGCCGCGGTTCCTGCAAGCCCGCTCGTCACGGGGCCGAACCCGCCCCGCCTCGTGCTCGAGATCGCGTCCGGCGACGCCGACCTGAACCGCCTCGCCTGCTTCGCCGGCGGCCAGGGGGCAATCCCGTTCACATGGCTGGACCAGGCCGCGGGCCGCGTCGCCGTGACGGCGCCGAAGGCCCTGCCGAGCGGGCGCGGCCGGTACAACTGCACCGCCCCGAGCCGGGCCCTCGCGGGGCGGTACTACTGGTACAGCCACCCGTGGCTGGTCCGAAGCCGTTGATCGTCTGTTGATCGTCTTGGGTCCACGGCTTCGTATGCATACCGGCGTCGGGTATACTGGCGGCCCCGGCAACCCGTTCGAACGGCCGGCAAGGCGGCGTGGCGCGAAAAAAGACAGACGAACCGGCTTTCGAGCCATCCATGACCCGCCTGGAGGAGATCGTCCGGCTCCTGGAGGGCGGGACCCTGCCCCTGGAGGAGTCCCTCGCCCTGTTCGAGGAGGGCGTGAAGCTCTCGCGCCGCTGCCTGACGGTGCTCAACGAGGCCGAGCGCAAGGTGGAGCGTCTTGTCGGCCAGGGCGAGCGCACGGAGCCGTTCGACCTGCCCGACGCCGAGGCCGAGCCGTGAGCGCGACACCACCCGCCTTTACCGACCTTCCGGCCTGGGCCGACGCCGCGCGTGGGCGCGTGAACGGCGCCCTGGAGAAGCACCTCGCGGACTTGGGGGAATCGCCCCCGCGTCTGGCCGAGGCGATGCGTTACGCGGTCCTGGGCGACGGCAAGCGCGTCCGGCCCCTGCTCGCCGTGGCGGCCTTCGAGGCCGTGGGCGGCGTGGGCGACGCGGTCCTGCCCGTGGCCGGGGCGCTGGAGCTGATCCACGCCTACTCCCTGGTCCACGACGACCTGCCGGCCATGGACGACGACGACACCCGGCGCGGCCGCCCCACCTGCCACAAGGCCTTCGACGAGGCCACGGCGATCCTGGTGGGCGACGGCCTCCAGGCGCTGGCCTTCGGCTGGCTGGCCGGGGCGCCGGTCCCCGACGCCGCGCGGGTGCGCCTCGTAGCCGAGCTGGCGGCGGCGTCCGGCCCCGCCGGCATGGTGGGGGGCCAGCAGGCCGACATGGAGGCCCAGGGGCGGGACGGCGACCTGGAGCGCCTGCGCTACATCCACGCCCACAAGACCGGGGCCCTGCTCACCGCCTGCGTGCGCATGGGGGCCATCGCGGGCGGCGCGGGCGACGCGGCCCTCGTGGACCTGACCGCCTTCGGCGAGCGCATCGGCCTCGCCTTCCAGGTGGCGGACGACGTCCTGGACGCGACGGCCGACTCGGCACACCTGGGGAAGACCGCGGGCAAGGACGCGGCCCAGCACAAGCTCACCTATCCGGGCCTCGTCGGCCTGGACGAGGCCCGGGCCCTGGCGGCCCGCCTCCAGGCCGAGGCGCTGGCGCGGATCGCGGATTTCGGTCCGGCCGCAGCGCCCCTGCGGGCCCTGGCGGCGTATATTGTGGAGCGGAGCCGATGAGCCGCCGCCCCCTCCTTTCCAAGATCGACGGCCCCGAGGACCTGAAGCGCCTCTCGCGCGCGGACCTCAAGCGCCTGTGCGCCGAGGTGCGCGAGGAGCTGATCGACGTGGTCTCCACCACCGGCGGCCACCTCGCCCCCAACCTGGGGGTCGTGGAGCTGACCGCGGCCCTGCACTACGTCCTCGAGTCGCCCAAGGACAAGCTGATCTGGGACGTGGGGCACCAGTCCTACGTCCACAAGCTCTTCAC
>CAZGRJ010000176.1:0-3691 GCA_964528115.1 uncultured Nitrospirales bacterium
CCAGGTCTGGTGGCCCCCCAGCATGGCGACGTAGACGTCGGCCAGGATCTCGGCGTCCAGCAGGGCGCCGTGCAGCTGGCGGTGGGAGTTGTCCACGTTGTAGCGTCGGCACAGGGCGTCCAGGGAGTTGCGCTGGCGGGGGTGGCGGCGCTTGGCCTCGGCCAGGGTGTCCACCACCGGGTGGCCGTCCAGGGGCGGGCGCCCCGCGAGGGCCAGCTCGGCGTTCAGGAACGCCATGTCGAAGGCGGCGTTGTGGATGACGAGGGGGTCGCCCGCGAGGAACGCGAGCAACTCGTCGGCCACCTCCCAGAAGCGCGGGCAGCCCGCCACCTTCTCGGCCGTGATCCCGTGGATGCGCGTGCTCTCCTCGGGGATGTCGCGCTCCGGGTTCAGGTAGCGCTGGAAGGTGACGCCCGTGGGGTGGAGGTTGACCAGCTCCACGGCGCCGATCTCGATGATCCTGTGCCCCTCGTCGGGGCTCAGGCCCGTGGTCTCGGTGTCCAGGACGATCTGGCGCTCGGCGCGATACGGCATGTGGTGCCCCCCCTTTTTCGAAGGGGGAGGATACGGCACCCGGCGGGCAAAAAAAAGGCCCGCCCCCCGAGGGGGGCGGGCCGAAATGTTTCCGACCGGAGGACCTTACCCGCCCGGGTGGATCTTCTCCTTCTTGGCCAGGAGCTCCTCCTCCGTCTCCTCGTGGTCCGGGTCGGCGACGCAGCAGTCCACCGGGCACACGGCCGCGCACTGGGGCTCGTCGTGGAACCCGACGCACTCGGTGCACAGGTCGGGCTCGATCACGTATACCGGGTCGGCCTCGTGGATGGCCTCGTTCGGACACTCCGGCTCGCAGGCGGCACAGTTGATACACTCTTCGGTAATCATCAACGCCATGGATCGCTTCCCCTATTTCTGGTCGGTGATCAGGATGACCCCTGAACCTCCGATCCGGTCCGGCCCTTCGACGGTGCGGGAATACTACGACATCCGACCGAATCGGGTCAAACAATCCTGGGCGCGCGTCCGCCCGGGGCGCGGGTGCGCGGTCCATCCGTGACCGCCGTGGCGCCCCCGTCGGCGGTCCGCCGGGCCCTGGAGGAGGGGCTCGAGGACAAGGTCTTCACGGCCGCCTGCGCCCGGGTCTCCGTGCGGGGCGAGGTCGTGGCGGAGGCCGCCGCGGGGCGCCTGGACGACCGGCCCGACGCCCCCGAGGCGGCGCCGGACACGGTCTTCGACCTGGCCTCCCTGACCAAGCCCCTGTGCACCGCCACCCTGGTCATGGGCCTGGTGGCCGAGGGCCGGCTCGCCCCCACGGACCCGGTGGCGGCGCGCCTGCCCGAGTTCGCCCACGGGCCCCACGCCGCCGAGCGGCGCCGGGTGACGGTGGGGGACCTCCTGGCCCACGCCTCCGGCCTGCCGGCCTGGCGGCCCTACTTCGAGGCCGTGCGGGAGGCCGCCGGGGGCGATCCCGCGTACGTCGGCAGCGAGGCGGCCCGGCGCCAGGTGATCGCGGCCGCGGCAGCGGAGCCCCTGGAGGCCCCACCGGGCCGCCGGAGCGTGTACAGCGACCTGGGCTTCATCCTCCTGGGGGAGATCGCCGCGCGGGCCGGCGAGGCCCCCCTGGAGCGGCTGTTCGCACAGCGGGTGGCCGCGCCCCTGGGGCTCGCGACCACCTTCAACCCGGGCAACCGGCCGGACCCGCCCTACCTGCCGAAGGTGGCCGCCTGCGGTGTGTGCCCGTGGCGCGGGGCGGTGCGGGGGGTGGTGCACGACGCCAACGCCTTCGCCATGGGGGGCGTGGCGGGCCACGCGGGGCTGTTCGGCACCGCCGCCGACGTGGGGCGCTGGGCCCTGGCGCTGCTCGACGCCTGGCACGGCCGGCCGGGTCCCCTGCCCGCGACGGTCGCGCGGCGGTTCCTGGCGCCGGAGCCGCGTCCCGCGGGCGGGAGCTGGGTGCTCGGGTTCAACACCCCCACGCCGCCCTCCAGCGCGGGGACGCACTTCGGTCCCAGCGCCGTGGGGCACCTGGGGTTCACGGGCACGTCGGTGTGGATCGACCTGGAGCGGGAGTGGGTGGTGGTGCTGCTCACCAACCGGGTCCACACGGACCCGGACTCGGGCCGCATCAAGGCATTTCGTCCCCGATTCCACGATCGGGTGGCGGAGGCGCTGTTCGGCCCCTGACGTTCATCTCGCGCTTCACGTAGCGCGCCAGGCGCGACCGGGGCCGCTCGCGCAGGTCGGCCAGGAACTTCACGTTGAGGACGTGGGAGCCGGTGCGCGCCTCGCACCGCTCCACCCGGGCCTTCAGGGTCTCCCCTTCCAGCTTGCCGGCGGCGTTGACGTAGGCCAGGTCCACGAACACGGGGGTGGACGCGGTCACGGGGCGCTCGGACACGGCGGTGAGGCCCGAGTAGCCGATGCCCACGACGTAGCAGTCCGTCAGGAACCGGTCGTCCAGGGTACGCACCTGGGCGATGGAGGTGATGCGTCTCGATGCGGCCATGGCCCCACGTCGGCCCGGCGGGCCGTCCCCACCCGCACGGGCTCCCCCCAAGGTTTGCGGCGCGCGGCCTTACGGTTCGATGCCGACGAACAGGGTCTGTCCGCGGCGCGCGATGAGCAGGAGGGCGCCTTTGTCCTTGTCGATCCGGCGCGCCAGGCGGTCGTAGTCGTCCAGGGTCGCGACCTCCTGCCGGTTGACCTCCAGTATAACGTCGCCCTCCATCAGGCCCGCGCGGGAGCCGGGGCTGCCGGCCGTGACGTCGAGCACGACCACCCCCCTCCCGCCCGGGTCGAGCTGGAAGCGCATGGCGTTCTCGCGCGACAGGGGCCCCACGGTCAGGCCCGACAGGACGTTGTCGAAGTCGCCCTCCACCGCCTCGGGCTTGTGGCCGAGGGCGGCGACCTCCTCGGGCAGCTCGCCGATGGTGACGTCGAGCTTCTTCCTCTTGCCGTCGCGCATCACCTGGACGGTCATGCGCGAGCCCACCTTGGCGGAGGCGACCACCAGGCGCAGGCGGGCGAGGTTCTCCACCTCCTGGCCGTTCAGGGCCACGATCACGTCGCCGCGCTTCAGGCCCGCCTTCTCCGCCGGGCTGTTGCCCAGGACCTCGGTGACGACGGCGCCCCGCGGGGCGTCCAGGTCGAACTGGGTGGCGAGCTCCGGCGTGACCTCCTGGATCGACACCCCCAGCCAGCCGCGCACCACCCGGCCGTGCTTCTCCAGGCTGTCGGCGATCGTGCGCGCCAGGTTGGCCGGGATGGCGAAGCCGATCCCCTCGTAGCCGCCGCTCTGGGTGAAGATGGCGGTGTTGATGCCGATCAGCTCGCCCCGGCTGTTGACCATGGCCCCGCCGGAGTTGCCCGGGTTGATGGCGGCGTCGGTCTGGATGAAGTCCTCGTAGTCGGTGATCCCCACCCCCTGGCGGCCCACGCCGCTGACGATGCCCATGGTGACGGTCTGGGTGAGGCCGAAGGGATTGCCCACGGTCAGGACCACCTCCCCCGGCTCCAGCTTGGAGGAGTCGCCGAAGGGCACCCACGGCAGGTTCTCGCCGTCGATCTTGAGCACCGCCAGGTCGGTCTTCTTGTCCGTGCCGATCACCTTGGCGTCGAAGGCGCGGCGGTCGGAGAGGGTCACCTTGATGTGGTCGGCGCCGCCCACCACGTGCTCGTTGGTGACGATCAGGCC
>CAZGRJ010000177.1:0-3621 GCA_964528115.1 uncultured Nitrospirales bacterium
ATTTCCGTGTCCGAGACAGTGCCCCTGCCCGTCCCCGCAAGCGGAGGCAAGGCCCCTCTGAGTTTGCCCGTGATGGGCTTGGGCGGCCAACGAGTTTCTTGCAGGACGCCAAGGACCTTCCCTACCTGCGCCATTGCTTCTTTTACCGCCGTTGCCTCGGTCCCGCGCTGGTCCTTCACTGCATTGACCTTCCGGCGCAAAGTCTGGAGGGCCGCCAGGGCGACGGGGGTGTTGAAATCGTCGTCCATGGCGGACTCGAACTCGCCACGGAACTCATCAAGAATGGCCTTCACGTCGGCCCGGACCTCCCCGGCGTCCTTGGCCTCTTCGAGCAGACTCCGCATCGTGTAGAGATTCTCTAGGGGTGCCCATGCGGCCACGATGCCGTCGTGGTCGAAATCGAGGGGGTTGCGGTAGTGGGTGCCGAGCATGAAGTAGCGCACCATCTCCCGGGCCTGGGGCTCGGCGTAGCCCTCGGCCCCGAGCTTCTCGAAGACCTCCTGGATCGTGAAGAAGTTGCCCAGGGACTTGGACATCTTCTCCGCGTTCACGTTCACGAAGCCGTTGTGGACCCAGACGTTCACGAACGGTTTGCCCGTGGCGGCCTCGCTCTGGGCGACCTCGTTCTCGTGGTGGGGGAACAGCAGGTCCTTGCCGCCGCCGTGGATGTCGATCGTCTCGCCGAGGGTGGCCATGGACATGGCGGAGCACTCGATGTGCCAGCCGGGGCGGCCGGGGCCCCAGGGGGAGTCCCAGGCGGGCTCGCCGGGCTTGCTCGCCTTCCACAGGGCGAAGTCGGCGGGGGCGCGCTTGCGCGGGTCCACCTCCACCCGGGCGCCCGCCTCCATCTCGTCCAGCTTGCGGTGCGACAGGCCGCCGTAGGCCGGGAAGCGGGCCACCTCGAAGTACACGTCGCCGTCCACGGCGTAGGCGACGCCCTTGTCCACCAGGCGCCGCACGAGGTCGATGATGTCGTCCAGGTGGTCCGTGGCGCGGGGCTCCACGTCCGCCGGGGCCACGCCGATGCGCTTCATGTCCTCGTCATAGGCGGCGAGGTTCTCGGAGACGACCTGGTGCCAGTCCACGCCGCGCTCGTTCGCGCGGGCGATGATCTTGTCGTCGATGTCCGTGAAGTTCTTCACGAACGTCACCTGGTAGCCGCGGTACTCGAGGTAGCGCCGGATCACGTCGAAGGTCACGGCCGAGCGGGCGTGGCCCATGTGGCAGCGGTCGTAGACCGTCACGCCGCACACGTAGATGCCGACCCTCCCCTCCTCGATGGGCTGGAGGGGCTCCTTGCGGCCCGTGCGGGTGTTGAAGATGCGGACGGACTCCGTCATGCCGGGCCTTCGTCCTCGCCGGTGGCCACCTTGCGGCCGTGGCGGTGCACGAGCCAGAAGCCGCCCCCGAGCAGGGCCACGAACAGGATCGTGAACCAGTTGAAGTAGCGCTCGATCAGGTGCCGGACCTGCTCGCCGTACAGCATGATGAGCGTGCCGACGAGGAAGAAGCGCGCGCCGCGCGACAGGAGCGAGGCCAGGACGAAGCGCGGGAAGTTGATCCAGAACGCCCCGGCGGAGATCGTGAAGACCTTGTAGGGGATCGGCGTGAAGCCCGCGATGCCGATGGCCCAGGCCTCGTAGCGCTCGAAGGCGCGGTGGATGCGGAGGGTCTTCTCCCTGGCGACGAAGCGGTCCAGCAGCGGCCTGCCCCCCACCCGCCCGATGCCGTAGCCGAGCATTCCCCCCAAGGTGCTGCCGGCGGTGCAGACGGCGGCGTACCACAGGGCGTTCTCCGGGCGGCCGAGGCCCAGGGCGATGAGGAGCACGTCCGGCGGGAGGGGGAAGAAGGACGCCTCGGCGAACGCCAGGAAGAACAGGGCCGGGACGCCGTAGGGGCCGTCGGCCCAGCCGATCGTCCACAGGTAGAGGGCCTTGAGCACGTTACGACCCGCTCCAGCCGTGGCTGCCGATGAGGGGCACGAACATGCACTGCATGAGGGGCTCGGTGCGGAGGTTGCGCCCTTCGCGCGTATAGCGGACTGTGTAACGAACCAGGGTCTGGATGCCGCGCCCCCCCTCCGGGATCACGAGTCGGCCGCCGTCCGCGAGCTGGGCCAGGAGCGGCTCCGGGGCCGCCGGTGCGCCGGCCGTGACCAGGATGGCGTCGTAGGGGGCGTTCGGCGGGGCGCCCAGGGTGCCGTCGCCCACGACCCGGATGACGTTCGTGTAGCCCAGGTCCGCCAGGACCGCCCCGGCGCGCTCGGACAGCTCGGCGATCCGCTCCACCGTCACCACCTCGCGCGCCAGCTCGGCCAGGACCGCGCACTGGTAGCCGGAGCCGGTGCCGACCTCCAGGACGCGCTCCGTGCCCTTGAGGCGCAGGGCCTCGGTCATGGCGGCGACCATGTAAGGCTGCGAGATCGTCTGCCCGTCGCCGATGGGGAGAGGCCCGTCGGCGTAGGCGAAGGCCACCTGGGCCTCGGGCACGAAGCGGTGGCGCGGCACGCGGGCCATGGCGGAAAGGACCCGGGCGTCGGTGACGCCCATGTGGCGGATGTCCTCCGCCATGCGCCGGCGCAGCTCGGCGAAGTCGTCGGCACCGTCTCCGGCGCCGGCGTCAGCCGGAGAAAGGGCGGCCATGCCAGTCCAGCTCCCACGCCTTGAGGTCCCCCACGGCGCGGTGGTTCGTCAGGTCCAGATGGACGGGGGTGACGGAGATGCAGCCGGCCTGCAGGGCGGCGTAGTCCGAGTCCGGGTTGCCCTCCCACTGCACCGCGCCACCGCCCACCCAGTAGTACTTGCGGCCCCGGGGGTCCTCCTTCTCCACCACCTGCTCCTGGGTGAAGCGGCGCCGGCCCTGGACCGTCCAGCGCACGCCCTGGATTCGGCCCAAGGGCAGGTCGGGCACGTTGACGTTCAGGAGCGTGTCCGGCGGCAGGCGGCGCCCGGCGTCGAACGCGGCCAGGAGCGAGGCCACCAGGGCGGCGGAGAAGTCGGCGGCCGCGGCGAAGTCCGGGGGCCCCATGCAGAACTGGGAGACGGCGACGGACGGCAGGCCCAGGAGGGTGCCCTCCATGGCGGCGGAGACGGTGCCGGAGTAGGTCACGTCGTCCCCCAGGTTGCCGCCCCGGTTGATGCCGGAGACGACCAGGTCGGGGGGCTCGGGCATCAGGTGGTGGACGGCCATGTTCACGCAGTCGGTGGGGGTGCCGCTCACGGCGAAGCGGCGCGGGCCCTGGGGATAGACGCGCAGGGGCTTGTGGAGGGTCAACGAGTGGCTCGCCGCGCTCTGCTCGCGCTCGGGGGCCACCACGGTCACCTCCCCCACCGCCTCCAGGGCGGCGGCCAGGGCGACGAGGCCCTCGGCGGCGATGCCGTCGTCGTTCGATATGAGGATGCGCTTCACGGCTGCCGGGGGCGGGGGCGACGCCCCCGAATGAATCTCCGGATTCTACCCCGGAAAGACAGCCGGCGGCCCCGCAGGGTATGCGGGACCGCCGGCATGGGTAGGAAGCCCTTGTGGGGCCCCTGGATCGAAAAGCTGGTCGGGGCGACTGGATTTGAACCAGCGACCACACCCACCCCAAGGGTGTGCGCTACCGGACTGCGCCACGCCCCG
>CAZGRJ010000178.1:0-3577 GCA_964528115.1 uncultured Nitrospirales bacterium
GAGCGCCTGCGGCGCCTGATCCAGCGGGTGGACGACCTGCGCCTCACCCTGGCGGCCCGCGCCGCCCGCCGCCTCACCGCCGCCGGCCACGCCCTGGAGACCCTGCGGGTGCGCCTCGCGGGTGCGTCCCCGGCCGCCGCCCTGCCGGGGCTGCGGGAGCGCACGGGGGTCCTGTCGGACCGGGGCGCGCGGGCGCTCCGGGCGCGCCTGGCGCGGGACCGGGCCCGGCTGGCGGGGATCTCGGGGCAGCTGGAGGACCTCTCCCCGGTGGCGGTGCTCGCCCGGGGCTACGCCGTGGCCCGCAAGGGGACGGCGGTCTTGCGCGATGCCGGGGAGGTCCGGGTGGGGGACCGGGTCGCGGTGCGCCTGCACCGCGGCGAGCTGGACTGCCGGGTCGAGGAGACCCGGCCGGGCGGCTAGCTTAGGACTGCGGCTCCTCGGCCGTGCCCTGGGCCGTCGCCGGCGCCTCGGACTCGGGGGAGAAGAAGCGGTCGCCCACGCGGATGGGCGTGTCGGACTGCTCCACCCAGGCCGTGGCGTTGCCGTCGCGCACCGACAGGATGCGCAGGCGCGCGACCGTGCGGCCGGGCACCTCGACGCCGCCGAACATGCCCTCCGAGCCGATGTGCTCGTCCTTCTCGCTGACCTCGACGACCATGCCGGGCTTCAGGCCGTCCTTGGCGCCCTTGTCCAGGTAGAGCACGTCGCCGGCGCCCACGATCTCGCGGCGGTCGTAGGACGCCACCACCATGCCGTCCACGTGGGGCGTGGCCTCGGTGAACTCCACCACCGGGGACTCGTAGGGGGTCAGGCGGTCGCCGGTGGTGATCGCGTCGAAGAAGCGCTCCACCCGGGCCTGGACGGTGCCGTCCTGCACCGACTCCACCTTCACCACGCCGAGCATGTGCATCAGCCGCCCGACGCTGCGCAGGGAATGGGGGTAGCGCACGACGCGGATCGGCCGGACCACGAAGAAGCGGTCGCCGGGCTTGACGTCGTCCTTCACCTTCAGGAAGACCGGGTCGCCCTCGCCCATCAGGAAGTGGTTCTCGTAGGTGCCCACGACCTTTCCGGAGTCGTCCAGGTCATCCACGATATAGCCCGCCTTCTCCACCAGCTCCGGGTTCAGGGTGCCGGTGGGCACGGGCACCTCCACGGTCTTCTGGGCCGGGGCGAGCTTCTGGCGGATCTCGGGCTTGAGCAGGGCCACGGGGATGCGGATGTGGCCGCCCGGGAAGATCAGGTCGGGGTTCGTCACCTGCTCGTTGTCCCGCCAGATCTTGGGCCACATGAAGGGGTCCTCCAGGTAGGCCGTGGCGATGTCCCACAGGGTGTCGCCCTTGATCACGACGTGGACCTCGGCGGTGTCCGGGATCTTGAGCACGTCGCCCTGCCGGGCCGTTTCGGCCGGGGCCGGGGCGGGGGCCGCCAGCAGGGCGCCCGTGAGAAGGACCAGGGGGAGTGCAGCGCGCTTCATGACAAATGCTCCGTGGGATCTGCTCGGTCCGGGCCGCCGGCCGCGCGCACGGGGGCGCACGAGGCCGACACCTCGGGTCCACATGCACGATTTATCGGCACGATCCGGCCCCGCCTTTAGCCCCGTGCGCGACCCCGGCGGGCGCAGTACAATCGGCGAGCGGCCTTCGCAAGGGCGCGGATTTTCGGGCAGGAGGAGCAGGATGGAGTACCGCCGGCTGGGCACGAGCGACCTCGAGGTCAGCGCGATCTGCCTGGGGACCATGACCTTCGGGGAGCAGAACACCCGGGAGGAGGCCTTCGCCCAGCTCGACGCCGCCCTGGAGGCGGGGGTCAACTTCATCGACACGGCCGAGATCTACCCCGTCCCGCCCCGGGCCGAAACCTATGGCCGGACGGAGGAAATCATCGGCCAGTGGCTGTCCGAGCGGGGCACCCGCGACCGGGTGGTCCTGGCCACCAAGGTGGCCGGCCGGGCCGACTGGTTGCCCCACATCCGGGGCGGCCCCAAGCTCACCATGGCCCAGATGGCCGACGCCCTGGAGGCCAGCCTGAAGCGCCTGAACACCGACTACGTGGACCTCTACCAGCTCCACTGGCCCGACCGGAACACCAACTATTTCGGGGATTTGGGCTACACCCACGACCCGGGCGACGTCTCCGTGCCGATCGAGGAGCAGCTCAAGGTCCTGGGGGACTTCGTGCGGGACGGCAAGGTGCGCCACGTGGGCCTGTCCAACGAGACCCCCTGGGGCCTCATGGCCTTCCTGCGGGCCGCCGAGCGAGGCGACCTGCCGCGCCCGGTCTCGATCCAGAACCCCTACAGCCTGCTCAACCGGACCTTCGAGGTGGGCCTGGCGGAGGTGGCGATCCGCGAGCGGGTGGGCCTCATGGCCTACTCCCCCCTGGCCTTCGGGGTGCTCACGGGCAAATACCTGGACGGCAAGCGGCCGGAGGGGGCGCGGCTGACCCGCTTCGACCGGTTCAAGCGCTACAGCGCCCCCGCCGCCGAGGTGGCGACGTCCGCCTACGTGGCCCTGGCAGGAGAGCACGGCCTGGAGCCCGCGGCCATGGCCCTGGCCTTCGTCCACCGCCAGCCGTTCCTCGCCGCCACGATCGTGGGGGCCACCGGGCCGGAGCAGCTGAAGGCCAACCTGGCCACGGCGGACCTGGAGCTCTCCCCGGCCGTCCTGGAAGGGATCGAGGCGATCCACCGCCGCTCCCCAAACCCCTCGCCATGAGCGAAGGCACGGATAAGAAGGAGAAGGGCCCGCTCCCCCCGCCGGACGCGGAGTGCGCCAAGTGCGGCGCCAAGGCCACCGAGCGTCCCCTGCTCCCGGACCCGGAGATCGAGGAGGTCTGGTTCTGCGCGCCGTGCTGGGAGGAGCGGGTGCGCGTGACGGCCACGCACGAGTACGGCTACGACAACGACTTCCTGGAGGAGTAGGGCGGCCCTTCGTCCGGCTCTGGGCGTCCTGCCCTAGTCGTCCTGGAAATAGGGCAGGATCCTGCCGTAGTCCACGTCCGCGGTCTTCCCGCCCCAGGGCTTCTTGCCGTAGAACAGCACGCCCTCGTCCGCCACGTCGGTGAAGGTGGCGTCCAGGAACTTCACCTTGCGCAGGTCGGCGCCGGTGAGCACGGTGCCGTCCAGGCGCGCCCGCTCCATGGTGGCGCCGCGGAAGTTGGCGCGGGTGCAGTCGGCGCGGGTGAGGTCCACCTCGTCGAGGATGGAGTCCAGCAGCACCGCCCCCCGCATCCGGGCCCCGGTGAAGTCGGCGCCCCGGCACCGGCAGATCATGAACTGCGCCCCGGAGAGGTCGGCGTCGTGGAAGCGCGCGCCCTCCACGAACGCGCGCTGGAGGAAGGTGCGGTGCATGGTGGCGCGGGAGAAGTCGGCCCCGTTGGCCTCCACCTCCACCATGTAGGCCTCGCTGAGGTCGGCCCCGGCCAGGTTGGCCCCGGTGAAGTTTGCCCGGGTCAACGTGGCGTGGCTGAAGTCCCGCCCGGACAGGTCCAGCCCGGACAGGTCGGTGAAGGAGAGGTCCTCCTCCACGAAGTCCGCCTCCCCCTCGAGCCGCTCGATCACCTGGTCGCGGGTCAG
>CAZGRJ010000179.1:0-3561 GCA_964528115.1 uncultured Nitrospirales bacterium
CGCTCCAGCTTCTCCCGCTCCCGCTCCAGGGAGAGGGCCTCCTTCTTGGAGAAGCGCTCCCAGGTGCCGTTCTCCTTGGCGGTCTCCAGCTCCTTGAGCTTGGCGATGCGGGCCTTGATGGTCTTGAAGTTGGTCAGCTGGCCGCCCAGCCAGCGGCGGTTCACGTAGTGCTGGGCGCAGCGCCCGGCCTCCTCGGCCACGATGTCCTGGGCCTGCTTCTTGGTGCCCACGAACATCACCTTGCCGCCCCGTTCCCCCACCTGGCGGGCGGCGCCGACGGCCGCCTCCAGGCAGTCGGCGGTCTTGCGCAGGTCCACGACGTGGATGCCGTGGCGCTTGGCCAGGATGTAGCGGTCCATCTTGGGGTTCCAGCGCCGGGCCTGATGCCCGAAGTGGACCCCCGCCTCCAACAGCTCCTTCACGACGGTCTGGGTCACGTAAGTCTCCATGCGCCGGCACCCGTGGACCGGCCCGATTGCGGGTTGTGCCTCCGGCGGGTTCACCCGGCGGATTTCACTGGAGAAACCCGCCTTCGCCCGCCGTGTGTCGTTGGTGTTTTCCGGGAACGGCCGGAGCCGTCCCGGACGCCGCCCCGAAAAATTCCCGGAAGTCTAACGGATCGGCGGGCTTCCGGGCAAGACGGCAGCCCCCCCGGTCCGCGGGACGCGGCCTTGACAGTTTCGCCGCCCCGCACCTACGATTGCCGCTTTGTCCCCGGGTGCGATGCGTCCCCATTCCAATCCCTGCCAAACACCGCGCGACCCGAGGGACCACCGGCCTCCGGAACCCCCGTTGACCCGCCGCTCCCGTACCCTGGGCGCCGCCCTCGCGGCCCTGTCCCTGCTGGCCCTGAGCGCCGTGCCGGCCCCATCCGCCCGCGCCGCCACGGACCTGACGGCGGCCCAGATCTTCGAGAAATCCCAGGCGGTCAACCCCGGCGAGGACCAGCGCTCGCGCCTGACCCTGCTCATCAAGGACACCAACGGCGACAGCCGCAAGGTGGTCATCAAGCGCTTCTGGAAGCGCTACCACGGGCCCGGCAACCTGGAGTCCAAGGTCCTGCTGTTCCACGAATACCCCCCCGAGAGCCGGGGCACGGCCTTCATGGTGTGGAGCTACTCCGAGAAGAGCGGCATCCCGGCCGACCAGTGGATCTACATCCCCATCCTGCGCAAGGTCACCAAGCTCCCGGTGCAGGTGGAGGAGAACCTCCAGGGCTCGGACCTGCGGGCGTCCGACATGAACCCCCGCTCCCCCGACCTGGACGACCACACCCTGGTCAAGGAGGACCTCATCGGGTCCAAGCGCTACTTCGTGGTGGAGTCCGTGCCCCGCCAGGCGGACCCGGAGTACCCGTACAGCAAGATCGTGCGGTGGATATCGGCGGACGACTTTCTGACCGACAAGATCGACTACTACGACCGCGACGGACGGCTGCTCAAGAAACAGTCCATCGCGTGGAAGAAGATCGGCGATGCATGGGTTTGGCAGAAGGTGGTGATCGCCAACGTGCAGGCGGGTTCCCAGACCACCCTCAACCTGACCGACATCAAGGTGAACCAGGGGCTCAAGGACTCCCTGTTCACCGAGCGCATGATGGAGCAGGGGGCGGCGGCTCTAAGATAGGGCCCCAAGTTGGGGCCGAAGTCCGGGTCCCAAGTTAGGGCCAAAGCTCGGGCCGAACGTCCGCCTCGCCCCCCGGGGATGCCCCGCATGAACCCGACGCCCCCCAAGACCAGCCTCCAGAAGCGGGTGGTCACCGCCATCCTGGCCATCGGCATGGTCTCGGTGGCCCTGGGGCTGATGAGCGTCTACTTCTTCGGGCGCGCCTCCCTCGAGGACGCCATCGGCGCCACCTACCAGGAGCTGGCCGAGATCACGGCCCGCAACCTGGATCACGAGATCGCCCATCACCTCCTGGACGCCCGCACCATCGCCCAGACCCACGACGTGGTGCGGGTGGTGGAGGAGTCCAACGCCACCTACCAGGGCAGCACGGCCCGGGAGATCGCCCGCCAGCTGGCCACCGTGGAGAAGCGCTGGGTGGGCGAGCAGGGCGTGGACGCCTACCTCCACGCCCTCCTGACGAACGAGGCCACCGCCTACCTCCGGGCCTTCGACCACGACCCGGGCGGGGGCGGCAACCTGCACCTCCAGGTGCTCGTGACCGACGCCCACGGGGCCGCCGTGGCCGCCACCCGCAAGCCGCACCACTACGATTTCTCCGAGCGGCCGTGGTGGCGGTCCGTGATGGAGACGGGCACGCCCTTCGTGGGCGGGATCGAGGGGCCGGACGAGGAGGGGGTGCTCGGCTTCCGGATCGCCTACCCGATCCGGCGGGACGACGAGGTCGTGGGGGTTCTCTCCATGCTCCACGACGCCCCGCGCTTCTTCCGCGCCGTGACCGAGGTGCGGGTGGCCAAGACCGACCACACGATGCTGGTGGACTCGGACGGCCTGGTCCTCTTCTGCCCGCTCCTGGCCCCGGCGGTCCACCACCTGAGCCCCAAGCTCCAGGCCCTGGTCCTGAGCGATCGCAGCGGCTGGGCCAGCAGCACCGAGGACCTGCACCACCCGGGCCGGCTCGCCATCACCGGCTACGCCCCGGTGGCGAGGGACTTCGCGGGCGGCAAGGAGGCCTTCGGCGGCAAGCGCTGGTACATCGTCACCAGCCAGGACCCGGGGGAGGCCTTCGCCCCCATCTACGCCCTGCTCAAATGGGTGGCCCTCACGGGCGTCCTGGGGGCGCTGGTGATCGCCGGTCTCGGCTTCGTGGCGGCGCGCCGCATCATCCGGCCCCTGCACGAGCTGCGCGAGGGGGTGGAGCGGGTCTCCAGCGGCGACCTGCAGCACCCCATCCACGTGAAGTCCGGCGACGAGATCGAGGCGCTGGCCGCGTCCTTCAACCGCATGACGGAGAAGCTGAACGCCTCCTACACCGGCCTGGAGGCCAAGATCGCCGAGCGCACCCGCGAGCTGGAGAGCAAGAACCGGGAGCTGTTCGCCCTGTTCGCCATCGTCTCCACCCTCAACCGCCTGGGGCACACGGACGAGGGCTTCGCCGACGTGATCCACAAGATCATGTCCACCCTCCACGCCGACGCCATCTCCCTGGCGGTCTATGGCGACGCCGGCGCGGGCGACGTCGGCACGGACCGGGGCCGGCTCGCGACGTACACCTTCCCGACCGGGTCGGTGGACACGGGGGGCGCGGCCAGGGCCCTGGAGGTGATCGAGACCGCCGCCCGCACGGACCGCGTGCCGGTCTACATCGACGACCTGCGGGCGAGCCCGCGCTTCAACCTGCTGGAGCGGGACCTGGGGTACCTGAGCGTGGCCGCCTGCCCGATCATGACCAAGGACGGGGTGGTCGGGGTCCTGCACCTGCTGGACCGGCAGCCGCGCGAGTACACCTCCACGGAGCGGGCCCTGGTGGACTCCGTCGTCAACCAGCTGGCGATCAGCATCGAGAACCTGCGGCTGTCGCGCGACAGCCACTAGGCCCTGCAAATCCGGCGGGTCAGCCCCCGCCGACGCCGGCGCCCTTGAGGCCGGAGAGCA
>CAZGRJ010000180.1:0-3490 GCA_964528115.1 uncultured Nitrospirales bacterium
CCGAACCCCGAGGAGGTCGCCCACGGCGCCTTCTACACCCTGGACGAGGTGGAGGACCTGATCGCCCGGCCCGACACGCAGTTCGCCCCCACCTTCCGCATCCTCTACTTCTTCTACGCCACCCGCCTCGCCTCCAAGGTGGCGAGCGGCGAGCTGTTCGGGGCATGACCCCTCCCACGCCCGCGCCCGCTCCCCCGGACCCGGGCCGGGTGGCGGCCCTCGTGCGCGGCACGGGGGACCTGCGCCTGGCGCCCCTCGCGGGGGACGCCAGCAACCGGCGCTACTTCCGCGTGACGCAGGGGGACAAGGTCTTCGTGCTGATGCAGATGGCGGGGCCGGAGGCCTTCAAGCGGAGCGAGGAGGCGGTCACGGGCACCGTCGCCATGGACGAGCCGCCGTTCCTGAACATGCAGCGCTACCTGCGCCGGGGCGGCGCGCCCGTGCCGAACGTCCACGGCGTGGACCTGGCCCACGGCCTGGTCCTCCTGGAGGACCTGGGGGACGTGAGCCTGATGGCGGCGATCGGGAACGCGGACACGGACCGGATCGAGGAACTGTACGAGGCGGCCGTCGACGCGCTCGTGGGCCTGCAGAAGAACACGCCGCTGGACGACGAGTGCGTGGCGACGCAGCGGACCTACGGCCCGGAGCTGTTCGCGTGGGAATTCGACCACTTCGTCGAGTACGGGATCGAGGCCCGGCGCGGCGCGCCTCTTGCGGAGGCCGAGCGGGGCGCCCTGACGGCGGCGTTCGGGCGCCTGGCGGAGGAGATCGCGGCGGCCCCGGCGGTCCTGGTGCACCGCGACTACCACAGCCGCAACCTCCTGGTCCGGCCCGACGGCCGCCTGGGGCTGATCGACTTCCAGGACGCCCTCATGGGGCCCGTGACATACGACCTCGCATCGCTGCTGTGGGACCCGTACGTCCGCCTGCCGGACGGCCTCGCGGGGCGGCTCACGGAACGCTACGTGGAGCACGCCCCCGTGGCCCTGCCGGAGGACTTCGAGACGCTCCTCGCCCGCACGGCCTTTCAGCGCCTCCTGAAGGCCGCGGGGCGGTTCGTGTACATCGACCGGGTGAAGGGAAATGCCGCCTTCCTGAAGGACGTGCCCGCGTGCCTGGAGCGGGCCCGGGCGATCCTGGCGGCGGACCCGGGGCTCGCGGAGCTTCGGGAGATGCTGGGCCGGCTGGAACCGGCCCTGGCATGAGTACGGCCGTCACCCGCGCCATGCTCCTGGCCGCGGGCCTGGGGGAGCGCCTGCGGCCGTTGACCGAGCGGGTGCCGAAGCCATTGGTCCCCGTCGGGGGGCGGCCCATGGTCCATTACATGCTGGACCTTCTCGCCGCCGCGGGCATCCGGGAGGTGCACGTCAACCTCCACCACCTGGGGGCGCGTGTTCAGGATGCGCTCGGCGACGGATCGGCCTGGGGGCTGTCGCTCTGCTACCACCCGGAGAAGACCATCCTGGGCACGGGCGGCGGGCTGAAGGCGGCGACGGCGGCGTGTCCGTCCCTGGCGTCGGGGCCGTTCGCCATGGTCAACGCGGACGTGCTCATCGACGCGGACCTGGGGGCGCTGTGCGCGCGGCACGTCGCCGAATCGCCCCTCGCCACGCTGCTGCTGCGCGACGACCCGGACGCCCGGCGCTACGGCGTCATCGGCACGGACGCGGATGACCGCATCCGGCGCTTCCTGGACGCGGACACCGGGGGCGCGGTGCACGAGCGCATGTTCACCGGCGTCCAGGTCCTCTCCCCCGGCATCTTCAAGCACATGCCGGACGGGGACGTCTTTCCCATCACGGACGCCTACAAGACCGCGCTCCTGGCGGGGGAGCGGATGCTCGGACCCCCCCACCCGGGCTACTGGGCCGACCTGGGCACGCCCGAGCGGCTGCTGGCCGCCGACGCCGACCTCGCGGCCGGGCGCGCCGGACGCCTCGCGCCCGCCGGCGGCCCCCGGTGACGCAGACCCTGTGGGGCCTCGCCCTGGGGGGCCTCGCGTCCCTGTGCTGGGGGGTGGCGGACTTCATCGCCCGGAACGCGGTGCGCAAGGTGGCGGAGGACTACGCCCTGTGGGTCGTCCTGGGCGTGGGGGCGGTGGGCGTGGCCTTTTGGGCCGTGCCTCGGGGGCCGGTCGTCCCGGCCGGGAGCGACGCGGCCCTGGTGGCCGTCACGGCCCTGTTCGCCCTGGGGGGCTACCTGGCGCTTTACAGGGCCTTCCGCGTGGGCATGCTGTCGGTGGTCTCGCCCATCGCGGCGGGCAACGCGGTGATCCCGGTGGTGCTCGCCCTGATCGTCCTGGGGGAGCGGCCCCTGCCGTGGCAGGGCGCGGGGATCGTCATGGTCCTGGCGGGGGTGGTCCTGCTGTCCATCCGGGGCGGCGTGCCCCTGCCCGAGCACACCGGGCGCCTGGGGATCGCGCCGGCCCTCGTGTGCCTGGTGCTGTTCGGCACGGCCCTGTTCTGCATGAAGCTCTCGGTGGACCGGGTGCGCCCGGACGCCGTCGCCCTGGCGGTGCGCGTGATCGGCGCGGGGGTGCTGGGCGCGTGGCTCCTGGCCCGGGGCCGGCTCGCCCTCCCGCCCAGGGAGGTGCGCCTGCCGCTGCTGGCGGCGGGGATCCTGGACGCGGCCGCCCTGCTCTTCTTCTGCGAGGCCCTCACCCGCACGCTCCTGTCGCTCGTCGCCCCCATCGCGAGCACGATCCCGGTGGTCACCGTGGCCCTCGCGCGCATCTTCCTGCACGAACGCCTGTCCGTCCCTCAGAAGGGGGGCCTCGTCCTCGCCGTGGCGGGGGTGGCCCTGGTGGCCGTGACGTGAGGCCGGATACACTGCCCGCCCGGCAGGGGGAAGCGTGACCGATCGGCTCATCAGCGCCTTCGTGGTCTTCTTCGTGGTGCTCGACCCGGTGGGGATGGTCCCCATCTTCTGGGCCCTGACCCACCGCGGCACGGCCGTTTACCGGCGGCGCATGGCGGTGTGGGGCGTGGGCCTGGCGGCGGCCATCCTGCTGGTCTTCGCCTTCGCGGGCACGGCGCTCCTGGAGCTGTTCGGGATCGGCGTGCCGGCGTTCCGCATCGCGGGCGGCATCCTGCTGTTTCTCCTGTCGATCGACATGATCTTCGCGCGCCAGTCGGGCCTGCGCGGCACCACGGAGCGCGAGCGGGCCGAGGCCGAGCAGCGCGCCGACGTGTCCGTCTTCCCCCTCGCCTTCCCGCTCATCGCCGGGCCCGGTGCCATGACCACCGTGCTCCTGTTCGCCGAGCGCCCCAAGGCGGGCGTCGCGTTCGTGGCGACGCTGCTCGTGATGCTGGTCGTCCTGGGGCTGCTGCTCGGCACCCTGCTGGTGGCCGAGCCCCTCATGCGGCGCCTGGGGGAGACCGGCGCCAACGTCTTCTCGCGCCTGCTCGGCCTGATCCTGGCCGCCCTGTCCGTGCAGTACGTGGTGGACGGCATCAAGGCGAGCTTCTTCTAGCCGCAGGGGGCGGCC
>CAZGRJ010000181.1:0-3467 GCA_964528115.1 uncultured Nitrospirales bacterium
TGCCGGCGTGCCAGTTGTCCAGGTTGCGGCACTGGGAGCCCACGTGGAAGGTCAGGCCGATGAGGTTCAGGCCCGCCTTCGCGCAGTGGGCGATGATGTCCATGGCCTCGCTGGCGGTGGCGCCGAACTTGCCGGTGAGCGGCCAGTCGCTGCCCGTGTTGACCGTCTCCAGGCGCAGGCACAGGCGGATGTCGGAGGAGACCTTGGCGATCTTCTCGATCTCGTCCAGGTCGTCCACCACCATGGTCGGCACGCCCCGCTCCCAGGCCGAGGCGATGGCCCGGTCGGGCTTGACCGGGTTGCTGAAGATCACGCCTGCCGGGTCCACGCCGATGGACTCGAGCACGTCCAGCTCGTGGATCGAGGCGATCTCGAACCGAACGCCCAGCGCCTTCACGTGCGTGAGCACGCGCGGGTCGGAGTTCGCCTTCATGGCGTAGTACGGCACGACGCCCGGCAGGGAGGCCCGCAGGCGCGCCACCTTGCCGTCGATGACCGACAGGTCGCACAGGAGGTACGGCGTCGGCACGCCGACGGCACCGGCATGTGGCTGCGCAAGCGCGCGCGCTTGCGCCTGGGCGTGCTGGCGGACGCGGGCGATATCCACCGGCGGCGCCTCGTAGCGCCCCTGCATGCCGGAGGTGAAGGGCACGGCGGTGCTTCTTTCGCTACTCGAGCACCGCCCCGCGGGCGGCGTTGGTCACCAGGCGCCGGTAGCGCGCCAGCCAGCCGGTCTTCACGCGCGGCGCGGGCGCCTGCCACGCGTCGCGGCGGCGGGTGAGCTCGTCCTCGGGGACGTCCAGGTCGAGGGTGCGGGCGTTCATGTCGATGCGGATCGTGTCGCCGTTGTGCACCAGCGCGATCGGTCCGCCCTCGGCCGCCTCGGGCGAGACGTGGCCGATGCAGCCGCCCCGGGTGGCGCCGGAGAAGCGCCCGTCGGTGATGAGGGCGACCTGCTCGCCGAGCCCCATGCCGGCGATGGCCGAGGTGGGGCTCAGCATTTCCTGCATGCCGGGTCCCCCGCGCGGCCCCTCGTAGCGGATGACCACCACGTGGCCGGCCTGCACCTCGCCCGCCAGGATGCCCGCCATGGCGGCGTCCTGGGAGTCGTAGCAGATCGCCTTTCCGGCGAACTCGCGCATGTCCGGGGTGACGGCGGCGGTCTTCACCACGGCCCCCTCCGGCGCCAGGTTGCCGAACAGGATGGCGAGGCCGCCGGTCTCGGTGAAGGGCGCCTCGGCCCGGTGGATCACGACCGCGTCGGTGACGTGGCCGCCCTCCGCGATCTGGCCCATGGTCTGGCCCGAGACGGTCAGCGCGTCCGTGTGCAGGGCCTTCGGGTTCCTACGCACCACCTCGTGCAGGATGGCGGGCACGCCGCCGGCCTTGCCCACGTCCTGCATGTGGACCGTGGAGAGGGCGGGCGAGACCTTGCACAGGTGCGCCACGTGGGCCGACAGCTCGTTGATCCGGGACAGCGGATACTCCACCCCCGCCTCGTGGGCGATGGCGATCGTGTGCAGGACCGTGTTGGTCGATCCGCCCATGGCCATGTCGAGCACGAAGGCGTTGTCGATGGCGTCCTCGGTGACGATGTCGCGCATGCGGGGCCCGCCGGCCAGGGTCATCTCCACCACCCGCCGGGCGGCGCGCCGCACCAGCTCGCGCCGCTCGGGCGAGGTGGCGAGCAGGGTGCCGTTGTAGGGCAGGGCGATGCCGAGGGCCTCCATCAGGCAGTTCATGGAGTTGGCCGTGAACATGCCGGAGCACGATCCGCACGTCGGGCAGGCGTTGTCCTCGATCTCCTTGAGGCGCAGCACGTCGATCTTGCCCGCCTTGTACTGCCCCACCGCCTCGAAGGCCGTGGCCAGGTCCACCGGCGTGCCGTCCGCCAGGTGCCCCGCCTCCATGGCGCCGCCCGAGACGAAGACCGTGGGCACGTTCACCCGCAGGGCGCCCATGAGCATGCCCGGCACGATCTTGTCGCAGTTGGGGATGCAGATCAGCCCGTCGAGCTTGTGGGCCGTCATGACGGTCTCGACCGAGTCGGCGATGATCTCGCGCGACGGCAGGGAGTAGAGCATCCCCGAGTGGCCCATGGCGATGCCGTCGTCCACGCCGATCGTGTTGAACTCGAACGGCACGCCGCCGGCGGCGCGGACCTCCTCCTTGACGATGCGCCCGAACTCCTGCAGGTGGACGTGGCCCGGGATGATGTCGATGTAGGAGTTGCACACGCCGATGAACGGCTTGTCCATGTCGGCGTCTTTGAGGCCGCAGGCCTTCAGGAGCGCGCGGTGGGGCGCCCGCTCGAAGCCCGACTTGATCTCTTCGCTGCGCATCTTCATGGCCACCTCGCGTGCCCCGTGTTGCAGGGCGCCGCGCCGCCTCGGCGTGAAAGGCTTGTCTTTAAGCCTTGGGGGCGGAGTACCGCTCCACGGCGGCGCGGATGATCTTGCGCGCCTCCTCGGCGCCCCCCCACCCCATGGTCTTGACCGCCTTCTTCTCCAGCTGCTTGTAGGTCTGGAAGAAGTGCTCGATCTCCTTGAGCAGGTGCGGCTTGATGCCGGACACGTCGGAGACGCCCTCGAAGCGCGGGTCCTCGGTGGGGACGCAGAGGATCTTCTCGTCCTCCTCGTTCTGGTCCACCATGTAGAGCACGCCGATGGGGCGGCCCTCGATCACGCACCCCGGGAAGGTGGGGCTGGTGGTCTTGACCATGGCGTCCAGCGGGTCGCCGTCGCTGCCCAGGGTCCGGGGGATGAAGCCGTACTCCAGGGGGTAGTGGACGGCGGAGTAGAGCACGCGGTCGAGCTTGAAGACGCCGTGCTCCTTGTCATACTCGTACTTGTTGTTGGAGCCCTCGCAGATCTCGATGACCACATTCACGTACTCGAGGCCCTCGTCCCCGGACGGCAGCTCCAGAATCCCCATGGACGTCTCCTTGAATCGGGCCCCCGAAGACGGGGTGCCGGCCGCGCCTGCAAAGACGCAAAATATAGCGCCCGCTTCCCGCGCGGCGCAAGCCGCCGGGCGTAGGATGCGGCGGCCATGAGAACCCTCGTCTACGGCACCGGCGCGGTGGGGGGCTACTTCGGCGCCCGCCTCGTGGAAGGGGGGGCGGACGTGACCTTCCTGGCCCGGGGCCGCCAGCTCGCCGCCCTGTCGGCCACGGGCCTGACCCTGGTGAGCGTGGAGGGGGACTACTTCGCCCGGGTCCGCACCGTGGCCCGCCTGGCCGACGCCGCACCCCCCGACCTGGTGCTCCTGTGCGTCAAGGCCCACGACACGCCCGCCGCCGCCAAGGCCCTGGCCGAGGGAATTCCGAAGGACGCGGTCGTCGTCTCGCTCCAGAACGGCGTGGAGAATCCGGACATCCTGATCGACGCCCTGGGCGCGACCCGCGTGGTGGCGGCGACGGTCTTCATCGGCGCCCGGGTGGCGGCGCCCGGGATCATCCAGCACAC
>CAZGRJ010000182.1:0-3459 GCA_964528115.1 uncultured Nitrospirales bacterium
TCTTGACCGCCCGCACCACGCGGTAGGCGTGGCCCCGGTCGCCCTCGAAGTAGAGGACCGTGTCCACCATGTGCTCCAGGACCCGGGGCCCGGCGATGGCCCCCTCCTTGGTGACGTGGCCCACGAGAAAGGTCGGGATGGAGCGTGCCTTGGCGAGGCCGATGAGGGCCGCGGCCACCTCGCGCACCTGGGACACGCTGCCGGGGGCGGACTCGATGCGGCTCGTGTAGGCGGTCTGGACCGAGTCCAGGATGAGGGCCCGGGGTTTCGTCTCGTCGATGCGGGCGGCGATGTCCTCCAGGCGGGTCTCCGCCAGAACCAGGAGGCGCGGGTCCGCGGCCCCCAGGCGCTCGGCCCGCATGGCGACCTGGTGCGGGGCCTCCTCCCCCGAGACGTAGAGCACCGCGCCGCGCTTGGCGATGTGGCCCGCCACCTGGAGCATGAGGGTGGACTTGCCGATCCCCGGGTCGCCCCCGACCAGGACCACCGAGCCCGGCACCACGCCGCCCCCCAGGACCCGGTCCAGCTCGCCCACGCCGGTGGTCAGGCGCGGCTCGGCCTGGGGCGGCACGGCGGTGACGGCCTCGGGCACGGCGGCGCCCAAGGTGCCAAGAGATCTGGCCCCCGCCATGGCGACCCGGCCGGGCGCGGGGGCGGCCTCCTCCACCAGGGTGTGCCACTCCAGGCAGCCGGGGCAGCGCCCCGCCCACTTGGGGGTGGCGGCCCCGCACGCCTGGCAGACGAAGCGGGTGCGCGGCGCGGCCAATGCGCCTAGCCGTCCAGACCCCGGCGCAGGTCCGCGACGAACTGCCCGGCGGCGGCCACGAGCTTCTCCGGGTCGCCGCCCGCCTCGATTTCCCGCTCCATCACGCGCACCAGGGCGGAGCCCACGATCACGCCGTCCGCGATTCTCCCCACCATACGGGCCTGCTCCGGCGTGGCGATGCCGAAGCCGACCGCGACGGGTTTTCGCGAGACCTTGCGGATGTCCGCGATGCGGCGCGCCACCTCGTCCGGGTCGGTCAGGGCGGCGCCCGTGGTGCCGGTCAGGGAGACGTAATAGAGGAAGCCCGTGGAGACCCGCGCGATGTGGGCGATGCGGCCCGGGTCCGACGTGGGGGCGAGCAGGAAGATCGTCGCTAGGCCCGCCTTGCGGGCGGCCCGGATGAGGTCGGCGCCCTCCTCCGGCGGCAGGTCGGGGACGATCACGCCGTCCACCCCGGCGCTCGCCGCCTCCACGGCGAAGCGCTCCGGGCCCATCTGGAGGATCGGGTTGTAGTAGGACATGAAGACGATCGGCACCCGGGAGACCCGCCGGATGGCGCGCACGGTGCCGATCACCTCCGCCAGCGACACGTCCCGCGCCAGGGCCCGCATGGCGGCGCGGAGGATCACCGGGCCGTCGGCGATGGGGTCGGAGAAGGGGATGCCCAGCTCCACCACGTCGGCCCCGGCCTCGGCCAGGGCGGGCACCAGGCGCGCCGTGACGTCCAGGTTCGGGTCGCCCGCCATCACGTAGGGGATCAGGACCTTGCGGCCGGCCTTGGCGGCCTTCCTGAAGGCCTGGTCTATGGCACGGGGGGCACGGGGGCTCGGCATCTCGGGCGTGGGCGACTCCGCCTGGGTCTCGGAGGGTTCGGGGTCCGCGAAGGTGCCCGGATTATCCCCCTCGCCCCCCGAGGGGTCAACGGCCCGGCCGGTCCCGGGCCCAAGTCCCGCGCGGCCTTCCGGGGCGCGGCCCGGCGCGAAACCCGGTTGCCGAAATCGGAACTTTTTTTCCTTTTGTGGAGCCGCGCGGCCGCCCGGGAAGCGGCTCCGCGCCCCGTCGGGGTCCGCAAAGCCGCGCCACCGCCGGGGGAACGGGCCGTACGGCCGTTTGGCACCCTTCTTGGAAACCCTCGTTTGCAAGGTGCCACGGGGGGTGGCGCCATCGTGTGTGCAGTGTGGCCCGGGCCGGTGTTTCAACGGCCGGGCGGATGGCGGATGTAAGGAATTCGAGATGCGTGACCAGAACGAGCCGACAGACGAGCCGGCCCGGAAGAAGCGGCACCTGAGCGAGCTGTTCACGGCGCTCAAGGCCGTGGTGGACGCCAACCCGAACCTCCAGGAGCTGATCCGGGCCCAGGAGCAGGACAACCGCCAGGTCCTCCTGAACATGAGCTCGGTCCTGCGCATGGTGGAGCGCGACCGCCTGGCGCAGGCCCAGGGGATGGAGACCGAGCGCTACGAGCCCCGGGTCGTGGCGGGCTGGATGCGGGGCGACGGCACCCTGGTCCACGGCCGGGCCCAACACACGGATGAGGCCGGGGACGCGGCGCCCGAGGCGCTGCCCGAGCCGGACGACCACGACGGCCCGTCCAACTTCTTCGACCGCGCGTTCCTCAAGTCCCTCAAGATCTCGTCCTGACGGCGCGGGGCTCCCCCCTCCGGGGCCTTTCCTCCTGTCGCGGCCGGTCCGGCACAGACGCCGGGCCGGCCGTCGTGTTTCCGAGAGGCCGCGGAGCCCGCCGGAGTCCCGGATTCCATTGACAGCAAGGCGCGCGCCTGCGGATAATAGCGGGTTTTTTCGGGGCCCATGAAACTCGCTCTCGCGCAGGTTCCGCCGGAAGGTTGTGCGGTCCACTTCACGGCCGCCGAGGCGCTCCTTGCGGACGCCGGAGACGACGTACGGCCCCGGGGCGGCGTCGAGCTGGACGGCCGCGCCGAGCACGAGGGCACGGGCCTGAGGGTCACGGGGCGGGTGCGGACGCGCCTCTCCCTGGTCTGCTCCCGGTGCCTCGAGCCGTTCGACTTCCCCGTCGACAGCCGGCTGGACGTGACCTACTCCAGGGTCGTGCCGGTGGAGGACGAGGTGGAGCTGGAGGGGCGCGACCTGACCGTTTGCCACCTGGAGGGGGACACGGTGGACCTGGGCGAGGTGGCCCGGGAGCAGGTGCTCCTGGAGGTCCCCATGGCGCCCCTGTGCAGCCCCGACTGCAAGGGGCTGTGCCCCACCTGCGGCGCCAACCGGAACCGGGAGGCGTGCGGCTGCGCCGAGGCGGCCGCCGACCCGCGCTTCCAGGCGCTGGGAAGATTGCTGAATGGATCGTCCGGCCCGGCCGGGCACTGATGCGGACGCGAGGAGGATAGGAACCACCGATGGCCCACCCGAAGCACAAGACCAGCAAGTCGGTCACGCGCAAGCGCCGGACCCACAAGAAGCTGACGCCCCCCGCGCTGGTCACGTGCCCCAACTGCAGCGAGCCCATCCTGCCCCACCACGTGTGCGCCCACTGCGGCCATTACCGGGGCCGCCAGGTGGTCGAGACGGCGGAAGTCTGACGGGGCCGGATGTTCACGCCGGGCCGCGCGGGGCCGGCGAGACTCGCAATTGAGCTTCACAAGCGAGCTTCCATTGACGGGAACCATGCCGAGGCGAATCACGCCGGGTCGAGTCGGGTCGGGGCGTGCGCATCGCGG
>CAZGRJ010000183.1:0-3439 GCA_964528115.1 uncultured Nitrospirales bacterium
GCCTCGATCGCCTCGTCCTGGCCCACGATGCGCTTGTGCAGCTCGTCGGCCATGCGGATGAGCTTCTGGGACTCGGCCTCCTCCATCTTGTACAGGGGGATGCCCGTCATCTTGGAGACGACGTAGGCCACCTCCTCCCCGCCGATGGTGGGCTTGTGCTCCTCCTGGCGCTCCTTCCACTCGGTCTTCTCGTCCTCCAGGAGCTTCTTGAGGCGCTCCTCCTCCTCGCGGAAGCGTACGGCCTGCTCGAAGTTCTGGAGCGTGATCGCCATCTCCTTCTCCTTGGAGACGCGCTTGAGCTCCGTCTTGATGGACTTGATGCCCTCGGGCAGGGAGTAGTACTCGAGCTTGGCCCTGGAGCCCGCCTCGTCGATCACGTCGATCGCCTTGTCGGGCAGGAACCGGTCGGTGATGTAGCGGGCCGACAGGCGCACCGCCTCGGCGATGGCGTCGTCGGTGATCTCCACCCGGTGGTGCTCCTCGTAGCGGTCGCGCAGGGAGCTGATGATCCGGATGGTGTCGTCCACGCTGGGCGGCAGCACGTGGATCGTCTGGAAGCGGCGCTTGAGCGCCCCGTCCTTCTCGATGTGCTTGTGGTACTCGTCCAGGGTGGTGGCCCCGATGCACTGGATCTCGCCCCGCGAGAGGGCGGGCTTGAGCATGTTGGAGGCGTCGATGGACCCCTCCGCCGCGCCCGCGCCCACCAGGGTGTGCAGCTCGTCGATGAAGATGATGATGTTCCCGGCCTGGGTGATCTCCTTCATGATCACCTTCAGGCGCTCCTCGAACTGGCCGCGGTACTTGGTGCCGGCCACGAGGGAGCCCAGGTCGAGGGCGATCACCCGCCGGTTGAGCAGGTTGTCGGGCACCTCGCTGGCCACGATGCGCTGGGCGAGGCCCTCCACGATGGCGGTCTTCCCCACGCCCGACTCGCCGATGAGCACCGGGTTGTTCTTCGTCCTGCGCGAGAGGATCTGCAGCAGCCGCTCGATCTCGTCGTGGCGGCCGATCACCGGGTCCAGCGCCCCCTCGGCCGCGAGCTGGGTCAGGTCGCGCCCGAACTCGTCCAGGGCCGGGGTGTTGCTCTTCTTTTCCTTCTCCCGGTTGGCCGCCTTGCGCAGGAAGCTCACGGTGAGCTGGCGGGCGGTGAGCAGGTTGGCCCCCAGGGAGCGCAGGATCTTGCCGCCGATGCCCTCCTCCTCGCGCAGCACGCCCAGCAGCAGGTGCTCGCTGCCGATGTAGTTGTGGCCCAGCAGGCGCGCCTCCTCGATGGCGTACTCGATCACCTTCTTCACCCGGGGGGTGAAGGGGATCTCGCCGAAGGTGACGCTCTGGCCGCCGGACGGCAGGTTGCGCTCCACCTCGAGCTTGATGTGGTCGGCGGAGAGCCCCATCTTCTTCAGGATCGCCAGGGCGATCCCGTCCCCCTCGCGCAGGAACGCGAGCACCAGGTGCTCGGTGCCGAGGTAGTCGTTGTGGTGCTTCTCCGACTCCTCGCGGGCGAGGATGATGATCTTCCGACCCCGGTCGGTGAACCGCTCGAACATGATCCCTCCGGTAGGCTGGCCACCCCGTCGTCTGCCATCCGGCCGACGGCACGGCGGCCATCTGCGGCACCCTTTTATCGGCGAAAAAGGGCGGCGCCTCCGGGCACGGCCCACGCCCGGGGTTCCCCCTCCCGGCCGCCGAACGCACCTGTCGGTCGCTTCTCCAAGGATATGGGCACCCTCAAGAACCTGTCAAGGCGCCAAAATCCGCTCGCCAGAAGGCTTTGAAGCCCCGCCCCGGGCCCCCCTTCACCCCCTTTGAAACCGCGCGGGAGGGGCCGGAATTCCCCCCGAAACGGGGGGGTCGGCGCGGGGAGGCGACGCGCCGGACCGCCCGAACGTCCCGCTTTGGAGGGGGGCACCGTCCGCGCGGTGTCCGCTCGGCCCCCTAGAGCGGGGTCGTGCAGCGCGACAGGAAGCCCCGGGGCAGGTCCGTGAGGGCCCCCAGGACGGTGGCCGACAGGCTCGCCGGGTCGAAGGCATGGCGCGCCATGCGCTGGACGGCCTCCGCGTCCACGGCGTCGATGCCGGCAAGGAGCACCTCGACGGGCTGCGGGCCGCCCCAGACGAACTCGTCCTGGGCCAGGCGGCTCATGCGGGCGAAGGAACTTTCCAGCCCCAGGACCACCTGGCCCTTCAGGTGGCCCTTCACCCGGGTGAGCTCCTCGTCCTCCACCGGGCGCTCGCACAGGGCCGCCAGCTCCGCCTCCACCAGGTCCGCCACGGCGCTCAGGGAGGAAGGGCCGGACCCGGCGTAGATCGTCATCTCGCCGCAGTCCCGGTAGCTCCCCAGGGACGAGTAGACGCTGTAGGCGAGGCCCCGCTTCTCGCGGATCTCCTGGAACAGGCGCGAGCTGGAGCCGCCCCCCAGGAGGTCGTTGAGGACGTACAGGGCGAACCGGTCCGGGTGGCCCACGGGGAGCCCCCGGCCGCCGATGCACAGGTGGACCTGCTCCAGGTCCCGGTAGTGGACCGCCGGCGGCCGCCCCGTGAGGGCCGGGACCGGCAGATCGGGCCCGGGGGCCGCCTCGCCCCCGTTCATGTGCCCGATCGTGGTGTCCATCTTGGAGAAAAGCGCGTCCGGGTCCAGGTTGCCGGCGGCGGCCACGACCACGTTTCCCGGGCCGTAGCGCCGCGCCAGGTAGGCCAGGATCTTGGAGCGGTCGAGCCCCGCGACCGACTCGGGCGTCCCGAGGATGTTGCGCCCGAGGGGTGCCTCGTCCCCCCAGGCGTGGGCGGCGTAGAGGTCGTGGGCCCACTCCTCGGGCTCGTCCTCCACCATGTGGAGCTCTTCCAGCACCACCTGCCGCTCCCGGTCCAGCTCGCCGGGGACGAACGTGGGCCGGGTGAAGATGTCCGTGAGCAGGTCCACCGCCTCGTCCGCGCGGTCGGAGAGAACCTTGATGTAGTAGGCCGTCTGCTCCCGGCTGGTGAAGGCGTTCAAGTCCGCCCCCAGGGCGTCCGCCTCCCGGGCGATGGTTTCCGCGCTGCGCCGCTCGGTGCCCTTGAAGAAGGTGTGCTCCAGGAAGTGGGAGACGCCCCACTCCCCCGGCAGCTCGTCGCGCGAGCCGGTGTGGACCCACACCCCCAGGGAGACCGAGCGCAGGTGGGGCAGGCGCTCGGTGACGAACGGGATGCCGTTCGCGAGCAGTCGGCGCTCGACGGTGTCGGGCATGGGTGTTTCGGCTCCGGGCATGTCACTTGGGGCCGGGCATTTGAGCCCGGCCGGGCCCCGGCGGGGCGGGGTCGCGGGCGGCTCCTTAGGGGAGCCGCCCGCTTGGGTCAGTCCTGCTTGCCGGCCTGGGCGGCCATCTCGGCGTCGGCCTCGCGCTTGGACAGGCGCACCTTGCCCTGGCGGTCGACCTCGAGCACCTTCACGAAGATCCGGTCGC
>CAZGRJ010000184.1:0-3387 GCA_964528115.1 uncultured Nitrospirales bacterium
AGGCGATGAGCGACGAGGCGAAGATGGGCGGGATCACGCCCGCCGTGTTCACCTTGAGCGGGATGTGGGTGCTCTGGCCGCCGTACACCCGGTTGCCCACCACGCGCCTCGCGTACTGCACCGCCAGCTTGCGCCGGCCCGACTCCAGAAAGACGATCGCCCCCACCACCCCCATCATCATGAACAGCAGGGCGATGATCATGAGGATGTTCAGCTGGCCGGTCTCGAACAGGGTGTAGGTGTTCACGATCCCGCGCGGCATGCCGGCCACGATGCCCGAGAAGATGATCAGGCTGATGCCGTTGCCGATGCCGCGCTCGGTGATCTGCTCCCCCAGCCACATCAGGAACGCCGTGCCGCCCACCAGGGTGATGATCGTCATGATGCGGAACGGCCAGCCCGGCTCCATCACGAACCGGCCCTGGTTCATGCCCTCCAGGCCGAAGGCGATGCCGGTGGACTGGATGGTGGCGATGCCGATGGTCAGGTAGCGGGTGTACTGGGTGATCAGCCGGCGCCCCGCCTCTCCCTCCTTGGCGAGCTGGCCCAGGGTCGGAATGACCACCGTCATCAGCTGCAGGATGATCGAGGCGCTGATGTAGGGCATGATGCCCAGCGCCACGATCGTCACGCGGGACAGGGCCCCGCCGGAGAAGATGTCCAGGAACCCCATGATCGCCCCGCCGCGCTCCAGGAGGAACTTGGACAGGGCCCCGCCGTTGATGCCGGGGGTGGGGATGTGGGCGGCGAGCCGGTAGACCGCGAGGACGCCGAGGGTGAACAGGATCCGGGAGCGGAGCTCCGGAATCTTGGTGATGTTCTGGAAGACTGCGCCGATGCGGGCCAGCACCTCGGGACGTCCCCCCTCTATCCGCCCAGGTCGACCGTGCCGCCGGCTGCCTCGATCTTGGTCCGGGCGCTGGTGCTGACCGCCTGCACCTGCACCGTCACCCGGCGCGTGATCTCCCCCTCGCCCAGAATCTTCACGCGGGTGGCCGACTTGCGGATCAGGCCGCGCTCGCGCAGCAGGTCCACGGTCACGGTGTCCACGCCTTCCAGGTCCGCCAGGGTACCCACGTTCACCACCGCGAACGGCTCGCGGAAGATGTTGGTGAAGCCGCGCTTGGGCACCCGCCGGATGAGGGGCATCTGGCCCCCCTCGAAGCCGGGGCCCTTGCCGTTGGAGCGGGCCATCTGGCCCTTGTGGCCGCGCCCGGAGGTCTTGCCGTGGCCGGAGCCGGGGCCCCGGCCCACGCGGCGCTTCTTCTTGCGGCTGCCGGGGGCGGGTTTCAGGTCCTCGATGCGCATGCCTACCTCTACCCTTCCGTCCCCTCGAGCACCTCGACCCAGTGGCGCGCCTTGGCCAGCATGCCGCGCAGCTGGGGGCTGTCCACCCGCTCCACCACCTGGTGCATGCGGCGGAAGCCCAGGCCCTTGATCGTGGCCCGCTCGCGCGGCCCCAGGCCGATCATGCTGCGGTGCAGCCGCAGCCGCACCATGGCCGACTTCTTCTTCGTGGGCACGGCGCTCTAGGCCTCCCCGCCGACGGCGCGGCGGACCCGCTTGATGTCGTCCGGGTGGCGCAGGGCCTGCAGGCCCCGCATGGTGGCCTGCAGGACGTTGCCCACGCTGCCGCCGCCCAAGGACTTGCTGACCACGTTGCGGATGCCCGCGACCTCCATGACCGCCCGGACGGCGCCCCCGGCGATCACGCCGCGGCCCTCCTTGGCGGGCTTGATGAGCACGCGGCCGGCGCCCCAGGTGCCCTCCACCTGGTAGGGGACCGTGCCGTTGATCACCGGCACCTGGACCATGGACTGCTTGGCCTTCTCGATCGCCTTGCGGATCGCCTCGGGGACCTCGCGCGCCTTGCCCTTGCCGAAGCCCACCTGGCCGTGGCCGTCGCCGACCACCACCCAGGCGGAGAAGGAGAAGCGCTTGCCGCCCTTGACCACCTTGGCCGTGCGGTTGATGTAGACGACCTTCTCCTGAAGGGCGTCCTCTTCCTGCTGATACGCCATGAAACGAGTTCCCTGGGTCCCTTTACGGGCCCTTAAAAGTCCAGCCCACCGGCCCGGGCGGCGTCCGCCAGGGCGGCGACGCGGCCGTGGTAGCGGAACCCGCCCCGGTCGAACACGGCCCGGGCGATCTTCTGTGCCTTGGCCCGCTCGGCGAGCAGCCCGCCCACGCGCCCGGCGGCCTCCCGGTCGCAGGTGCCGCCGCCCTTCTTGACCTGCGACTCCAGGCTGGAGGCCGAGGCCAGGGTGCGGCCGCTCAAGTCGTCGATGAGCTGGGCGTAGATGTAGCGGTTGCTGCGGAACACCGCCAGCCGCGGGCGCTCGGCCGTGCCCGCGACCTTCTTGCGGATGCGGATCCGGCGGCGGGCGCGGAGCCGGTGGGCCTGATTGACGAACTCGGACACGGGTCGGTTCCTACTTCTTGCCGCTCTTGCCTTCCTTGCGCCGGATCTGCTCGCCGTCGTAGGCGATGCCCTTGCCCTTGTAGGGCTCCGGCGGGCGGTAGCCGCGGATGTTGGCGGCCACCTGGCCCACCTGGGCCTTGTCGATGCCGCGCACGATCACCACCGTGTTGCCGTCGGTGGCAATCTCGATCCCCGCCGGCGCGTCCAGCTCCACCGGGTGCGAGAAGCCGAGCGACAGGCTCAGGGTCTTGCCCTTCATCTGGGCCCGGTAGCCGACCCCGGAGAGCACCAGGCGGCGCTCGAAGCCCTCGGACACGCCCGTGACCATGTTGGCCAGGTCGGCGCGCATCAGGCCGTGGCGGGCGCGGGCCTCGCGGTCGTCGCCGTCGCGCGTCACCCGGGCCGTTTCGTCGGCCACCTCCAGCTGCGTGCGGCGCTCCACGGGCCGCGTGAGCTGCCCCTTGGGGCCCTTCACGGTCACCTCGCCGGACGCGACCTGGACGGTCACCCCCTTGGGGATCTTCACCGGGACGATACCTACCCGCGACATCGCTTCAACCCCTCCGCACCTACCAGAGCGAGCACAGGACCTCGCCGCCGATCCCGCCCCGCCGGGCCTCCCGGTCGGTGAGCAGCCCGCGCGAGGTGGACAGGATGGCGACCCCGAGACCCCCCTGGACCCGCGGGATGTCGCCGTGCCCCACGTAGCGGCGCAGCCCCGGGCGGGAGACCCGCCGGATGCCCTCGATGGCGCCGCGCCCCTCCACGTACTTCAGGTCCACCACCAGCTGGGGGTGGCCGCCCTCCGGGGTGTCGGCGCGCCAGCCCCGGATGAAGCCCTCGCGCTGCATGATGCCGAGCACCTCGGCCTTGAGCTTGCTCGCGGGCACGGTCGTGGACGATTTCCGGCGCATCTGGGCGTTGCGGATGCGGGTGAGCAGGTCGGCGATGGGATCGGTGGTCAT
>CAZGRJ010000185.1:0-3194 GCA_964528115.1 uncultured Nitrospirales bacterium
GCTCCAGGCTCGAGAACTGGGCCAGCTGGGCGGTGAACTGGGCGTTGTCCATGGGCGAGAGCGGGTCCTGGTAGCGCATCTGGGTGACCAGGAGCTTCAGGAACTCGTCCTTCCCCAGGGCCGACGACGGGCTCGCGCCGGAGGCGGCCGTCGCGCTGGCCTGGGCGTCGGTGATGGATTGGATCGCCATGTGCCTCTCCTATGCCCGGATGGACAGGCCGCCGGGGCCGGGGGCGGGGGTGTGGATGGAAGGCGCGGGAACCTCGGCCGGGGCCGGTGCGACGTCCCACTCGGGCGGCGGGGGCCGGTCGTCCGGGGCGTCGCGGCGGGCGTCGCCGCCCAGGGAGACGTTCACCCGGGCGCCGTCCGCGCCGCCGTCCATGAGGGCCTGGTGGAGCCGGGCCTGGTGGTTTTCCAACAGGTCGCGGGCGGCGGCGGTGTGGGCCGTGAGGTCGGCGACCACGTGGCCGCCGTCCACCCGGACGCGCACGCGGACCTCGCCCAGGTGGTCCGGGACCAGGCGCAGGCTGGCCTCGTGCCGGCCGAGGCGGACCATGCGGAGCGTGTGGTCCACCACCTGGTCGAAGGCCGGGGCGTGGCGCGTGGCGTCCGCGCGCGCGGCGCGTAAATCGGCCGTCACGCGGGGGGTGGAATCGGACGTGCCGGTGGCGGAGCCGAGGGCGTCGGTCTTGTCCGGGCCCGAGGCATGCGAATCGGCGTCGTGCGTGGCGCGGGCGGCCGCCTCGGCGGCGCCGGCCAGGGCGGCCTGGGCCTGGGGCGCGGCCTGCTGCATGGCGCGGGCGAGGCCGGTCCCGGCCGGGCGGTCGGGGGCCGGGGCCGCGGGGGCCGCGTCGGCGGGCTTGGCGTCGGCCTGGACCTTGGCGGCGGCCTTGTGGGGGCCGGGACGGGCGTCGTCCGCGTCGCCAGAGGTGTCGGCCGTCTCGGCGCCGGCCGCATCGGGTGTGACCCCGACAGTGGCGGCGGTGGATGTGGTCGCTTCGCCGGAGGCCTCGGTGGACGCGGTGCCGGAGGCGGGCGCCGGTGTCTTGCCCGCCGGTGTGGCGGGGGGCGCGGTTGTCGTCGCGGGCGGCGCGGTCGCGGGCGGCGCGGCCTGGGCCTTGGCGTCTGTGGGAGTCCCCGTGGGGGGCGTCGCGGCGGGGGTCTTCGCCGGAGTCGTCGCGGCCGGGGCGCAGGCGTCGGCGTCGCCCTTGGCGGCGGTCGCCGCCGACTCCGTGGCGCCGCAGGCACCCGCGCCGACGGCGGCGGCCTTCGCCTTCTTCGCGTCCGAGTCGTCGGACGTGTCCGTGTCGTCCGTCGCGGAGGCCTCCGGACCGTCGGCGTCGTCGGCCTTCACCTCGGCGGGGCCGGTGTCGTCGCTCCGCGCGGACTCGCGCGCCGGACGGGCGTCCGCTTCCCGGCGGGCCTCGCGCGTCTCGGCGGCATGGCGGGCGAGGATCCGGTCGAACGGCTCCGCCGGGGCGGCCTCGGGCGCCGGGGGGGACGACGTGCGCGCCGGGGCGGCCGGCATCTCGATCTCCGCGACGTTCATGGACTCTCCTTGCGTGGCAAAAGACGCGCTCAGCGCGGGTGCGCCAGGTGCTCCCCCAGGCGGGCCGCCTTGGCCTTGGGCATGAGGCCCATGATCCCGGCCGCGGCCCGTTCCTTCATGCCGCCGAAAACCTTCAGCGCGACGGGCTCCGCCATGCCGTCCAGGATGGCGGCGGCCTCTTCGGGCTCCATCGCCTCGTACACCTTGATGAGCTTTCCGAGACGCTCGTTCTCGGCCTGGCCCACGGCCTCGGCACGTTGGGCCAGCTCGGTGCGCAGGGCCTCGTTCTTCGCGATCAGGGCCGTGACCTCGTCGCGCAACGCGGCCAGGCGCGCCTCGCCCTCGGCCACGCGCCGCTCCCGCTCCCGGATGGCGTCCTCGCGCTCCTGGTTGGCCTCGGCCACGATCTGCTCCAGGGCCGGGTCCGGGCCCTTGACCTGGTCGACCGGCGGGTCCGCCGCCCGGGCCGGGGCGGCGAGGGCGCACAGGAGCGCGGCCGCCGCGAGCACGCGCAGGGTGTCAGTCCACCGCATCGAGGCCTCCCCAGCTGTTGACGAGATCGTCCGTCTCGCGCTGCTCGCGCCGCTCCCGCTCGCGGCGGGCGCGCTCGGCGCGGCGGGCGAGGATCGCCTCCAGGCCCCTGAGCGTCCGGCGCCCCTCCTGCCAGTGGGCCTCGCGGGCCGCGGCGTGGCGGCGCAGGTCGACGCAGGCGGTCTCCTCACGCCCCTGGGCCTGCTCCACCGACGCGACGTGGCGATAGGCCATCGCGATGCCCTGGGCGTCCACGCCGCGGGCGGCCTCGGCGGCGAGGCGCGCGCGCCCCAGCTCGGCCGTGGCGGCCAGGTCGGCGGCGCGGCCCTCGGCCTCGCCGAGCGTCGCCACGGCCTCGGCCAGGGCGCGCCGGGCCATGCGCTCGCGCACCAGGGCGAACCGCCGGACCAGCTCGAGTCCCCCTTTCGCGCCCCCGCCGTTCATCCAGATGCCTTTCTGGCGAGCTGGAGCAGGCCGGCGAGGGTCTCCTCCCACGGGGCGGGCTCGGCGGTGCCCTGGGCGAGGAAGGCGTCGAGCTCGTCGCGCAGCTCCACGGCGCGGTCGAGGTCGGCCCGGTTGCCCTTCTTGTAGGCCCCGATCGTGATGAGGTCGCGGGCCTCCTCGTACACCGCCAGGGTGGCGCGGATGCGCTGGGCCGCGGCCAGGTGGGCGGGATCGACCACGTCCACCATGATCCGGCTCACGCTGGCGGACACGTCCACCGCCGGGAAGTGCCCGGCCGAGGCCAGGGCGCGCGACAGGATGACGTGGCCGTCCAGGGTCGCGCGGAGGGTGTCGGCCACCGGGTCGGCCAGGTCGTCGCCCTCGACCAGGACCGTGTAGATGCCCGTGATGCTCCCCTGCCCCTCCGTGCCCATGCCGGCGCGCTCCACCAGGGCGGGCAGGGACGCGAACACGGACGGGGTGTAGCCCTTGGTCGCGGGCGGCTCGCCCACGGACAGGCCCACCTCGCGCTGGGCCATGGCGAAGCGGGTGAGGGAGTCGAGCATGAGCATCACGCTCCGGCCGCGCTCGCGGAAGTATTCGGCGATGGCCGTCGCCACGTAGGCGCCGCGCAGGCGCAGCAGGGGCGCCTGGTCGGCGGTGGCGGTGA
>CAZGRJ010000186.1:0-3182 GCA_964528115.1 uncultured Nitrospirales bacterium
GGCTCATGGTCCCCGGGTCCACGTTGACGTACGGGTCGAGCTTCTGGAACGTGACGGACAGGCCGCGGGCCTCCATCAGGTTGCCGATGGAGGCGGCCGCGATGCCCTTCCCGAGGGAGGACAGGACGCCGCCCGTCACGAAGATGAACTTAGGAGTTCGCCCTGCCATGCCGGTCACTCTCCGCCCGCCCGCCTGTCCGTTCCCCGGCCGCCCCCCAGCGCCGCCGCCACCGCCTTCAGGTCCGCGGGGGTGTCCACCCGGTGGGCCGTGTGGGGCGTGACGATCACCCTGATGCTATAGCCGGCCTGGAGGAATCTCAACTGCTCCAGCTTCTCCATGTGCTCCAGGGGGCTGTGCGGGAGCCCCGGGAACGCCAGCAGCGCCGCCTTGCGGTACGCGTAAATGCCCAGATGCCGGTGGAACACGCCCGGCGGGGCCTCCAGGTGGGCCCCCGGCTCGCGCACGAAGGGGATCGGGCTCCTCGAGAAGTAGAGGGCGTAGCCGGAATGGTCCAGGACCACCTTCACCACGTTGGGGTTGTTGAGGTCGCCCAGATCGTCCAGGGTGTGGCCGAGGGTGGCCACGTCGAGCCACGGGTCGCCCTGGAAGGCCCCGATCAGGGGCACGAGCATGTCGCCGGTGGAGAGGATCTCGTCGCCCTGGACGTTGACGAACAGGTCGGCGTCGATCCTTCCCGCCACCTCGGCCAGGCGGTCGGTGCCGGTGGCGTGCTCGCCCGTGGTGAGCAGGGCCTCGCCGCCGAAGCCGGTCACCGCGTCGGCGATGCGCACGTCGTCGGTGGCCACCAGCACCCGGTCCACCCCCGGCACCTTGGCCACGGCCTCGTAGGCGTGCCGGATGAGCGGCTTGCCCATCAGGTCGGCCAGGGGCTTGCCCGGGAAGCGCGTGGAGGCGTACCGGGCCGGAAGCACCACCACCACGGGGCTGTGCCGTCCGGGCGCCATGGTCAGCGGATCAGCTTGCCGATCCGCGAGAAGCGCACGTGCCCGTGCTCCGCGTCCCACGACCAGTAGATGACCACCGCCTTGCCCAAGAGCTCGTCCTCGCGCACGAAGCCCCAGAAGCGCGAGTCGAGGCTGTGGTCGCGGTTGTCGCCCATCATGAAGTAGTGGCCCGGCGGCACCGTGATCTTCCCCAGGTTGTCGCGCGGCTGCAGCTCGGCCGGGTAGGTCAGCGGGTCGGTGTGCTCCTCGGTCGGGATGATGTCGGGCTTGCCGTTGAGGTAGACGGTCTTGTCGATCACCTCGATGGTGTCGCCCGGAACGCCGATCACCCGCTTGATGAAGTCCTTGGTCTCGTCCTCCGGGTACTTGAAGACCACCACGTCGCCGCGCCGCGGCTCCCGCAGGGCCAGGACCCGGATGTGGGTGAACGGGATGTTGATCCCGTAGATGAACTTGTTGACCAGGAGGTGGTCGCCGATCTGGAGGGTCTCCAGCATGGAGCCGGACGGGATCTTGTAGGCCTGGACGATGTAGGTGCGGATGACCAGGGCCAGGACCACCGCGATGGCGATGGCCTCGGCGTACTCCCGGATCTTGGAGCGGGGCGCGGACTCCGGCCGGCCCCTGCCGAACCAGCCCATTACCTGCCCACCTTCTTGCCGCCCACCACTAGCCGTCCACCTTGAGCACGGCGAGGAACGCCTCCTGGGGCACCTCGACGCTGCCGACCTGCTTCATGCGGCGCTTGCCCTCCTTCTGCTTCTCCAGGAGCTTGCGCTTGCGGGTGATGTCGCCCCCGTAGCACTTGGCCGTGACGTTCTTGCGCAGGGCCTTCACGGTGGAGCGGGCCATGATCTTGCTGCCGATGGCGGCCTGGATCGCCACGTCGTACATCTGGCGCGGGATCAGGTCCTTCATCTTCTCCACGATGGCCCGGCCGCGCACCTGGGCCTTGGTCTTGTGGACGATGAACGACAGGGCGTCCACCGCCTCGCCGTTTAACAGGATGTCCACCTTGACCAGGTCCGCGGTACGGAAGCCGATGGGCTCGTACTCGAACGAGGCGTAGCCCTTGGTGGCGCTCTTCAGGCGGTCGAAGAAGTCCAGGATCACCTCGTTGAGGGGCAACTCGTAGCTCACCTGGACCCGGGTCTTGGTCAGGTAGCGCAGCTCCTTCTGAATCCCCCGACGCTCCTGGCACAGGGTCATGACCGCTCCCAGGTGCTCCTCCGGCGTGATGATGCCGGCCAGGATGAACGGCTCCTCGACGCGCTCCGTCACGTTGGGGGCCGGCAGGCCCGCCGGGTTGTCCACCTCGACGACCCTCCCGTCCGTGCGCGTGACCCGGTAGACCACCGTGGGGGCGGTGGAGACGAGGGTCAGGCCGAACTCCCGCTCCAGGCGCTCCTGGATGATCTCCATGTGCAAGAGGCCCAGGAAGCCGCAGCGGAAGCCGAACCCGAGGGCCAGCGACGTCTCGGGCTCGAACACGAACGAGGCGTCGTTGAGCTGGAGCCTGCCCAGGGCCTCGCGCAGCTCCTCAAACTGCCCCGCGTCCACCGAGTAGAGGCCGCAGAAGACCATGGGCCGCACCGCCTTGAAGCCCGGCAGGGCCTTCTCGCAGGGGCGCTCGGCGTCCGTGATCGTGTCGCCCACGCGGGTGTCGCTCACGGCGCGGATGGCCGCGGTCATCCAGCCCACCTCCCCGGCAGACAAGCCCGCCACGGCCTTGAGCGGGGGGGTGAAAACGCCCACCTCGGTGACCTCGAAGACGTGTCCCGTGTGCATCGTGCGGATGCGCTGGCCCGGCACGAGGCGCCCGTCCACGATCCGCACCAGCACAACAACGCCGCGGTAGTTGTCGTACCACGCGTCCGTCACGAGCGCCTTCAGGGGGGCGTCCAGGTCGCCCGCGGGGGCCGGGATCTTGTGGACGATGGCCTCCAGGACCGCGTCCACGCCGAGCCCCTCCTTGGCGCTGATGGGAAGGGCGTCCTCGGCGGGCAGGCCGACGAGCTCCTCGATCTGGAGCTGCACGCCGGTGACGTCGGCGGCCGGCAGGTCGATCTTGTTGATGACGGGCACGATCTCCAGGTTGTTCTCCACCGCCAGGTACACGTTGGCGAGGGTCTGGGCCTCCACCCCCTGGCTCGCGTCCACCACCAGGAGCGCGCCCTCGCAGGCGGCCAGGGAGCGCGACACCTCGTAGGTGAAGT
>CAZGRJ010000187.1:0-3141 GCA_964528115.1 uncultured Nitrospirales bacterium
GCTCCACCCAGTAGGGCCACACCCAGTCCAGGTTGTGCTGGATGACGCGGCTGTTCACCAGGCCGCGGGCGTGGAGGACCACCCCGGCCCGGAGCAGCTCCACGGGCTCCGCCACCTCGGACGGCTGCGTGAGCCGCCGCAGGCGCGACAGGAGCGCGATGGGGTCCAGAAAGCCGTGGGCGTGGGCCACCCGGCGTAGGACGAACCGCCAAGGGAGCCAGCGGATTCCGAGCATGGGACCGGTCACCTACAGGGGGGCGGCCCCCCGGCGGGGCGCCCGTCCGGTCCCCAGTGTAGCCGGACGCGGGCCCGAATGCGGCGGGCGTCGCGGCGGGCGGCGCGTCGGGCTCAGGCCTGCTCGGCCGGGGGCGCGGGCGGATGGGTGGCGGAGTGCCCGGCCGGCGCCTCGACCTCCTCGGGGACGGCCCCGCGCACGTGCTCGCTGCCCAGGATCATGTACACCGCCGGCACCACGAACAGGGTGAACAGGGTCCCGATCCCCAGGCCCGTGGCGATGACCAGGCCGATGTGGAAGCGGCTGACGGCGCCCGGGCCGGTGGCCGTCAGGAGCGGCACCATGGCGACGATCATGGCGACGGTGGTCATCAGGATCGGGCGCAGGCGGATCGTGGCGGCGCGCTCCACCGCCTCGCGCTTCGGCAGCCCCTCGCGCTCGCGCAGCTGGTTGGCGAACTCCACGATCAGGATGCCGTTCTTGGCGATCAGGCCGATCAGGGTGATGAGCCCCACCTGCGTGTAGATGTTGACCGTGGCGAAGCCCATGGTGATGAAGATCAGGGCCCCGGCGATGGACATGGGCACCGACACCAGGATGATGGCGGGGTCGCGCCAGCTCTCGAACTGAGCCGCCAGGACCAGGTAGATCACGAGCAGCGACAGGAAGAACGTGATGATCAGCGCGCTGCCCTGCTGGACGTACTGGCGCGACTCGCCCGTGTAGTCGTGGGTGAAGCCCTGGGGGAAGAGCTGCCTGGCGTCGGCGTCCAGGGTCGCCAGGGCGTCGCCCAGGGAGACGCCCGGCGCCGGCACGCCCATGATCGTCAGGGAATTGAGCTGCTGGAACTGGGTGCGCTGGCTCGGCTCCACCGAGTTCTGCAGGTGCACCAGGGTGGACAGGGGCACCAGGTCGCCGCCGCCGGTGCGGATGTAGTACCCCTCCAGCATGCCCGCGTCGAGCCGGTCGGACCGCTGGACCTGCGGGATCACCTTGTAGCTGCGGCCCTCCAGGCTGAACCAGTTCGTGTAGCCGCCCCCCAGCATGGTGCCCAGGGTCCGGCCAATGTCGTCCATCCGGATCCCCAGGTCGGCCGCGCGGTCCCGGTCCACGACGATGGTGGTCTTGGGGCGGGTGTACTCCACGTCCTTCATCAGGAACATGAACCGCCCGGAGCCCATGGCCTTGCCCACCAGCTGGCCGGCCACGTCGGTGAGGGTGTCGTAGTCGGCGTCGGTGCTGACGATGTACTGAATCGGCAGGCCGCCGCCGGCGCCGGGCAGGCTGGGCCGCGGGAACACGGCGATCTGCAGGCCCGCCACCTGAGCGACCTTGCCCTGGACCTCCGGCATGACCTGCGCCTGGGAGCGGTCACGCTTGGAGGGCGGCTCCATCTTGAAGCCGCCGAACGTGGTCGTCGGCTCCCCCAGCCCCAGCAGGTAGAAGGTCTCGTGGTACTCCGGGACGGTGCGGAAGGCGTCCTCGATCTGGCGGACGTAGGCCCGGTCGTAGTCGATCGTCGCGGTCTGGGGGGCCGTGGCCTGGAAGAACAGGATGCTCTGGTCCTCGGTGGGCGCGAGCTCCTTCTGGCTCGTGGTGAACATGAAGTAGATCGACACGAGAATGGCCACGGCGAAGATCACCGTCACCGGCTTGTAGTCCAGGGAGTTGTGCAGCAGGGCCTGGTAGCGGCTCGCCAGGGCGGTGAAGAAGCGCTCCACGGCGCGCTCGAAGCGCCCCTGCCCCGAGGCCCTGAGGACCTTGGACGAGATCATGGGCGAGAGGGTCAGCGCGACCACGCCCGAGATCAGGACCATCCCCGCCAGGGCGAAGGCGAACTCGGTGAACAGGGTGCCCACGAGGCCGCCCATGAAGCCGATCGGGGCGTACACCGCCACCAGCGTGGTGGTCATGGCGATGATCGCCACGCCCAGCTCCCGGGCCCCGTGGATCGCCGCCCGGAACGGGGTCTCGCCCTCCTCGATGTGGCGGTGGACGTTCTCCACGACGATGATCGCGTCGTCCACCACCAGGCCGATGGCGAGGACCATGGCGAGCAGGGTGAGCAGGTTGATGGAGAAGCCCATCAGCAGCATGAGGAACGCGCCGCCGATCATCGACACGGGCACGGCGATCGCCGGCACCACGGCCGCCCGCAGGGAGCCCAGGGCCAGGAAGATGACGAACAGGACGATCAGCAGCGCCTCGGCCAGGGTGCGGAACACCTCCTTGATGGAGTCGCGGATGAACTCGCTGGCGTCGTAGGGGATGCGGGCCTGCAGGCCGGACGGGAGCTGGGCCGTGATCTCGGGCATCAGGTCGTGGACGCTGCTCGCCACGTCCAGGGGGTTCGCCCCGGGGGTGGGGCTGATGCCCACGAAGATGGCGGGCTCGCCCTTGTACCAGCTGGTGGAATCGTAGTCCTCGGAGCCCAGGTCCACGTCGGCCACGTCCTTCAGGCGCACCATGGTGTCGCCGTTCGAGCGCACCACGAGGTTCATGAAGTCCGAGCGCGAGCTGATGTCCGTGGTGGCCGAGAGGTCCAGGCCCACGAAGGCGCCCTTGGTGCGCCCCACGCCGGCCTGGTAGTTGTTGGCCTGGAGCACGCTCTGGACGTCCTGGGCGGTCACGTCGAGCGCGGCCATGCGCTCCGGGTCCAGCCAGACGCGCATGGCGAAGGTCTTGTTGCCGATCAGCTCGGCCTTCGCCACCCCCGGCACCGCCTGCAGCTGGGGCTGCACCACCCGCAGGAGGTAGTCGGTGATCTGGGACGGCGTCATGTCCTGGCCCCAGAAGGCCATGTACATCAGGGCCGTGCGGTCGCCGGTGGTGGAGGTGATCACCGGGTCCTCGGCGGCGGAGGGCAGGACGTTGCGGCGGCTGGCGACCTTGGCCTGGATCTCGGC
>CAZGRJ010000188.1:0-3097 GCA_964528115.1 uncultured Nitrospirales bacterium
CTCTACTTCGAGGGCGACCGGGGCCACGCCTACCGCGTGGTGCGGGCGGTCAAGAACCGGTTCGGCTCCACCAACGAGATCGGGGTGTTCGAGATGGGCTCCGGGGGCCTCGCCGAGGTCTCGAACCCCTCCGCCCTGTTCCTGGCCGAGCGCCCCGAGGGCGCCACGGGCTCGGTGGTGGTGGCGTCCGTGAGCGGCACGCGGCCCATCCTGGTGGAGCTCCAGGCCCTGGTGAGCCCCGCCTCCTACGGCACCGCCCGGCGCACCGCCATCGGCGTGGACACGGGCCGCCTGGCCCTGCTCCTGGCCGTCCTGGAGAAGCGCGCCGGGCTGGCCCTCGCCATGGACGACGTGTACGTGAACGTGGTGGGCGGCATCCGCCTGGACGAGCCCGCCGCCGACCTGGGCGTCGCCCTGGCCGTGGCCAGCTCCCAGCGCGAGGTCCCGGTGGACGCGGGCACCCTGGTGATCGGCGAGGTGGGCCTGGCGGGGGAGGTGCGCGCCGTGCAGCAGGTGGAGACGCGGGTGGCCGAGGCGGTCAAGCTGGGCTTCACACGCTTCCTGGTGCCGGCCGCCAACGCGGAGAAGCTCCGCGCCCCCGGCGTCGTGGGCGTGCGCACCCTGCGGGACGCCATCGCCCGGGCCCTCGCGTGAGGCGCGCCGCGACCGGCCTCGCCCTGGCGGGCATCGGCCTTCTCTCCGTGCTGCTTTCCGCCTGCGCCCCGCGCCTGACGCCCCTGACGGCCGACGGCCTCTCCGTCACCCGGATCTGGGACGACAACCGGGACCGCTACCGCGCGATCTCGGCCCTCGCCGACGTGGCCGTGGACGCGGGCGGCGCCGACCTCCCCTGGCCCGAGTTCACGGCGGTGTTCGCCTACCACGCCCCGGACCGGGTGGCCGTGACGGGCTTCAACCCCTTGGGGACGATCCTGTTCACCTACGAGGCCGGGGACGGCCGCTACACCCTGCGGGGCCCCGACCCCGAACGGGCCCGGACCGGCAAGCTGGGGGCGCGCGGCGCCGACCCGGAGGTCCGAATGCTGGGCGCCCTGGTCCACCTGGTGGACGGCGTCCTGGGGCCGGAGACGGGGGAGGGCAAGGTGGGCGTGACGCCGGACGGCCGCTGGGAGGTCCGCAGGCACGGCGAGACCGTGGACCTCGCCGTGGACGGGGCCCGGGTCGAGGCGGTGGAGGTCCGCCGCCGCGCCGCCGGGGCCGTGGCGCTGGACTTCGGCGACTGGCGCGAGGTGGGTCCCCTGGAGGCGCCGCACCGGATCCTGATCACCCTGGCGTCGTCCCGCCTCTCGGCCGAGATCCGGGTCCAGGAGTGGCGCCTGGAGGACGCCCCGGACACCGCGGCGGGACCCGCGCCGGCCTTGACCACGGCACGAAATTCCCCGTAACTTGACGTACCCCGACCGGAGCCCGCCAGGCCCGAGGCACACCCCCCGCGGGGTGCGAACACGGCGGTGGATGCCAGGCCCTTCGGCATTCTTCGGGCCGGGTGACACGGGTCGGTTTTCGAACGGCTCGGCGCGCCGGGCCCGTTCCCATAACGAGGAGAGCGCATCATGGCCGTCAAGGTTGGGATCAACGGGTTCGGCAGGATCGGGCGCTGCGTGTACCGCGCCGCCATGGACCGGCCCGACATCGACATCGTCGCGATCAACGACCTGACCGACTCCAAGACCCTGGCCCACCTGCTGGCGCACGACTCGGTGCACGGCAACCTGGGGGTGCCCGTGACCGCCGAGGCGGACGCCATCGTCGTGGGCGGCAAGAAGGTCAAGGTGCTGGCCGAGCGCTCCCCCAAGGCCCTGCCGTGGCGCGATCTGGGGGTGGACGTGGTGGTCGAGTCCACCGGCATCTTCGTGGACCGCGAGGGCGCCTCCGGCCACCTGGAGGCGGGGGCCCGCAAGGTGCTCATCAGCGCGCCCGCCAAGCAGCCCGACCTGACCCTGGTGATCGGGGTCAACGACGGCATGTACGACAAGGCCTCGCACCACATCGTCTCCAACGCCTCCTGCACCACCAACTGCCTGGCGCCGGTCACCAAGGTCATCCACGACACGTTCGGGATCGAGCACGGCCTGATGACCACGATCCACTCCTACACCAACGATCAGCGCGTCCTCGACCTGCCCCACAAGGACCTGCGCCGGGCCCGCGCCGCCGCCCTGTCCATGATCCCCACCACCACCGGCGCGGCCCGCGCCGTGGGCGAGGTGCTGCCCGAGCTCAAGGGCAAGCTGGACGGCATGTCGATGCGGGTGCCGACCCCGAACGTCTCGGTGATCGACGTGGTCTACACCGTCGGCCGCGACACCACCGCCGAGGAGGTCAACGCCGCCCTCAAGGCCGCCGCCGACGGCCCCATGAAGGGCATCCTCACCGTCAGCGACGAGCCCCTGGTGTCGTCGGACTACAACGGCGACGCCCACTCCTCCACCGTGGACGCGGCCCTGACCCGGGTCATGGACAACCGCATGGTCAAGGTCATCGCGTGGTACGACAACGAGTGGGGCTACTCCATGCGGGTGGTGGACCTGATCACCCGGCTCTGACGCGGAACGCCGCCCGAGGGGAGCGGCACGACATAAGGGGCGAGGCCGTTGAAACGGACCATCGACAAGCTGGACCTGAAGGGCAAGCGGGTCTTCATCCGGGCCGACTTCAACGTGCCCCTGGACGACGACCTCAACATCACGGACGACGCCCGCATCCGCGGCGCGCTGCCCACCATCAACTACGCCATCGACGAGGGGGCCAAGGTCATCGTGGCTTCCCACCTCGGGCGTCCCAAGGGCCAGGTGGACCCGCGCCTGTCCCTCGCGGCGGTCGCCAAGCGCCTCGGGCGGCTGCTCGGCAAGGACGTGAGCTTCGCGCCCGACTGCATCGGGCCCCAGGTGGCCTCCCGGATCCAGCGCATGGCGCCGGGCGACGTGATGGTTCTGGAGAACCTGCGCTTCCACAAGGGCGAGACCGACAACGACCCGGCCTTCGCCCGGGGCCTGGCGGAGCTGGCGGACGTGTACGTCAACGACGCCTTCGGCTCCTCGCACCGCGCCCACGCCTCCATCACGGGCATCACCGA
>CAZGRJ010000189.1:0-3049 GCA_964528115.1 uncultured Nitrospirales bacterium
ACTTGCCGCAGGCGCACTCCCAGTCCTTGGTGGGGCCGAAGATGCGGGCGCAGAAGAGCCCGTCCTTCTCCGGCTTGAAGGTCCGGTAGTTGATCGTCTCCGGCTTCTTGACCTCGCCGTACGACCACGAGCGGACCTTCTCGGGGCTCGCCAGGTGGATGCGCAGGGCGTCGAACTGGATGGCGGTGCGGGATCGATCGTAGAAGCTGGTGAGCATGGTCACTCCGCCTTACTGGCTATGGGGCGGCTCGTGCCGCCCGCGTGGGGCCCGAAAGGGCCCGGTTCATTCGGTCCAAGCGTCCGGCGCACGTTCCGGTCAGACGTCCACCGCCCGCAGGAGCTCCACCTCCAGACCCAAGGCCTGGAGCTCCTTGATGAGCACGTTGAACGACTCCGGGATGCCGCTCTCGAGGTAGTTCTCGCCCTTGACGATGCTCTCGTACATCTTCGAGCGTCCCGGCACGTCGTCCGACTTGACGGTCAGGAACTCCTGCAGCGTGCTCGCCGCGCCGTGGGCCTGCAGGGCCCAGACCTCCATCTCGCCCAGGCGCTGGCCGCCGAACTGGGCCTTGCCGCCCAGCGGCTGCTGGGTGACCAGCGAGTACGGCCCGATGGAGCGGGCGTGGATCTTGTCATCCACCAGGTGGTGCAGCTTGAGCATGTACATGTAGCCCACGGTGACCGGGCGCTGGAACAGCTCGCCGGTCTTGCCGTCGCGCAGCTCGACCTGGCCGTCCTCGGGCAGCTTCGCCTTCGCCAGGAGCTCCTTGATCTCGGCCTCCTTGGCGCCGTCGAAGACCGGCGTCGCCACGTACAGCCCCAGAGCCCGGGCCGCCCACCCCAGGTGGGTCTCCAGGATCTGCCCCACGTTCATGCGGGACGGCACGCCCAGGGGGTTGAGCACGATCTCCACGGGGGTGCCGTCGGGCAGGTACGGCATGTCCTCGATGGGAAGAACGCGCGAGACCACGCCCTTGTTGCCGTGGCGGCCGGCCATCTTGTCGCCCACCTGGATCTTGCGCTTCATGGCCACGTAGACCTTCACGAGCTTGAGCACGCCCGGGGGCAGCTCGTCGCCGCGCTTCAGGCGCCCGACGCGCTCGTCGAAGATCATCTGCAGCTCGTCGCGCTTCTCGCGGAAGACCATCTCCAGGCGCTCGATCTTGTCCTGGTCCTCGGCCTTGGCGAGCACCACGTTCTGCAGCTGCTCGTTGGGGATCCCGGCGAGGGCGTCGGCCGAGATGGGCCGGCGCCGCTTGAGCATCACGTCGCCGCTTTCCGGGTCCATGTAGTCGCGGGCGCTCTCCTTGCCCACGATGGCGCGCCGGAGGTTCGTCATGAACTCCTCCTCCAGCACGCGGACCTCGTCGCGGTGGTTGCGCTCCAGGCGCTGGATGTCCTGGAACTCGATGGTGCGGGAGCGCTCGTCCTTCTCGGTGCCCTTGCGCGAGAAGATCTTCACGTCCACCACCACGCCGGAGGTGCCCGGGCCCATGTAGAGCGAGGCGTCCTTCACGTCGCCGGCCTTCTCGCCGAAGATGGCGCGCAGGAGCTTCTCCTCCGGGGTCAGCTGGGTCTCGCCCTTGGGGGTCACCTTGCCCACCAGGATGGAGCCCGGGTTGACCTCCGCACCGATGCGGATGATGCCCGACTCGTCCAGGTCGGCCAGGATCTCTTCGCCCACGTTGGGGATGTCGCGGGTGATCTCCTCCGGGCCCAGCTTGGTGTCGCGGGCCTCGATGGTGAACTCCTCGATGTGCACGGAGGTGTAGACGTCCTCCCGCACCAGGCGCTCGGAGAGCAGGATGGCGTCCTCGTAGTTGTAGCCCTCCCACGGCATGAAGGCGACCAGGACGTTCTTGCCCAGGGCCAGCTCACCCAGCTCGGTGGAGGGGCCGTCGCAGAGGATCTGGCCGGCCTCCACCCGCTCGCCCACGCTCACCAGGGGCTTCTGGTTCATGCAGGTGTTCTGGTTGGAGCGCTGCCACTTGATCAGCGAGTAGATGTCCACCGGGCCGCCCTGCTCGACCTGGTCGTCGTCCACCCGGATCACGATGCGCGAGGCGTCCACGCTCTCCACCTGGCCCGAGCGGGCCGCGGTGATGACGTAGCCGCAGTCGCGCGCCACCACGTGCTCCATGCCCGTGCCCACCACCGGGGCCTCGGAGCGAAGCAGGGGCACCGCCTGGCGCTGCATGTTGGAGCCCATCAGGGCGCGGTTGGCGTCGTCGTTCTCCAGGAACGGGATCAGGGCCGTCGCCACGCTCACGATCTGGCGCGGCGAGACGTCCATGTACTCGACTTCCTCGCGCGGGATCATGATGAAGTCGCCGCTGCGCCGGACCAGGACCAGGTCCTCGACGAACTTGCCGGACTTCTGCACCGCCATGTTCGCCTGGGTGATGGAGTAGCTCTCGCCCTCCACGGCCGAGAGGTACACGACCTCCTTGGTCACCTTGCCGCCCTTGACCTTGCGGTACGGGCTCTCGATGAACCCGAACCGGTTGATCTGGGCGTAGGTGGCCAGGGACGTGATCAGGCCGATGTTGGGCCCCTCCGGGGTCTCGATCGGGCAGATGCGGCCGTAATGCGTCGGGTGCACGTCGCGCACGTCGAACCCGGCCCGCTCGCGGGTCAGACCCCCCGGCCCCAGGGCCGACAGGCGGCGCTTGTGGGTGATCTCGGAGAGCGGGTTCGTCTGGTCCATGAACTGGGAGAGCTGGGACGAGCCGAAGAACTCCTTGATCGCCGCCGACACGGGCTTGGCGTTGATCACGTCGTGGGGCACCGCCTCCGGCAGCTCCACCAGGTTCATGCGCTCCTTGACCGTGCGCTCCATACGGACCAGGCCGATGCGGAACTGGTTCTCCAGGAGCTCGCCCACGGCACGCACGCGCCGGTTGCCCAGATGGTCGATGTCGTCCACCTCGCCCCGGCCCGAGCGCAGGTTCACCAGGTAGCGGACCACCTCGACCACGTCCACGGCGGCGAGGGTGCGGTGCTCCAGGGGCAGCTTGATGCCCAGCTTGGCGTTCATCTTCAGGCGCCC
>CAZGRJ010000190.1:0-3042 GCA_964528115.1 uncultured Nitrospirales bacterium
GGGCTTGCGGCTGAACTTGTAGGCCCCGTGGGAGGTGCCCATGGCGATGGCCAGGGCGTCCACCTTGGTGGCCGAGACGAACTCCACGGCCTGGTCCGGGTCGGTCAGGAGCTGCTCCATGGAGAGCTTGCCCTCGGCGCCGTGGCCGTCCTCCTTGTCGCCCATGCCGGTCTCCAGGGAACCCAGGCAGCCCAGCTCGCCCTCCACCGACACGCCCACGGCGTGGGCCATGTGCACCACGCTGGAGGTGATGCCGCTGTTGTACTCGTAGGAGGCGGGGGTCTTGGCGTCGGCCTCGAGGGAGCCGTCCATCATGACGGACGTGAAGCCGGCCTGGATCGCCGAGAGGCACGTCACGTCGTCGTTGCCGTGGTCCTGGTGCAGGCAGATGGGGATGTCCGGATACAGGGCCTCTGCGGCCTCCACCATCTTGACGATCATGGCGGTGCCGGCGTACTTGCGGGCTCCGCGGCTGGCCTGCATGAGGACGGGCGAGTCCACCTCGCGGGCCGCCTGCATGATGGCGATGACCTGCTCCATGTTGTTGATGTTGAAGGCGGGCACCCCGTAGTCGTGCTCGGCCGCGTGGTCCAGGAGCTGCCGCAGTGTGATACGAGCCATGGATCGAACCTCCTCGCTGGTTTTATCCCTCGCGTGGCTGGCGGGCCGATGGGTCCGCGCCGGCGTGACCCCGGCCGGTCTGTCCGGACACGAATCCGGTCCGGACCCGGAGCGCGCCGCCGCACACCACGGACGCTGGTGAAACTTCCTTATCGTACCCCCACCCGGGCCCTACGGGCCATCCCGCGGGCCGCCCGCTCCCGCATCCCGAAATCCGCATCGCCGTAGGCCCGTTCAACGTTCCGGTCACCCCACCAGGTTGCGGGCGGCCTGGGCGACCGCCGCGGGGGTGATGCCGAAGTGGGCGTACAGGGCCGGGCCCGGGCCCGAGGCGCCGAAGCCGGTCATGCCGACGAAGCCGCCGTCCAGGCCGATCCACTCGTGCCAGCCCATGCGCACGGCGGCCTCCACTGCCACCCGGGGGGCGTCGCCCAGGACCTGCCTGCGGTAGGCCGTGGGCTGGTCGCGGAACAGCTCCCAGCACGGCATGGAGACCACCGCCGCGCGGACGCCCTCCTCGGCCAGGGCCTTCTGGGCCTCCACCGCGATGGCCACTTCGGACCCGGTGGCCAGCAGCGTCACCTGGCGCCCGCCGTCCGGCTCCACCAGGACGTAGGCGCCCCTCCCGACGAGGTTGTCGGACGTGTGCCCGGTGCGCAGCGTGGGCAGCCCCTGGCGGGTGAGGACCATGGCCGACGGCCCGGTCTCGCAGTTCAGGGCCGAGGCCCACGCCTCCGCCGCCTCCACCGCGTCCGCCGGGCGGTACACGCGGAGGTTCGGGATCGCCCTGAGCGACGCCAGGTGCTCCACCGGCTGGTGGGTGGGACCGTCCTCCCCCAGCCCGATGGAGTCGTGCGTGAGGACGTGCACCACCCGCTGGCCCATCAGTGCCGCGAGGCGGATCGCCGGGCGGCTGTAGTCGGCGAACACGAGAAACGTGCCGCCGTACGGGATGAAGCCCTTGTGCAGGGCGATGCCGTTCATGGCCGCCCCCATGCCGTGCTCCCGCACGCCGTAGTGGACGTATGTGCCGCCGTACTCGGCCGCGGTCACGGGCACGTACTTCTTGGTCTTGGTGCCCACCGAGCCGGTCAGGTCGGCGGAGCCCCCCAGCAGGTTCGGCACCGCCGCCACCAGCCCTTCGAGAACCTTCTGGGACGACTGGCGGGTGGCGAGCTTCGGCTTCTCCTCGGAAAAGCCCTTCTTGAGCGCCTCCACCGCGGCGTCGAAGCCCGCCGGGAGCTTGCCCGAGACGTCGGCCTTGAACGCGTCGCCCGACCCGGACCCCGCCAGGCGCGTCTCCCACGCCTCCCGCTCCGCCGCGCCCCGGGCGCCGAACTTGCGCCAGGCGGACAGGATGGCGTCGGGAATCTCGAACGGCGGATGGGGCCAACCCAGGGCCTCGCGGGTCTTGGCGATCTCCTCGGCCCCGAGGGGCGCGCCGTGGGTGGCGGCGCTGCCCTGCTTGTTGGGGGCGCCGAAGCCGATCACGGTCTTGCAGGCGATGAGGCTGGGCCGGTCGGACGCCTTGGCGGCGGCGATCTCCTTGGCGACGGCCTCCGGATCGTGCCCGTCCACCCGGGCCACGTGCCAGCCCGCGGCGGCGAAGCGGGCGAGCTGGTCCATGGAGGTGGAGAGCGACGTGGCGCCGTCGATGGAGATGCCGTTGTCGTCGAACAGGACAATCAGCCGGTTCAACCGCAGGTGGCCGGCCAGGTCGATGGCCTCGTGGCTGATGCCCTCCATCAGGCAGCCGTCGCCGGCCAGCACGTAGGTGTGGTGGTCCACCAGGTCGTCGCCGTACCGGGCGTTCTGCATGCGCTCCGCGAGGGCCATGCCCACGGCCGTGGCGAGGCCCTGGCCCAGGGGGCCGGTGGTGGTCTCGATGCCGGTGGCGTGGCCGTACTCCGGATGGCCGGCGGTCTTGGAGCCCAGCTGGCGGAAGTTCTTGAGCTCGTCCAGGGTCATGTCCGCGTAGCCCGTCAGGTAGAGCAGGCTGTAGAGCAGCATGGAGCCGTGCCCGGCGGAGAGGACGAAGCGGTCGCGGTCGGGCCAGTCGGGGTCGGCCGGGTCGAACTTCATAAACCGCGTAAACAGCACCGTGGCGGCGTCGGCCATGCCCATGGGCATGCCGGGGTGGCCGGAGTTGGCGGCCTCGACGGCGTCCATGGAGAGGGCGCGGATGGCGTTCGCCAGGTCGGCGTGCCCCACGGCGCCCGTGGTCGGCTGGGTCTCGGTGGCTTTCATGGGTCCTCCAATATGGGTCAGCCGGCGCGCTCCCTGAGCTCCACCAGGCGCCGGATCATGGGCGTCAGGATGAGCTGCATGGCGAGATCGAGCTTGGCGCCGGGGGCGACGATGGAGTTGGCGCGCGACATGAAGCTGTTCGGGATCATCGACACCAGGTAGGGGAAGTCGATG
>CAZGRJ010000191.1:0-3040 GCA_964528115.1 uncultured Nitrospirales bacterium
ACCAGCGACCACACCCACCCCAAGGGTGTGCGCTACCGGACTGCGCCACGCCCCGAATCGTCCCGGGTATCAGCCCGGCGGGAATCGGTATTCTCCATCAGGGTCAACAGGTCCCGCAAGCCTTCCTGCGCCTTGGCCACCACCTCGCGCTTGCCCTCGCCCACCCCCGCCGGGGCCCGGCCGCGCCCCAGCTTGCGGCGGGCGCCGGCGATGGTGTAGCCCTCGGCGTGCAGCATCCTGCGGATCTCGAGCACCGCCGCCACGTCCTCGCGCCGGTAGATCCGCTGGCCGCCGGAGCCCTTGCGCGGGCGGATCTGGGGGAACTCGGTCTCCCAGTAGCGCAGCACGTAAGGGGCGAGGCCCGTGATGCGGGACACCTCGCCGATCTTGAAGAACAGCTTCTCGGGGATGTCGCCGGCGGGGGGGCGAAGCCCCTTACGCCGTGGGCCGCGCCTTAAGGACACTGCTCTTGAAGACCGGGCTGGCCCGGAACGTGACCACCTTACGCGGCGCGATGCCGATCTCCTCGCCGGTCTTCGGGTTCCGGCCTTTGCGCGCGCGCTTCTGGCGGACCGAGAAGTTGCCGAACCCGGCGATCTTGACCTCCTCGCTGCGGGCGAGGCATTCCTTGATCTCGTCGAGCATCAGCTCCACCATCGCGGCCGCCTCCCGCTTGGGAATGCCGTGCCGCTCGTAGAGCAGATTCGCGATGTCCGCCTTACGCATTGGGACCGACTCCAGAAGCAGCGCGGCCGCCGCCCACCACGGCCAACGGGCCCATCCGCGCACGCGAAACGATGAGGGAGCACAGCTTACGGAGCCGTTCCCGCAAAGTCAAACGAAATTGATGGGTTGCGCCCGAAACGGGCACCCGGCCGCGCGGGACGCGGTCCGGCCGGGAATTGGCACCGGTGGCGCCCCGGTGTCGATCCGCGGCTCCCGGGGGGCGTCAGGCGCCGCGCGACGAGGCGCGTGGGCCCTTGCGGGGCTCGGCCTCGGGGGCGGCGTTCTCCCGGGGCGGGGCGCCCTCCAGGTCGCGCATGAGGCGGAACTCGATGGCGTCCACCAGGGCCCGGTAGCTGGCCTCGATGATGTTGGTGGAGACCCCGACGGTCCCCCAGGTGCCCTGGTCGTCGCCGCTCTCGATGAGCACCCGCACCCGCGACGCGGTGCCGTGGGAGCCGGTGATGACGCGCACCTTGTAGTCCACCAGGCGGAAGGTGTTCACCTGGGGGTAGAAGGGCGCGAGGGCCATGCGCAGGGCGAGGTCCAGGGCGTTGACCGGGCCGTCGCCCTCGGCCGCGACGAGGTGCTCCTCCTCCCCCACCCCCACCTTGACCGTGGCCTCGGAGACGGGCTCGCCGTTCTGGCCGCGCTTGTCCACGATGACGCGGAAGCCGCTCAGGTCGAAGAACCGCCGGTGGGTGCCGAGGGCCTTGCGGACGAGCAGCTCGAACGACGCCTCGGCGCTCTCGAACTGGAAGCCGGACGCTTCGAGCTCCTTCATCTCGGCGAGGATGTCGGCCGGGAGGGCCGCGTCGTCCCCTAAGTCGATGCCCAGCTCGCGGGCCTTGTAGAGGATGTTGCTGCGGCCCGAGTAGTCCGAGATCAGGACCCGGCGGTGGTTGCCCACGACCCACGGCTCCACGTGCTCGTAGGTGCGGGGGTTCTTCTCCACCGCGGCCACGTGCACGCCCCCCTTGTGGGCGAAGGCGGCCTCGCCCACGTAGGGCTGGTGCTTGCGGTGCGGCAGGTTGGCCAGCTCGTAGAGGCCCGCGGAGGTCTCCTTGAGGCGCTTGACGGCGCCGTCGGGCAGGCAGTGCAGCCCCATCTTCAGCTCCAGGTTGGCCACCACGGCGATCAGGTCGGCGTTGCCGCAGCGCTCGCCGAAGCCGTTGATCGTCCCCTGCACCTGCACGGCCCCCTCGCGCACGGCGGCGAGGGTGTTGGCGACGGCCACGCCGCCGTCGTTGTGGCAGTGGATGCCGAGGGGCGTTGAGAGGCGCTGCTTCACGGCACCCATGATCTCGCGGATCTCCCACGGCATGGTGCCGCCGTTCGTGTCGCACAGGACCAGGGCGGCCGCGCCCCCCTCGGCCGCGGCGGCCAGGGTGGCGAGGGCGTACTCGGGGTCGGCCTTGTAGCCGTCGAAGAAGTGCTCGGCGTCGTAGAACACGCGGGAGCGGTGGGCGTTGAGGTACGCGACCGTGTCCCGGATCAGCTCCAGGTTGCGCTCCAGGGGGATGCCGAGGGCCTCGGTGACGTGGAAGGTCCACGACTTGCCGAAGATCGTCAGGACGTCCATGCCGGAGGCCAGGAGGCCCTGGACGTTGGCGTCGCTCTCGACCGCCACGGAGGCCCGGTGGGTGCTGCCGAAGGCGGCCACCTGGGCGTGCTTTAGGTCCATGTCGCGGACGCGCTCGAAGAACTGCATCTCGCGCGGGTTGGAGCTGGGCCAGCCGCCCTCGACGTAGTGGACGCCCATGTCGTCCAGGTAGCGCACGACGCGCAGCTTGTCGTGGACGGAGAGGTTCACGTCCTCCGACTGGCACCCGTCGCGCAGGGTGGTGTCGTAGATGTCGAGCTGCGGGGCGGTCATTGGAGGCTGCTCACGGGCAGGCTGCGCACGGGGCCGCTCACGGCCTCGAGGGCGCGGCGGCGGCGCCCAGGCCGAAGGCGTCGTGCAGGGCACGCACGGCCAGCTCGGTGTAGCGCTCGTCGATGACGCAGGAGATCTTGATCTCGGACGTGCTGATCATCTGGATGTTGATCTCCTCGTCGGCGAGGGTCTTGAACATCTGGCTCGCGACCCCGGTGTGGGAGCGCATGCCCACGCCCACCGCGCTGATCTTGGCGATGTTCTCCGCCACGGTCACGTCGAGGGGCTTTTCGTCCACGCGCATCTTGCCCATCACCTCGCGCACCCGCTCGACGTCCGCGCGCGGCACGGTGAAGGAGATGTCCGTGGTGCCGTCGTGGCTGATGTTCTGGATGATCATGTCGATCAGGATGCCCGCGTCGCCCAGGGCCCCGAAGATGC
>CAZGRJ010000192.1:0-3031 GCA_964528115.1 uncultured Nitrospirales bacterium
GGCGCGTCCTCTTACGCCGCCTTCGCGTCGCGCGGCTTGATCTTGCCGATGACGCCGCGCAGGCGGCCCGCCGCGCCTTCCAGGTCGTACCGGTTCTGGAGGTTCAGCCAGAGCTCCGGCGTGGTGCCGAAGTAGCGGGCCAGGCGCAGGGCCGTGTCGGCGGTGACGGCGCGGCGGCCGTTCAGAATGGCCGTGATCCGATTCGGCGGTACTTTCAGGGCCCGGGCCAGGGCGTTGGCCGAGAGGCCCAGCGGCTCCAGGAACTCGTGCCGCAGGATGTCGCCCGGGCTGGTGGGCGGGATGCGCTTGCCGCGCCCGGCCACGCCGGAGAAGTCGGTGTGCGGAAGGTCCTCGATCCGGATGGTCATATCGGTCCCCTAGTGGTAGTCGGCGATCTCGACGTCGAAGGCGTTGCCCTTCCGCCAGCGGAAGCAGACGCGCCACTGCCGGTTGATCCGGATGCTCCACTGCCCCGCCCGGTTCCCGGTCAGGCGTTCGAGCCGGTTGGCCGGCGGGGCGCGCAGGTCGTCGATCCGGGCGGCGGCGTGGATCAGGTCCAGCTTCTCCCGGGCGCGCTTTCGAATGTCCGGAGGCAGCCGCCTGACCGGCAGGCCGACGAACACGGCCGCGGTCACCTTGTCGGCGAAGGTCCGGATCACGACGGAGAGTTTAGTACGTAGTACGTACTACGTCAACCCCGTGAGGCGGCCCGCCGACCGTCCGCCCCCTACATCTCGACAGACAGGTAGAGCCCGCCCCAGTACTCCGACCGCCCGCCGTCCGTCTTGAGCTGCTGCGAGCGGAAGTGCTCGACGTAGTGCAGGTGCGTGCGGCGCAGGAAGGGGACGTAGTGGAGCACGGGGGTCAGGTCGAAGCCGATGCTGGCGTCGTGGACCCAGGTCGCCATGTCGCTCTGGCCGTAGGTGAGGTCGTTGTCGCCCGTCCAGGCGCCCTGGAGCAGCTGGTTGTAGACCCACGCGCTGACCCCGTAGGAAATCCACACGGGGCCGCCGTCGAGGGGGGCGGGGTCGGCACCGAAGCGGTTCGTGTCCAGGGTCTGGGCGTCGGGGCGCCAGCCGACGTCGGCGGCGGGCGAGACGCCCAGGTGCAGGGTCACGTGGGCGAAGGCGCGCCCCCAGTAGCCCGCCTCGGCGCCCGCGCCGCCGGTCAGGCGGAAGCGCTGCCCCTCCTCGCCGACCAGGACGCGGTTCAGCGCCAGGTGGACGAGGACCGTGGCCGCGCCGCCGTTGCCGATCTGGTGGTCCCACCCCTCCGGCAGGCCGTGGCTCGGGAAGAGCTCGTGGGCGGTGGTCTGGAAGGCGTCGCCGGTGGGGGTGCCCAGGACGCCGAGCTGGTACTCGATCTCCGACCAGGTGACCCCGTCGTAGGGGCGCGAGAAGCCGCCGGCCAGGGTCCACAGGTTGGCGTAGGGGCGGTCGCCCGGGATGACGGCGCTGGAGGTGAGGCCCTTGGGGGTGTAGATCCGGTTGGCGAGGGTCCACCACGACGCGCTCACGCCGCCGCCGGAGAGGGCCCACAGGATTTTCGGGGCGTCGTCCCCGCCGTAGGAGCGGGTCAGGAAGAACCCCATGGTGTAGTCCCGGTCCGACGACGGGTGGCTCATCGTGTCGTTCTCGAACCCGAGCGTCCAGCGGCCGGACGGGCTCCCGTCGGCGGCGCGCGCGATGCCCGGCGACAGGACAACGCCCGGCCAAAGGACCAGCAGGAGAAGCAGGAGGGGAAGCGTCGGCGGGAGAGGTGTGGAGCGTCGCATGGACGCCCAATTCTACGGCCCGCTCGCCTCCAGGGCGAGCAGGCGGCGGTGGGCGTCGCCGGGGCGGAACAGGCCGGTGGGCTTCACGTCGCCCCGGATCAGGCCCAGCTCGCGCATGGTCTCCGCCAGGTGGGTGGCGGGGGCGGCCAGGCCCGGCACCCCGCCCTGGCCGATCAGCATCTGGACGTTCTCGGCCCGGTCGGGGAAGCGCAGGCCGGCGAGGGAGCGCATCACGGCGTGGGGCATCAGGTGCAGGCGCGGCGACATGTAGCCGGCGGCGTCGGCGGGGCGGCGCTGCATGAAGGCGAGGGCGTCGAACCAGCCCTGCACCAGGCGGTGGACCCGGGCGGGATGGGCCTGCATGAAGCCGCGGTTCACCACGAGCACGTCCACGATCTCGCCGGGGATCTCGGCGCTGCTGAAGATCTGGACGCCGCCGGCCGCGATCAGGGCGCTCTTGACCGGCTCGAAGGTGACCACGGCGTCCACGTCGTTCGACAGGAAGGCCCCGGCGTGGCGGTCGGCCGGCAGGTCCACCAGGGTGACGTCGTCCTGTGTGAGCCCCGCGCGCTGGAGCGCCCGGCTGGCCACGTAGGCCCCCAGGGCGGTGCGCTCGGCCCCCAGGCGGCGGCCCTTCAGGTCGGCCACGCCGGTGATGCCCTCGTGGGCGATGATCGCGTCGCCGCCGGTGGAGGTGTCCATCACCAGGACGATGCACGGGTCCTTCCCCCGGCCCAGGAGCGTCATGGCCTCGTCCAGGGTGAGGGCGGCGGCGTCCAGCCGGCCCGCGCGGTAGGCCGCCAGGACCGATGTGGTGGAGTCGTGCCGGGTCAGCCGCACGGCGTCCGGGCCGAACCGGCCGATGTCCTGGGCCAGGTAGAGGGGCTCGTAGCCGGGCCAGGTGTTCGTGCCCACCCGGATCGGCGGCTCGGACCGCTCCGTGCAGGCGGCGGACAGGCCCATGAACGCCAGCGTCAGGGCCATTGCGGCGGCCCGGGCGGGCGGGGACAGGCGTTCCCATGATGCGGATCGAGCTCGGCTCAAGCGGCGATGGCCTCGAAAAGACGGAAAAATCACCCCCTCGTCCCTATCGGCCGGGGGTGGCACGTAGTTGAATCTACGTACTTGAATCCGGGAGCGGAATCCGGAAATCAAGTCGGGGCGGGCGGGTCAATGAAGGTCACGTCCAGCTCCAGCGCGGCCTCCAGGCGTCTCAGGTAGGTGCGCAGGGAGACGTGGACGGCGCCGAAGCGGGCC
>CAZGRJ010000193.1:0-3017 GCA_964528115.1 uncultured Nitrospirales bacterium
ATGGTGACGGCCGAGCCGCCGCCGCCGAAGGTCATCATGCCGATGTCGCCGCCCAGGTCCTCCGGCTCCACGTAGGAGCCGGCCTTGCCGCGGTGGTCGTCGCGGTCGATCTGGAGGGCGTCCACCTCGCGCTGGGTCTGGTCGCGCTTGAACGCCGAGCGCTCGCCGTAGGTCTTCTGGGGGGCGACGCTGGCGTCGTCGTCCAGGGTGACCACGGCGTCCAGGGCGCGCAGGTCCAGGACCTCGACCTGCTTGCCGGTCTTGCGGTCGGTCTTCTGGACCTTGACGATCGCCAGGGGGTTGATCTCGAGCATCCGGCACTCGGCGCCCCAGAAGGCCTCGTACACCTTCGCGATGGCCATGGAGGCCTGGCGCAGGATGCCCCCGTATTCCTTCGTGAAGCCGATCGCCACCAGCATGTTGCGGATCTCGAACGGCTCCACCGTGGGCGCAGCGGCCACGGGGAAGGTCTGGATCGCGGCGGGGTCGATCTCCTCCACGTCCATGCCACCCTGCATGGAGAGGGTGATGACGGGGCCGCGGGTCTCGGTGGAGTAGGTGATGGTGCAGTAGAGCTCGGCCACGATGGCGGCCTTCTCGCACACCATCACGGCCACCGGGGTCTCGCCCCACACCTTCATGCCCATGATGTCGCGCACGGCGGTGGCGGCCTCGTCCGGCGTGCTCACGAGCTTCACGGCGCCGGCCTTGCCGCGCTTGCCCACCAGGACCATGGCCTTCACCACGGCGCCGCCGTGGTCGGTCACGAACCGGGCCACCTCGTCGTTCGGCTCGGTGGCCACCACGAAGTCGGCGTGCGGGACGCCGTACTTGCGGTAGATTCCCGCGACCGCCTCGTGCTCGTACAGGTTCACGTGGTTCTCCCCCCGCCGGACGGCGTCGTCACCGTCCCGGCCGTCGTGTGCTTCGAGTGCGCTTGCGCCAAGGCCCTGCCCCGTCCCGAAGGCGCCGCCGTCAAAAAGCTGACCCGTTTCCGGGGACGAGAATTATAGGGGGCTCGCCCAGGCGGGTCAACCAGTTGCGGGTTCCGAGCGCCCCCTACCGGCCCTTCGGCATGGCCCGGGCGACCTGGGCCTCCAGGGACTCGCCCTCGGCTGTCGGGCCCACCCGGATGCCGAGTTTTTGGCCGATGTCGTCCAGGATCGACAGGACGCACGGCACCATGACCAGGGTCAGGACCGTGGCGAAGGCCAGGCCCCATACGATGGAGATGGCCATGGGGGCCAGGTACGCGGCCTGCCCCCGGGTCTGGAAGGAAAGGGTCAAGAGACCCAGGATCGTCGTGATGGAGGTCAGCAGGATCGGCCGCAGGCGGTGGCGGGCGGCGCGCACCACGGACAGCCAGCGCGAGGCGCCCCGGCGCCGGGACTCGTTGACGAAGGCCACCAGGACCAGGGAGTCGTTCACCACCACGCCCACGAGGCCCGCCAGGCCGATCAGGGAGAGCAGCCCCAACGGCTGCATCATGACCAGGTGCCCCACCACCACGCCGATGAAGGCGAACGGCACCGTGGACATGATCACGAGGGGCTGGATGAACGACCGGAACAGGGTCCCCAGGATCAGGTAGATGAGCAGGATCGCCAGGACGCTCGCCCGCCCCAGGGAGTACAGCGACTCCATCTGGCGCTCGTTCTCGCCGCCGTAGACCAGCTCGTAGCCCGGGAAGCGCACGGGCACGTCGGCGAAGCGCTCGCGCAGCTTCCCGTTCGCCTCGGTGGACGTGATGATGTCGTTGTTCACGGCGGCCGACACCAGGATCGTGCGCTGGCGGTCCTTGCGGACGATGGCGGAGGGCCCCTGGGTCAATTGGACCTTGGCCACGCTCGACAGCGGCACCCGCCCCGCCTGGGGGCTCCACAGGCGCACCTCGCCCAATCGCTGGGGCCGGTCGGCGAACCTTTGGGCGTAGCGGACCATCACGTCCAGGGTGTCGTTGCCGCGCCGGATCTCGGAGACCTTCTCGCCCTCGAACGCGATGCGCACCACCCGCGCGATGCCGGCGGCGTTCAGGCCATACAGCGACGCCCGGTCCTCGTCCACGCCCACGGTCAGCTCCTGCTTGCCGAGCACGTCGTCGGAGGCGATGTCGTACACCCCGGGAAGCGTGTGCAGGTAGTCCTGGATCTCCCGCGCCACGGTCCGGAGCACCGTCACGTCCTCGCCGCGCACCTTCACCTCCACCGGGCGCCCGACGGGCGGCCCGCCCTGGGTCTCGATGACGCGCAGGGTCTCGTAGCCGGTGATGCCCTTCAGGCGGCTGCGGAAGTCGTTCAGGACCACGTAGCCGTTGCGGCGCTTAGGGTCGTCGAAGTCGGCCAGCTCGAAGTAGACCATCCCCAGGTTGCTGCCGTTCGTGACGCGGCCCGTGGAGATGTCGAAGTGGCTCCCGACGAGGGTGACCATGGCGTTCAGGTCCGTGGGCGGCAGCTGGCGCCCCACGGCCTCGACCTGGGCCATGACGCGCTCGGTCTGGGCGAGGCTCGTGCCCTCGGGGGTCTCCACCATGACGGCGAAGCCGGGCAGGTCCTTCGTGTTGAACATCACGAAACGCATGTGGTAGCGCATCACGACGATCGACAGCACGGCCACCAGCACCAGCCCGCCCACGGTCAGGTAGCGGTGGCGCACGGCCCGGACGATCAGGCGGGCATAGCGCTTGCGCAGGCGGACGAAGCGGTGCCCCTCCCTCCGCACGCCCTCCGACAAGCCTTTTGAAAACTCCGCCAGGTGGGAGGGCAGCATGACCATGGACTCGATCAGCGTGCCCGCCAGGCAGAACAGCACCACCAGGGGGATGACCTTCATGAACTTCCCCATGATGCCGGTCATGAGCAGCATGGGCAGGAAGGCCGCCATGGTCGTGCTGGTGGCCGCGAGCACGGGCACCAGGACCTCCGCCGTCCCCACCACCGCCGCCACCCTGGGGGCGTGGCCGCGCAGCAGGTAGCGGTAGACGTTCTCGGTGACGATGATCGCGTCGTCCACGATCAGCC
>CAZGRJ010000194.1:0-3016 GCA_964528115.1 uncultured Nitrospirales bacterium
GCATGGCCGACGAGCTGCACAAGCGCATCGTGGGCCAGGACGAGGCGATCGAGGCGGTCTCCCAGGCCATCCGGCGCTCGCGCGCGGGCCTCAAGGACGCCCACAAGCCCATCGGGACGTTCATCTTCCTGGGGCCCACCGGCGTCGGGAAGACGGAGCTGGCCCGCGGCCTGGCGGAGTTCCTGTTCGACGACGACGACGCCCTGATCCGCATCGACATGTCGGAGTACATGGAGCGCTTCTCGGGCTCGCGCCTGACCGGCGCCCCTCCGGGCTACGTGGGCTACGAGGAGGGCGGCCAGTTGACCGAGAAGGTCCGGCGCCGGCCCTACTCCGTGATCCTGTTCGACGAGATCGAGAAGGCCCACCCGGACATGTTCAACATGCTCCTGCAGGTGCTCGACGACGGCCAGCTCACCGACGGCCTGGGGCGCCGCGTGGACTTCCGCAACACGGTCATCATCATGACCTCGAACATCGGGGCCCGGCTGATCGACGGCGACAGCCACGTGGGCTTCAAGCGCAAGAGCGCCGAGGACGTGTTCAAGCGCATCCGCGAGGACGTCTCGGGCGAGCTGAAGCGCACCTTCAACCCGGAGTTCCTCAACCGGGTGGACGAGACTGTGATCTTCCACCCCCTCGAGAAGGAGCACCTGCTCAAGATCGTGGACCTGCAGCTCGCCCAGCTCAACGAGCGGGTCAAGGAGCAGGCCATGGAGCTGGTGGTGGACGCGGACGTGCGGGAGTGGATCATGGAGAAGGGCTACGACCCGGCCTACGGGGCCAGGCCCATGCGGCGCGTGATCCAGAAGTACATCGAGGCGCCCCTGTCCGACGAGATCATCAAGGGCACCTTCACCACCCACCACCGGGTGCGGGTGTACCTCAAGGACGGCGAGATCGCCTTCAAGCCGGAGCCGGCCCTGGCCGAGGTCTGACGGCCGCACAAGGGCCCGCGGCGCCGCCTGGCTCGCAAGGGGGAAGGTCCCACGGGGGGCCTTCCCCCTTGACGTAATAGGGCCCTTTTACTAGGCTTTTCTAAATTCGTCAGGGCGGATGCCCGTTGTTCGTGTGGGGGCGGGCTAACCACCCCCCCGAGGGGTGGCTTGTTTCGCAAGGCTGAGAGGTAGGCGGCATGTTCCAGAAAACTGCGCTGTTGTCGGGGTTTGTGGTGGTCGCGGCGGTGCTGGTCCAGTGGCCGTCCCAGGGACACGGGCAGTTCGTCACCGTGGAGCCCACGCCGCCCACCTACGCCGAGGTCACGGTGGACAAGCTGAACGTCCGCGCCGGGCCGAACCAGGACGCCGAGGTGGTCACCCAGCTCCTCAAGGGCGACCTGGTGCCGATCAAGTCGGTCAAGGACGGCTGGGCGACGCTCGCCTGGAACGGCAAGGCCTACGCCTCGGACTCGGGGCTCAGGATCCCCGAGGGCGAGATCAACCGCAAGGTGTTCTACGAGCAGCTTCGGACCGCCTTCATCAACCACGCCCGCGAGCTCGACCCGACGATCCAGTGGCTCGAGGTGCCCCGCGCCACCGGCATCACGGTCCGCTACCACTGGCGCGAGTACGCCGACAAGGACGCCCTCATCAAGCGCTGCCAGGAGCTGGCCCGGCTCTACTCGGTCATGACGGTGGGGGAGAAGGGCGTTACCGTGGACATCATCAACGGCAACGACCTCTGGGCGCGGGCGTTTTATTAGAGTCCCCCACCCCGCCCCCGCCGGTCCCGCTTACGCGGTCCCGCCCCCTGCTGATCCTGGCCGTCCGCCCCGCGCTTAGGGGGGCTCGCCGGCCGCCTAGCGGTCGATGAAGCTGAGCACGCCCCACAGGAGGGGGTGCCGGCTCTCGGACAGGTCGTCGAACTCCACGCTGACCTTGTGGCGCTTGCCCTGCTCTCCCATCTTGGCCACGCGGGTCACGTGGGCGGTGACGAACTCCACCGGGGCGTCGCCGACCTCCACGTCGTCGGCCACCACCGGCTCGAAGTGGACGCCGACGGTCACGCGGCTGCCCTCGTCCAGGGGCGCGTCCGCCTCCAGGGCCAGGCCCCCCCGGCTCATGTCGGTGGGGTAGCCGCCGATGGGCTCGCCGCCGTCGTCCGGGAAGATCTCGGTGAACGGCGCCAGGCTCTCGCGCTTATGCTCCCGGCGATCCTCCACCCGCCTCCTTTCCGGCCTTGTCCCCCACGCCGGCCGTGGCCATGGGCCGGCCCAGGCGCTTGCCCGAGGCCGAGGCCGCGTCGCTGTCGATTCCGAGCCACCGGATGAGCCCGATCTCGTAGGGGTGGATCAGCTCCGGGTGGTAGGGCGTCGCCCGGACCGTGACCGCGTAGCGCCCGCTGTCGGGGGGCACGAAGGTGGCGCGGTAGGTCAGGTAGCCGTCCGCCGGCGGCCCCACGGGCTGCATGGTGATGCGGTGGGCCCCGTCGTGGGGCTTGGCGCCGTGCGGGGTGATGTAGGCCTCCACCAGCACGTCGGCGGGCGAGATGGGCCCTAAGCGCACCTCGGCGGCCACCTCCACCTCCTCGCCGTAGGTCACGAGCCGCCCGCCCGAGGACGCGGCGCCCCACCGGATGCCGACCTCGGGCCAGCCGCGCCGGATGAACGCCTTCCAGCTCGACAGGTCGCGGGCCAGGGCGTGCTCGTCCGAGGCCAGGCGCCGCCCCTTGGTGACCGCCGGGAAGTAGAAGCGCCGGCTGTACTCGCTGACCATGCGGTCGGTGTTGAACACCGGGGGGATGGTCTTCATGGAGTTCTTGGCCACGGCGACCCACTCGGCCGGGATCCCCTGGTTGTTGCGGGAGTAGTAGAGGGGGACGATCGCCTCCTCCAGGATCTGGTAGAGGGTCAGGGCGTCCTGGTCCGACAGGCGGGCCTCGCTGCCCACCACGTCGCGCTCGTCGCCGATGGACCAGCCGTTCATCCCGGGGCGGGCCGCCTCGCACCACCACCCGTCCAGGACGCTGAAGTTGATGCCCCCGTTCATGGCCACCTTCATGCCGCTGGTGCCGCTGG
>CAZGRJ010000195.1:0-2891 GCA_964528115.1 uncultured Nitrospirales bacterium
AGGTCCTCGTACGTCTCGAACAGGGTGGCGAGGTAGGCGATCTCGCGCCGGTCCACCCGGTAGAGCAGGGGGCCGTAGGGGAGGGTTTCGGAGAGGGCGTCGATGGGGAAGCGTCCCCGGGGCTGGGTCAGCCGGCGTATCAGCCTTCCAGGAAGGCGCCCATGGCGCGGAACTTGGCGTAGCGGTTCTCGACCCGCTCGTCGGCGGGGACCTTGGCAAGCTCGTCCAGGTTCTTGACCAGGGCGCCGCGGATCGTGGCGGCCATGGCCTCGGGGTCGGTGTGGGCGCCGCCCTGGGGCTCGTCCAGGATCTCGTCGATGACGTTCAGGCCCTTGAGGTCGGCGGCCGTGAGCTTCAGGGCCTCGGCGGCGATGGGGGCCTTGGCGCCGTCCTTCCACAGGATCGCGGCGCACCCCTCGGGCGAGATGACGGAATAGACCGCGTGCTTGAGGGCCAGCACCCGGTCGCCCACGCCCAAGGCCAGGGCGCCGCCGCTGCCGCCCTCGCCGATGATGACCACGACGATGGGCACCTTCAGGCGGCTCATGACCAGGAGGTTGTGGGCAATGGCCTCGCTCTGGCCGCGCTCCTCGGCGCCCATGCCGGGGTAGGCGCCGGGGGTGTCGATGAAGGTGACGATGGGCTTGTCGAAGCGCTCGGCGAACTCCATCAGGCGCAGCGCCTTGCGGTAGCCCTCCGGGTGGGCCATGCCGAAGTTGCGGATCACGCGGGTCTTGAGGGTGCGGCCCTTCTGGTGGCCGATGAAGACGGCGTGGTGGTCGCCGATCCGGCCGACGCCGCCGACGATGGCGGGGTCGTCGCGGAACGCGCGGTCGCCGTGCAGCTCCAGGAAGTCGTCCACGAAGCGCTCGACGTACTCGAGCATGGAGGGGCGCTCCGGGTGGCGGGCGACCTGGGTCTCCTGCCACGGCGACAGGCGGCCGTAGATCTCGCCCTCGACGGCGCGCGCCTTCTTGGTCAGGCGCTGGAGCTCCTTCTCGGCGGCGGCCGGGTTGCCGTCGGCCTTGGCCCGCACCTTCTCCATCTGCTCGTGGAGCTCGGCGAGGGGCTTTTCGAAATCCAGGTACTGGCGCAAGCGGAAATGCTCCCAAAGGTCCGCGCCTACAGGCGGCGGGCCGCCCTTACGGCCAACATACCCGATCGGGTCAGGCGAACGCCACGGCGTCGCGCCCCACGAGCCGCTCCACGTCGCGCACCAGGGCGTCGTCGGCGGCCACCTTCAGGTCGGGCCCGGCCGCCAGCGTGGCCTCCACGGCGCCCGGGACGCGGATCGCCAGGCGCACGGCGCAGGGGCCGGGATGCTTCGCGAGCGTCTCCTTGAGGCTGGCCAGGTCGGCCCGGGTCAGGCCGGTGGAGGTGAAGCGCACCGTGACGGTGCGCACGATGCGCTTGCGCACCTCGGGCAGGCTTTCGATCTTCACGGCCTTGAGCTTGGTCTCCGAGTCGCCCGCGTCCACGGTGCCCGTGACGAGCAAGGGCGCGTCGGCCTTGAGCAGGGGCTCGGCCGCCTTGAGCGCGTCGGGGAAGGCGATGACCTCCACGGCGCCGTCCTCGTCCTCCAGGGTGAGGAAGGCCATGCGCTCGCCGCGCTTGGTGATGCGGGCCTTCTGCCCGGCCAGGATGCCCGCGATGCGCACCTCCTTGCCGGCCTGCTGGCCACGCACGCGCGTGGTGTCCGTGGTGGCGTAGCGGCGGGCCTCGGCGCGGTAGCGGCGCATGGGGTGGGAGCTGAGGTAGAAGCCCAGCGCCTCCTTCTCGTGGACGAGGCGCTCGTGCTCGTCCCACTCGGGCCCCTCCGGCGCGGGGGGCGCGGCGGCCACGGCGGCGTCCCCGCCGAAGATGGAGATCTGCCCCGACGCGCTCTCCCGGTGGGCGCGGTTGCCCTCCTCCATGGCCGGGCCGACGGCGCGGGTGAGGGCCGCGCGCGCACCCGCGGGCTCGGCGAGGCCGTCCATGGCGCCCGCGGCGACCAGGGCCTCCAGGGTGCGGCGGTTGACGCGGGTGGGGTCGGCGCGGCGGCACAGGTCGAACAGGTCGGCGAACGGCCCGTCGGCCTCGCGCGCGGCGATCACGGGCTCCAACGCCGACTCGCCCACCCCCTTCACGCCCCCGAGTCCGTAGCGGATGCCGAGGGCCTTCGTTCCGTCCTCCGCCTCCGGCAGCGGCTCGCAGGCGAAGCGGATGCCGCTGACGTTCACGTCCGGCGGCAGGATGCGGATGCCCATCTCGCGGCACTCGGCGACGTTCTTGGCGGTTTTCTCGGGGTTGCCCATGTCGTTGGTGAGCAGGGCGGCCATGAAGGGCACCGGGTGGTGGGCCTTCAGGTAGGCGGTCTGGTACGAGATCATGGCGTAGGCCGCCGAGTGCGACTTGTTGAAGCCGTACCCGGCGAAGTAGGCCATCAGGTCGAAGATGCGCTCCGCCACTTTTCCGTCGAAGCCGCGCTGCTGCGCCCCCTCGATGAAGCGCGCCTTCTGCTTCTCCATCTCGGCGGGCTTCTTCTTGCCCATGGCGCGGCGGAGCAGGTCGGCTTCCCCCAGGGAGTAGCCCGCGATCACGTTCGCGATGCGCATCACCTGTTCCTGGTACACGATGACCCCGTAGGTCTCCGCCAGGATCGGCTCCAGCTCCTTCAGGTCGTAGGCGATGGGCGTGGTGCCCTTCTTGCGCGCGATGAAGTCGTCCAGCATGCCGGAGCCCATGGGGCCCGGGCGGTAGAGGGCGAGGAGGGCGACCAGGTCCTCGAAGCACGAGGGCTGCATCTTCACGATCAGGTCGCGCATGCCCGCCGACTCGAGCTGGAAGACCCCGGTGGTGTCGGCCCGGCACAACAGCTCGTAGGTCTTCGGGTCGTCCGTCGGGAGGGAGGA
>CAZGRJ010000196.1:0-1610 GCA_964528115.1 uncultured Nitrospirales bacterium
CCGACTACCTGGAGTAGAGCTCGACCACGAGCTGCTCGTTGACGTCCTGGTCGATCTGCTCCCGCACCGGGAGCTGGATCACCTTGCCGGTGAAGGCCGCCGGGTCCACCTCCAGCCACCCGGGCAGGCCGCGGCCCTGGACGCTCTCCATGGCCTCGGCCACGTTCGGGTTCGTGCGGGCCTTCTCCTTGACGGTCAGCACGTCGCCGGCCCGCACCTGGGCCGAGGCGATGTCCACCTTCTTGCCGTTGACCCGCACGTGCCCGTGGCAGACCAGCTGGCGGGCCTGGGCACGGCTCTTGGCGAAGCCCAGGCGGTAGACCACGTTGTCCAGCCGCCCCTCCAGCATGGCCATCAGGTTGTGGCCGCTCACGCCCGGGCGCTTCGCCGCCTTCTGGTACAGGTTGCGGAACTGACGCTCCAGGAGGCCGTAGGTGCGCTTGATCTTCTGCTTCTCGCGCAGCTGGACCTGGTAGTCGCTCGCCTTGCGGGGCCGGCGCGACTGGCCGTGCTGGCCCGGGATGTAGGCGCGCCGGTCCACGGCGCACTTTTCCTTGAAGCAGCGGTCCCCCTTGAGGAACAGCTTGACCCCCTCGCGCCGGCAGAGCCGGCAGACGGAATCGGTATAGCGTGCCACCTTGCCTTGATTCCCTTTATACCCGGCGCCGCTTGCACGGCCGACACCCGTTGTGGGGAATCGGCGTGACGTCGCGGATCACCGTGATCTTGAGCCCCGAAGCCACCAGCGCCCGGACCGCCGACTCGCGTCCCGGACCGGGGCCCCGCACCTGCACCTCCACCTCCCGCATGCCGTTCTCGATGGCGGCGCGGCTGGCGGCCTCGGCGGCGCGCTGGGCGGCGTAGGGCGTGCTCTTGCGCGAGCCCTTGAAGCCCTGCGACCCGGCGCTGGACCAGGCCACCACGTTGCCGACCCGGTCGGACAGGGCGATGATCGTGTTGTTGAACGTGGCGCGGATGTGCGCGACGCCCACCGGGACGTTCTTCTTCTCGCGCTTCTTGCCCTTGACCGTGGCCATCGTGCGGCGGCTCCCTTACTTCTTCTTCCTGCGGACCGCCATCTTGGGCTTGGTGGCGACCTTGCGCTGCCGCCCCTTGCGGGTGCGGGCGTTGGTCTTGGTGCGCTGGCCGCGCACCGGCAGGCCCCGGCGGTGGCGCAGGCCGCGATAGCAGCCGATGTCCATCAGGCGCTTGACGTCCATGGAGGTCTGGCGCCGGAGGTCGCCCTCGATGGTCCAGTTGGCCTCCAGCTCGTCGCGCAGCTGGACGACCTCCTGCTCGGTCAGGTCGCGCCCCTGGGTGGCGGGGCTGATGCCCAGCTTCGCCAGGATGCGCACGGCCGAGGAGCGCCCGATGCCGTGGATGGCGGTCAGGCCGATCTCGATGCGCTTGTTCGCGGGAATGTCGACGCCGGCGATGCGTGCCACCGTGTGCCTCCTCGGACCCTTCGGGCCTTCAGCCCTGGCGCTGCTTGTGCTTGGGGTTGGTGCAGATCACCCGGACCACGCCGCGGCGCCGGATCACCTTGCACTTATCGCAGATCGGCTTGACCGACGCGCGCACCTTCATGACCGCCTCGCTGCCCTCTTGCC
>CAZGRJ010000196.1:1710-2885 GCA_964528115.1 uncultured Nitrospirales bacterium
ACAGCCCCACCGCCGCCTTCACCGCGGCGTGCACCTCGTCCACCGTTCCGCCCGCCGGCACCCGGGAGAGCAGGTCCCGCCCGGCGTAATAATCGAGCAGCGGCCGGGTGCTCTCCTCGTACACCGCCAGGCGCTGCCGGATGACGTCCTCCCGGTCGTCGGGCCGCTGCACCAGCCGCCCGCCGCAGCGATCGCAGACCCCCTCCACCCGCGGCGGGGACAGGGTCAGGTGGAACATCGCCTGGCACGCCTCGCAGGTCCGGCGCCCGGAAAGCCGCGCCACCAGCGCCTCCTCGTCCACCTGGAACGCCACGGCCCGGTCGATCCGATGGCCGTCGGGCGCGGGAAAGTCGCGCATTATAGCATCGAGTGCCTCGGCTTGACCAGTGGTCCGGGGAAAGCCGTCCAGGACGAAGCCCTTCCGGCACTCGACGCCCTTCAGCTTCTCCTCCACGATCCCGATCACCACCCGGTCCGGCACCAGGTCGCCCCGGTCCATGCAGGCCTTGGCCTCGTTCCCCAAGGGGGTGCCGTCGGCCACGGCCTGGCGCAGGATGTCGCCGGTGGAGATCTGGCACAGGCCGAACCGCTCCTCCAAGAGGGCCGCCTGCGTGCCCTTGCCCGAACCGGGCGGGCCCAGGAAGATCAGGCGCACCTCAGTCGTGCCTCCCGCGGACCTTGCCGCGCTTGAGGAAGCCCTCGTAGTTGCGCTGGATCATGTGGGTCTCGATCTGCTGGGCCGTGTCCAGGCCCACGCCCACCACGATCAGCAGCGACGTGCCGCCGAAGTAGAACGGCAGCTTCATCTGATAGATGAGCAGCTCCGGGATCACGCACACGATCGCCAGGTACAGCCCGCCGGCGAAGGTGATGCGGGTCAGGACGTAGTAGATGTAGTCCGTGGTCCGCTGCCCCGGCCGGATGCCCGGAATGAACCCGCCGCTCTTCTTCATGTTCTCCGCGATGTCCGCCGGATTCAGGATCACGGCGGTGTAGAAGAAGGCGAAGAAGATGATGAGGCTCACGTACACGATCGTGTAGAGCAGCTGCCCGGGGCTGAGCGAGGTGGCGATGGACTGCACCCAGGGCACCGCGAAGAAGCCCGCGATGGTGGCGGGGAAGGCGATGAGCGACGAGGCGAAGATGGGCGGGATCACGCCCGCCGTGTTCACCTT
>CAZGRJ010000197.1:0-2837 GCA_964528115.1 uncultured Nitrospirales bacterium
AAGACGTTCGCCACCGTCTTGCCGCGCAGGGCCGGGACCTTCTTGACCGTGCGCTCGCCGACTTCCAGGAGCCCCTCGGCGGTGTCGAGCAGGGTGGTGACGAGGTCGGCGGGCAGGTCGGAAAGGCCCAGCAGGTCCTTGCCCGTGGCGGCCATGGTCTGGGGGGTCATTGGCTCGTCCCCCGGGCCGCCCCGGCGCGGTACAGGCGCACCCCCTCCAGGTGGTCGTCGGCGGTGAAGTGGACCTCCACCCGGTCGCCGGTCTCGGTGGGGATGTTCTTGCCCACGAAGTCGGGCCGGATGGGCAGCTCCCGGTGGCCCCGGTCGATCAGCACGGCCAGGAGCACCCGGGCCGGGCGGCCGAAGTCCATCAGGGCGTTGAGGGCGGCGCGGATCGTCCGGCCGGTCTGGAGCACGTCGTCCACCAGCAGCACGTCGCGCCCGGTGATGTCGAAGTCCACCCGGGTCTCGCGCACCACCGGCTGGGTGGGGGCGGCCCCCAGGTCGTCGCGGTAGAGGGTGATGTCCAGGTAGCCCACGGGGGGCTCGATCCCCTCGATCTGGTGGATGATTTCGGCCAGCTCCCGGGCCATGTGGTCGCCCCCGGAGCGGATGCCCACGAGCACCAGGTTTTCCGCGCCCTTGCGCGCCTCGATGACCTCGTGGGCCAGGCGCTTCAAGGCCCGGGCGGCGTCCGCCGGCCCCAGGACCTGGCTGGGGGGCGTCGGCGCGGGTGCCGGCACGGGCTTGGGCTCGCCTCGGGAGGCGTCCGGGCGGGTTTCGGGGGATGGACCCATGGAGCGATCCTTCTCGGCCTCGCGGGACCGGGTTAAAGGATGTGACCGACTTGCGGCGGTCGGTGTATCGTAGAGCCCCGGGGGGGTTGGGTCAAGGCGCGGGAAGGGCCGGCCCGGGCATGTCCCGGGGGCCCGCCGGACGGCGAACCTCGTGTATAATTTCACGATTGACGAGTTCGCCCGACCCGGCCGGCACGGCATGCGCCGGGCGGGCCGGAACCGCGCGGGGCGGCCGTGCCCGGCGACCCTCCGGAGGCCACGGGCGGCCGGTGCCGGAGTGTGGTACGGGCCGGCGCCTCGGGCTTGGGTCCCGCTAAAGATGTCTCGTGGAGGCGCCCGCTATGGACGCCCGGATTGACGCAAGAAATCGACGCAAGAAGAAGATGAACGCGGAACATAACGATCGGCGGATGCGCCCCCAGGGGCTCTACCACCCGGACCAGGAGCGCGACGCGTGCGGGGTCGGGTTCGTCACCCACATGAAGGGGGTGGCCTCCCACGACATCATCCGCGACGGGCTCCAGATCCTGAAGAACCTCAGCCACCGTGGCGCCGTGGGCGCCGACGCGGACACGGGCGACGGCGCCGGCATCCTCATGCAGCTCCCGGACGCCTTCTTCCGCCAGGAGGTGGAGTTCGACCTGCCGGTCAAGGGCCGGTACGCCGTGGGCGTGGCCTTCCTGCCCCGGGACGTGGTGCAGCGCAACCGCTGCGAGCTGGCCATCGAGCAGTACGTCGCCAACGAGGGCCAGGCCTTCCTGGGCTGGCGCGACGTGCCCACCGACAACCGCGGCATCGGCGAGATCGCCAAGGCCGAGGAGCCGGTGATCCGCCAGTTCTTCGTGGGCGCCGCCCAGGGCATGGAGGCGATCCCGTTCGAGCGCAAGCTGTACGTGATCCGCAAGGTGGTCGAGCGGGCGGTCCGCGAGTCGGACATGTCCCAGGCCCACTGGTTCTACATCGCCTCGCTCTCGTCGCGCACCGTCTCCTACAAGGGCCAGCTCATGGCCCACCAGCTGGAGACCTACTTCCCCGATCTGACCAACGCCCAGATGGCCTCGGCCATCGCCCTGGTCCACCAGCGCTACAGCACCAACACCTTCCCCTCCTGGGGCCTGGCCCAGCCGTTCCGGTTCATCGCCCACAACGGCGAGATCAACACCCTCACCGGCAACCGCAAGTGGATGAGGGCCCGCGAGAGCAGCCTCGAGACCGACAAGTTCGGGCGCGACATCCAGAAGCTCCTGCCCATCATCGAGCCGGGCGGCTCGGACTCGGCCTCGTTCGACAACGTGTTCGAGCTCCTGCTCATGGCCGGGCGCTCCCTGCCCCACGCGGCCATGATGATGATTCCCGAGGCCTGGGGCCGGCACGACCAGATGGACCCGGCCCGCCGCGCCTTCTACGAGTACCACGCCAAGCTCATGGAGCCGTGGGACGGCCCGGCCGCCATCGCCTTCACCGACGGGCGCCTGGTGGGCGCCACCCTCGACCGCAACGGCCTGAGGCCCGCGCGCTACATGGTCACCAAGGACGACCGGATCATCATGGCCTCCGAGGCCGGGGTGCTGGACGTGCCCGCGTCCCAGGTGGTCAAGAAGTGGCGCCTGCAGCCGGGCCGCATGTTCCTGGTGGACACGGTCCAGGGCCGCATCATCGACGACGAGGAGCTGAAGGGGGAGCTGGCGGCGGCCCGGCCTTACGGCCGCTGGCTGAAGTCCAACCAGCTTCACCTGGCGGGCCTGGACATCACCCCCGTGGTGCCCAAGGCCGAGGGGCGCGACCTGCTCACCTGGCAGCGCGCCTTCGGCGTCACCCAGGAGGACCTCAAGGTCATCCTCGGCCCCATGGTCGCCAAGGGCATGGAGCCCATCGGCTCCATGGGCAACGACGCGGCCCTCGCCGTGCTCTCGGAGCGGCCGCAGCTTCTCTTCAACTACTTCAAGCAGCTCTTCGCCCAGGTGACGAACCCGGCCATCGACCCGATCCGGGAGGAGATCGTCATGTCCCTGGGGTGCGCCCTGGGCTCGGAGCAGAACCT
>CAZGRJ010000198.1:0-2822 GCA_964528115.1 uncultured Nitrospirales bacterium
GGCCGCGTGAAGGACCTGCCGGGCGTGCGCTACCACATCGTGCGCGGCGCCCTCGATACCACCGGCGTGTCCGACCGGCGCCGCAGCCGCTCCAAGTACGGCGCCAAGCGGCCCAAGTAACGTAAGGGGTTCGACCCGTGTCCCGCAGAAGCTCGGCAGTCAAGCGCGTCCCGATGGCGGACCCCAAGTACAACGACACCCTGGTCTCGCGCCTGGTGAACGTGATCATGCGCGACGGCAAGAAGACCGTGGCCGAGCGCATCGTCCACGGCGCCTTCGCCCAGATCGAGGGCAAGACCGGGCGCGACGGGCTGGAGGTCTTCCACGAGGCCCTGGACAACATCCGGCCCATGGTCGAGGTCCAGTCCCGCCGCGTGGGCGGTGCCTCCTACCAGGTGCCCATCGAGGTCCGGCCCGACCGCCGCACGGCCCTGGGGCTGCGCTGGCTGGTGCAGTACGCACAAGGGAGAAGCGGCCAGTCCATGGTCGACAAGCTGGCCGGGGAGCTGATGGACGCCGCGGGCAAGACCGGCGGCGCCTACAAGAAGCGCGAAGACACCCACCGGATGGCCGAGGCGAACCGCGCCTTCGCCCACTTCCGTTTCTAGGAGGGGCGACAAGCCCTCCATATCCATGGCACGCACCTACGCACTCGAGCGCTGGCGGAACATCGGGATCATGGCCCACATCGACGCGGGCAAGACCACGACCACCGAGCGCGTCCTGTTCTACACCGGCATCTCCCACAAGATCGGCGAGGTCCACGAGGGCACCGCCGTCATGGACTGGATGGAGCAGGAGCAGGAGCGGGGCATCACCATCACGTCGGCCGCGACCACCTGCTACTGGCAGCGGAACGGCGAGCAGTACCGCATCAACATCATCGACACCCCCGGCCACGTGGACTTCACCATCGAGGTGGAGCGCTCCCTGCGCGTCCTGGACGGCGCCGTGGCGGTGTTCGACGCGGTCAGCGGCGTGGAGCCCCAGTCCGAGACCGTCTGGCGCCAGGCCAACAAGTACCACGTGCCCCGCATCTGCTTCATGAACAAGATGGACCGGGTCGGGGCCGACTTCTTCAAGTCCATGGAGACCCTGGTCTCCCGTCTCCAGGCCCGGCCCGTGGCGGTGCAGTACCCCATCGGCGCCGAGGACGGCTTCCGCGGCCACGTGGACCTGCTCGAGATGAAGGCCATCGTCTTCAAGGACGAGACCATGGGCGCGGAGTACGTGGTCGAGGAGATCCCCGCCGACCTCGCGGGCCCCGTGGCCGAGTGGCGCGAGAAGCTCATCGAGGCCGCCGCCGACTTCGACGACGCCCTCATGGAGAAGTTCCTCGAGGGCGACCTCGCCGCCATCACCGCCGACCAGATCCGCGCCGCCGTCCGCAAGGGCTGCCTCGCCATGCAGATCGTCCCGTGCCTGTGCGGCTCGGCCTTCAAGAACAAGGGCGTCCAGCCGCTCTTGGACGCGGTGATCGACTACCTGCCCTCGCCCGAGGACATCGAGAAGGTCAAGGGCCTGGACCTGGACGGGAACGAGATCGAGCGCGAGTTCGCCGACGAGGCGCCGTTCTCGGCCCTGGCCTTCAAGGTCGCCACCGACCCCTACGTGGGCCAGCTGACCTTCGTGCGAATCTACTCGGGCGTGCTCAAGTCCGGCTCCTACGTCCTCAACTCCACCAAGAACAAGCGCGAGCGCGTGGGCCGCATCCTCCAGATGCACGCCAACAAGCGCGAGGAGATCGACTCCCTCTCCGCCGGCAACATCGGCGCCCTGGTGGGCCTGAAGGACACCACCACCGGCGACACCCTGTGCGCCGAGTCGGACCCGGTCATCCTCGAGAAGATGATCTTCCCGGAGCCCGTCATCTCGGTGGCCATCGAGCCCAAGACCAAGGACGACCACCAGAAGATGGGCGTGGCGCTCGGCCGCCTGTTGCAGGAGGACCCGTCCATGCGGGTCGCCACCGACGAGGAAACCGGCGAGGTGATCCTCTCGGGCATGGGCGAATTGCACCTGGAGATCGTGGTCGACCGCCTGAAGCGCGAGTTCAAGGTGGAGGCCAACGTCGGCAAGCCCCAGGTGGCCTACCGCGAGACCATCACCCGCGAGGTCGAGGTGGAGGGCAAGTTCGTCCGCCAGACCGGCGGCCGCGGCCAGTACGGCCACGTGTGGCTGCGCCTGGCGCCCCAGGAGCCCGGCGCCGGGTGGGAGTTCGAGAACGGCATCGTCGGCGGCGTGGTGCCCAAGGAGTACATCCCGGCGGTCCAGAAGGGCATCGAGGAGGCCATGCAGACCGGCGTCCTGGCGGGCTACCCGGTTGTGGACATGAAGGCCACCATCTTCGACGGGTCGTACCACGAGGTGGACTCCTCCGAGATGGCCTTCAAGGTGGCGGGCTCGATGGCCTTCAAGGACGGCTGCGCCAAGGCCGGGCCGCAGCTCCTGGAGCCGATCATGTCCAACGAGGTGATCGTGCCCGAGGAGTACATGGGCGACGTGATCGGCAACCTGAACTCCCGCCGCGGCCGCATCCTCGGCATGGAGGCCCGCGCCGGCGCCCAGGTCATCACCTCGAAGGTGCCCCTGGCGGAGATGTTCGGCTACGCCACCCAGCTCCGCTCCATGACCCAGGGGCGGGCCACCTTCACCATGATGTTCTCCCACTACGAGCCGGTGCCCAAGCAGATCTCGGAGGAGATCGTGGCCCGGGTCCGGGGCACTTAGAGCGAGCCCCGGGGACAAAACGCACCAAGGAGCGCGCGCCATGGCCAAGGAAACGTTTGACCGCAGCAAGCCCCACGTGAACGTGGGGACGA
>CAZGRJ010000199.1:0-2802 GCA_964528115.1 uncultured Nitrospirales bacterium
GGGCAGGCCTCCTGGTCCACGCTCACGTCCAGGACCACCGTGGCCGTGCGGCCCAACGTGGAGTCGGTCCGCCCCACCAGGGCGATGATGGGCACCGCCATGCGCTTGAGGGACGGCAGGATGGAGACCAGCTCCGAGGTCTCGCCGCTGTTCGACAGGGCGATGACGAGGTCGCCCCGCCCCACGACCCCCAGGTCGCCGTGCAGGCCCTCGGCCGGGTGCAGGTAGATGGCCGGGGTGCCCGTGCTGGCCATGGTCGCGGCGATCTTGCGGGCGATGATCCCCGACTTGCCCATGCCGGTGACCACCACCTTGCCCTGCACGGTGGAGAGCAGGTCCACGGCGCGGGTGAAGGCCGCGTCCAGGCGCCCGGCCAGAGCCGCCACCGCCCGGGCCTCCACCTCCAGGACCCGGCGGCCCTCGTCGAGCGTGGGGTCGGGCTTCACAGCTCCCTCAACTCGGTGAGGTACGGCAGGGTCGCCTCCCGCACGGCCACCAGCGACTTCAACAGGTCCGCCACGGCCCGCAGGGGCACCTGGTTGGGGCCGTCCGACTTGGCGGTATCCGGGTCCGGGTGGACCTCCATGAAGACCCCGTCGCACCCCGCCGCCACCGCCGCCCTCGCCAGAAAGGGCACGAAGCGCCGGTCGCCGCCCGACTTGTCGCCCGCGCCGCCCGGCATCTGGACGCTGTGGGTGGCGTCGAACACCACCGGGCAGCCGGTCTGGCGCATGAGGGGGATGGAGCGCATGTCGGAGACCAGGTTGCGGTAGCCGAAGCTGGCGCCGCGCTCGGTGAGGATCACCTGCTCGCAGCCCGCCTCCTTCAGCTTGGCGACCGCCTGGTGCATGTCCTCCGGGGCCAGGAACTGGCCTTTTTTAACGTTCACCACCTTGCCCGTGCGGCCCGCGGCGATGAGGAGGTCGGTCTGGCGGCACAGGAACGCCGGGATCTGGAGCACGTCCAGGACCTTGCCCGCGGCGGCGGCCTCCTCGGGGCCGTGAACGTCCGAGAGCACCGGCACGCCCACCTCCTCGCGCACCCGGCCGAGCAGTTCCAGGCCCTTCTCGATGCCGGGGCCTCGATAGGAATGGATGGAGGTCCGGTTCGCCTTGTCGTACGACGCCTTGAAGATGTAGGGCAGCCCCAGGGCCCCCGTGATCTCCTTGAGGGCCCGGGCGGTGTCCAGGACCATCGCCTCGTCCTCGATCACGCACGGACCCGCGATGATGAAGAGTGGCCCGCCCGGCGCCAGGGTGAGGGGCCCCACCCGGATCGTGCGCATGTCCGTCAAGTGGACCCCCGCTGGTGGGCCAGGGCCGCCTCCACGAAGCCCGCGAAGACTGGGTGCGGGTGCGTGGGGGCGGAGCGGAACTCGGGGTGGAACTGGACCGCCAGGAACCACGGGTGGTCGGCCCGCTCGACGATCTCGACCAGGGTGCCGTCGGGCGAGGTGCCGCTGACCACCAAGCCCGCCGCCTCCAGCTTGGCGCGGTAGTCGTTGTTGACCTCGTAGCGGTGTCGGTGGCGCTCCTCGACCTCGGACGCGCCGTAGGTCTTCTCGGCCAGCGACCCGGGCAGCAGGCGGCACGGGTAGGCCCCCAGGCGCATGGTGGCGCCCTTGTCCTTCAGCTCGGCCTGACCGGGCAGCAGGGCGATCACGGGGTCCGGCGTATCCGGGACGAACTCGGCCGAGTGGGCCTTCGGCATGCCGGCCAGGTCGCGGGCGGTCTCAATCACGGCGCACTGCATCCCCAGGCAGATGCCGAGGAACGGGATGCCGTGCTCGCGGGCCAGGCGGATCGCCCGGATCTTGCCGTCGATGCCGCGCTCGCCGAAGCCGCCCGGCACCAGGACGCCGTGCACGCCGTCCAGGCCGTCGCCGGCGGCGGCCAGCTCCTCGGCGTCCACCCAGCGGAGGTTCACCCGGGTGCGGCTCGGGATGCCCCCGTGGGTGAGGGACTCGCACAGGCTCTTGTAGGCCTCGCGCAGCTCGATGTACTTGCCCACCAGGGCGATGGTGACCTCGGCCTTGGGGTGGTCGATGGCGTCCACCACCGCCTGCCAGCGGGTCATGTCGGGGGGCGGAGCGTCGAGTCCCAGGCGCTGCACCAGGATGTCGTCCAGGCCCTCGGCGTGGAGCCAGAGGGGCACCTGGTAGATGTTCTCCACGTCGCGGGCGCTGATCACCGCGCGCGGCTCCAGGTTGCAGAACAGGGCGATCTTCTCCTTGACCGACGGGGCGATGGGCTCCTCGGCCCGGCACAGGAGCACGTCGGGCTGGATACCGATCTCGCGCAGCTTGTTGACCGAGTGCTGGCTGGGCTTGGTCTTGATCTCCCCGGCCGCCTTCACGTACGGGACCAGCGTGACGTGGACGTAGGCCACGTTCTCGCGCCCCGCGTCCAGGGGGAACTGGCGGATGGCCTCCAGGAAGGGGAGCGACTCGATGTCGCCCACGGTGCCGCCGATCTCCACGATCACCACGTCCGCGCCCTTGCCGTCCGGGCCCTTCGCCCCGGCCCGGATGGCGGCGCGGATCTCGTCGGTGACGTGGGGGATCACCTGCACGGTGGCGCCCAGGTAGTCGCCCCGGCGCTCCTTGGTGATCACGTTGTTGTAGATGCGCCCGGTGGTGTAGTTGGCGTTCTTCCCCAGGCGCACGGACGTGTAGCGCTCGTAGTGCCCCAGGTCCAGGTCGGTCTCGGCGCCGTCGTGGGTGACGTACACCTCGCCGTGCTGGTAGGGGCTCATGGTCCCCGGGTCCACGTTGACGTACGGGTCGAGCTTCTGGAACGTGAC
>CAZGRJ010000200.1:0-2700 GCA_964528115.1 uncultured Nitrospirales bacterium
TGCGGCGGGCGTAGAGGGCGATCATGTTGGGCGCCATCTCGGCGATGCAGCGCGAGACGCACAGGCCGCACATGACGCACGAGAGGGCCTTGTCGGCGGCGGCCTGGAAGTCGCCCTTGACGGCGTCCTTCACCGCCCCCTTGATGTCGATCTCCTGGGGGCAGACCTTGTTGCAGGCGTTGCAGTTGCGGCAGTTGAGCGACTCGGGGAAGTACTTGAACAGCTCTTCCTTGGGGTGCTCGATCTCGTCGATGCGGTAGTTGGGCTTGGCGGTGGGGTAGAAGGGCGTCATGAAGAAGCTCATGCCGTCCTCCACCTTGAGCTGGCACCCCAGGCCCACCTTGAGGGCGAAGTCGTCCTTGGTCCGGTAGACGGTGGCGCAGGCGCCGCACACGCCGCCCAGGCAGCCCACGCCGCGGGTCATGGTATGGCCCGTGTACCACATGGCGCCAATGACGGTCATGGCCTCCGGCACGCGGTGCCGGTTGCCCATGATCTCGACGGTAATCAGGTTCTGGTCGGCTTCGGTCAACATGCGACACCCGCCCGCTTCAAGGGGCGGCCTCTCCAGACAATGTCAGGAAAACCCACGCATTCTACCATTGCGGGGCCATCCTGCTCAACGCGCGGCGGCCCGCTCCCAGGCCGCCCGGCAGCGTTCCGCCAGGTCTTCGGAACTCATGGATTCCAGGGCGTTTTCCGGCTGCCCGAGGAGGTCCTCCCAGGCCGGACCCAGGCGCCCCTCCCGGACCGCGTCCATTCCCCGGACCAGCTCCGGGGGCGCCGGGTCGGCCCCCGCCACGGCCTTGCGGGCGTATAGGCCCAGGAGGTTGGGGGCGATGGCCACCTCGCACACCATCGTGCACAGGCCGCAGCTCACGCACTCGTCGAAGGCGGGCGCCACGGGGGCGAAGTCCTTGTTCATCATCTGCCGCACGGTCTGCCGCACCGGGATGTCCTGGGGGCAGACCACCGTGCAGGCGTCGCAGTTGGTGCAGCGGCGGGTCTCGGGATAGATGGTGAACAGGGCCTCGGCCGGGTCGTCGATCTCCGCCATCCGGTAAAGGGGCTTCCGCGGCGGGTCGATGGGCAGGAGGGTGACGGCCATGCCGTCCTGCACCGCGACCTGGCAGGCGAGCCCGGTATGCGTGGCCGGGCCGTCGGGCAGGCGGTAGGAGAAGGTGCAGGCCCCGCAGGCGCCCCCCAGGCATCCGGCGCCGTGGACCGTGTCGAACCCCGCGTACCACAGGGCCATGAGGACGGTCACCCCGGCGGGCACCGCGTGGCGGGCGCCATGCAGCTCCACCTCCACCGTGGGCTTGCCGGCGTAATTGGCGAAGAGTTGCGCCGCGTATCCGGGGGCGGTGTCGGACATGACAGGGCCCGGCCTTAAGCCGGGTCAGATCACGCGGGTGTAATCGCTCGGGTCCAGGCGCCAGACCTTCACGCCGCAGTAACGGTCGCCCTCGGGGCAGACCGGCCGCGTGCCCGCCAGGTCGCGCAGGCCGCACGGCGGGAGCAGGAAGCGCCCGATGCGCGGATGCACCTCGCGCACCTGCAGGGCCTCGTCCACGCTCGCCTGCCAGATCTCCTCCTGGGCGTTGTAGCACAGGCGCATGGCCATCTTGTGGTGCAGGGCCATGAGGTCGGCGCTCTCGGTGAAGCGCACCGCCAGGGCGTTGGGCAGCAGGTAGTGGGCCTGCTCGTCCGTGGCGCCCAGCTTCTTGAGCATGCGCACCGCCTCCCAGGTGCGGGCCATGGACTCGGCGTACAGGCGCGCGGCGCCCTCGTCCTGGCGCACGAGGACGGGCGTGACGTAGTCCGGCGCGTCCGTCACGTGGGTGGCGAGGACGGGACGCGAGCCCGGGGTCATGCGGTGGCGCTGGTCCTGGCTGTCGGCCGTGTGGGAGAGCTTCTTGGCGAAGGTGTAGTGGGCGTGCACCATGGGCCGGCACAGCTTGGCGTGGCCCTTCAGGTTCATGGTTTCGCCCAGGATGGGATTTTTTGCCGGGTCCATGACGGCGGCGATGGCGTCGTCGTCGGACAGGGCCCCGGCGCCGATTCCCAGGACCTCCCGGGCGGACTGGGCCAGGACCTCCTCGCCCCGGGCCGAGTAGTCGATCAGGCGGGAGGTCCGGCCGCCGAGGCGGGCGTCGAAGTCCTTGAGGAACGCCGCCGTGGCGCCCTCGGGGCGGCCGAGCCGCGTAAGCCATGCCGCCTCGGGGCTCACGCTCTCCGGGATCGGGTCCTCCACGAGCGACTTCAGGTCCGGGTCCAGGGCGAGGACCTGCCCCACCATGTCGCCCACCACCCGGCGCTGCTCGGCGGGGGTGTCGGCCGTGTCCATCATGCGGTGGTAGCGCAGGAGGGTGAGCAGGCTGACGGTGTGGTAGAGGTGCGCCGTCACCGCCACCGGCAGGGCGTAGCGCCCCACCTCCTGGGCCTTCTTCCGGACGTCCTTCTGCCCGCGTTTCTTGTCCACCCGGCCGGGGAAGAGCCTCCCGTACTCGCCCCGGGCCGGGGGGGTGAGAGCCTCGGTGAGGGTGTTGTAGTCGTCCAGCTGGCGCGCGACGGCGGCCACGTACACCTCGCGCTGGGCCGGGGTCAGGTCGTCGGGGACGTAGACCTGGTCCGGGGAGACGGTGACGTAGCGCTGGCTGACCTGCTCCGAGTTGTAGAACGGGTGGCTGTGCAGGAACG
>CAZGRJ010000201.1:0-2681 GCA_964528115.1 uncultured Nitrospirales bacterium
AGGCCGACAGCCTGGTCTATTCGGTCGAGAAGTCCCTCACCGAGCTGGGCGACAAGGTGTCCGAGGGCGAGCGCAACGACATCCAGGCCAAGATCGGCGCGGTCCGCGCCGCCATGGAGGGCGAGGACGTCGCCGCCATCAACGACGCGTCCCAGGCCCTGACCCAGGTCTCCCACAAGCTGGCCGAGGAGGTCTACCGCCAGACCGCCGACAAGGGCGAGGGCGGTGGCCCGGGCGGCCCCGGTGGTGCCGCGGGCGGCGGGGAGGCGGGCGGCAAGGGGCCCGAGGGGGCGGCCGAGGGCGAGGAGGACGTGGTGGACGCCGACTTCGAGGAGGTGGGCGACGAGAAGAAGGGGTGACGGCGCGGTCATCTCTGCTTCCCTCCCACGCGGCCGGCACGTGACCGGCCGGACAGCCCATCCGTGTCCTTCGCAGGCGGACCCGCCGGCCGGGTCCGCCTGATGCATTAAGGGGAACGTGGCCAAGCGCGACTACTACGAGGTGCTGGGGGTCTCCCGCGACGCCAGCGAGGCCGACATCAAGAAGGCCTACCGCAAGCTGGCGATGAAGTACCACCCGGACAAGAACCCGGGGGACAAGGAGGCCGAGGCCCGCTTCAAGGAGGTGGGCGAGGCCTACGCGGTCCTCTCGGACGCGCAGAAGCGCGAGGCCTACAACAACTTCGGCCACGCCGGCGTGGGGGCGGGGGCCGAGGGCATGGGCGGCATGGGGGGCTTCGGCGGCCCGGGGGGGATGGGCGACATCTTCTCCGACATCTTCGAGGACTTCTTCGGCGGCGCCGCGGGCCCGGGCCGTGCCCGCACCCGCGCCTCGCGCGGGGCCGACCTGCGCTACGACCTGGAGATCGACTTCTCCCAGGCCTTCTTCGGCGACGAGCTCAACCTCAAGGTCCCCCGCTACGAGACCTGCACCGCCTGCTCCGGCAGCGGCGCCAAGGCCGGCACCGGCCTCAAGACCTGCCCCACCTGCCGGGGCTCGGGCCAGGTGCGCTTCCAGCAGGGCTTCTTCACCGTGGCCAGGACCTGCACCGAGTGCCAGGGGGCCGGCCAGATCGTGGCCGAGCCGTGCCCCGAGTGCCACGGCGCCGGCAAGCTCCACGCCCGCAAGACCCTGCACGTGAAGATCCCCGCCGGGGTGGAGACCGGCAACCGCCTGCGCCTCTCCGGCGAGGGCGAGGCCGGCGAGCGCGGCGGGCCGCCGGGGGACCTCTACGTGGTCATCTCCGTCCGGCCGCACGAGCGCTTCACCCGTGAGGGCCGCAACCTCCACGTGGAGATGCCCATCGCCTTCACCCAGGCGGCCCTGGGGGCCCAGGTGGAGGTGCCCACCATGACCGAGCCGGTGCTCCTCAAGATCCCCCCCGGCACCCAGAGCGGCCGCAAGTTCCGCTTGAAGGGCAAGGGGTTCCACGACCTCTCGGGGCACGGGCACGGCACCGGCGACGAGATCGTCACCGTCCACGTGAAGGTCCCGCACCGCCTCTCCCCCCGCCAGCGCGAGCTCCTGGAGGCCTTCGCCAAGGAGTCGGGCGAGGACGTGGGGGCCGGCGATTCCGGCATCCTGGACAAGGTCAAGGGCCTGTTCGAGGGCTGACGCCGCCCCCGGCCTTTTGTGCCGGCCGGGGCGGGGGTGTATCCTTTTCGGTTATCGGTGCGCGGCGCCCCGGGGATGGCCGGAGCGCGGGCGTTCCACTTTCGGCATAGGAGTCGGCACCGGGCGATGGTCATCGTGATGAAGGCGGGCGCCAGCCAGCGCGAGATCGACGCGGTGGTCAAGCGGATCGAGGAGCTGGAGTACAACCCCCACGTCATCTCGGGCGTGGAGCGGACCGTCATCGGCGCGGTCGGGGACGAGCGCCGCAAGGGCCAGCTCCAGACCCTGGAGACCCTGGACGGCGTCGAGTCCGTCGTCCCGATCCTGAAACCCTACAAGCTGGCCTCCTCCGAGATGAAGAAGGAGCACACGGTGATCCGCGTGGGGGACGTGGAGATCGGCGGCGACCGGGTGTGCGTCATGGCCGGCCCGTGCTCGGTGGAGGGCGAGGGCCAGATGCTGGAGATCGCCCACTCCGTCAAGGCGTCGGGCGCCCAGATCCTGCGCGGCGGCGCCTACAAGCCCCGCACCAGTCCCTACACCTTCCAGGGCATGGAGGAGGCGGGCCTGAAGCTCCTCGCCAAGGCCCGCGAGGAGACCGGGCTGCCGTTCATCACCGAGGTGATGGACACCAGCCAGGTCGAGATGGTGGACGACTACGCCGACATCGTGCAGATCGGCACCCGCAACGTGCAGAACTTCGCCCTGCTCAAGCGCGTGGGCAAGTGCAAGAAGCCGGTGTTCTTAAAGCGCGGCCTCTCCACGACGATCAACGAGTGGCTGATGAGCGCCGAGTACATCCTGTCGGAGGGCAACCCGCGCGTGATCCTGTGCGAGCGCGGCATCCGCACCTTCGAGACCGCCACCCGCAACACCCTGGACATCTCGGCCGTGCCCGTCCTGCGCGAGCTGACCCACCTGCCGATCATCCTGGACCCCTCCCACGGCACCGGCGTGCGCCGCTTCGTGCCGCCCATGGTGTTCGCGAGCATCGCGGCGGGCGCCGACGGCGTGATGGTGGAGGTCCACAACGACCCCGACCACGCCTGGAGCGACGGCCCGCAGTC
>CAZGRJ010000202.1:0-2664 GCA_964528115.1 uncultured Nitrospirales bacterium
GTGTTCATTGGCGATGAAGAATGGCTAACGGGTACAGGTGATCGGGTTCGAATCGTCGTTGTATTTTTCGCCAAACTGCTCATTTCGGTAGGTTGTGCGCTCGGGGCAATCTATAACCTTGCGAAGGCTGGATCTGGCGTCATCAAGATGGTCGGTAGTCTTTAAGGACGAGCGGCCGGTACCATTATGAGCGGCAAGGAAAATCCCCTCCCCACCCTCCCCGGCATCATCGACTCCCACGCCCACGCCCACGCCCACGTCCACTCGGGCGACCTCGCCGCCGACCTGCCCGCCGTCCTCAGACCGCGCCCGCGCGGGTACCGCGGGCCGCGGCCACCCGTTCTGTGTAAGGGGGATGTCGGCGGCGGTCGGCCGCGCTACCGGCGAAAGCCGGCGACAGGCTGCATGTAGACGGGGGTGAATCCGGCCAACGCGTCCTTCACTTCCTGGCTCGGTGCGCCGTACACGACAAAGCGGACCGGCTTCAGCGCCTCCAGAAAGCGCGGGGCGAACTTCTCGCCGAACGCGGCCACGTGCGTCATCGCCGCCGCCGAGTCGGCGTATCGCTCGTAGAGGTGACACAGCGTGCCGTCCGCGCTCCTGCTCCACTCGAAGTTGAGCGTGCCGGGCTCGTTGGCCATTGTGGTGCCGACCATCTCCGCCATGAGCGCCTCGAGGTCGCGCTCCCGTCCCGGCTGCACCTGCAGCTCCAACATCCAATACACGTCACCGCTCATGCCGCCACCTCCATGGATGCGCATTTCCACGTCCGACGCCGGACGCCTCCGGGCCCCACGGCGCCCCGCGAGGCCCCCCGGCGCACTCAACCTGCCTGCACAACACGATGATACCCGCCGGACCTCCCGGAAACACTGGTCCGGCGGGAACGCGCCGGACATAATGCCAATCTCGGCCGCAATCGCCCGAACGGCACCCGCCACCCGCTCGTAAGGCTTCCACGGCCCGCGATTGGAAGAATCCATGTCCGATCCCCTCCCCACCCTCCCCGGCATCATCGACTCCCACGCCCACGTCCACTCGGGCGACCTGGCCGCCGACTTGGCCGGCGTGCTCGACCGCGCCCGCGCGGGTACCGCGGGCCGCGGCCACCCGTTCCGTGTAAGGGGGATGTCGGCGGCGGTCGGCCGCGCTACCGGCGAAAGCCGGCGACAGGCTGCATGTAGACGGGGGTGAATCCGGCCAACGCGTCCTTCACTTCCTGGCTCGGTGCGCCGTACACGACAAAGCGGACCGGCTTCAGCGCCTCCAGAAAGCGCGGGGCGAACTTCTCGCCGAACGCGGCCACGTGCGTCATCGCCGCCGCCGAGTCGGCGTATCGCTCGTAGAGGTGACACAGCGTGCCGTCCGCGCTCCTGCTCCACTCGAAGTTGAGCGTGCCGGGCTCGTTGGCCATTGTGGTGCCGACCATCTCCGCCATGAGCGCCTCGAGGTCGCGCTCCCGTCCCGGCTGCACCTGCAGCTCCAACATCCAATACACGTCACCGCTCATGCCGCCACCTCCATGGATGCGCATTTCCACGTCCGACGCCGGACGCCTCCGGGCCCCACGGCGCCCCGCGAGGCCCCCCGGCGCACTCAACCTGCCTGCACAACACGATGATACCCGCCGGACCTCCCGGAAACACTGGTCCGGCGGGAACGCGCCGGACATAATGCCAATCTCGGCCGCAATCGCCCGAACGGCACCCGCCACCCGCTCGTAAGGCTTCCACGGCCCGCGATTGGAAGAATCCATGTCCGATCCCCTCCCCACCCTCCCCGGCATCATCGACTCCCACGCCCACGTCCACTCGGGCGACCTGGCCGCCGACTTGGCCGGAGTCCTCGACCGCGCCCGCGCGGCGGGGGTCTCGGCCATCGTGACCATCGGCACCACGCTGGTGGACAGCGAGATGGCGCGGGACGTGGCGGCGGCGCACGGGATGGTCTTCGCCACGGCGGGCATCCACCCGCACGACGTGGCGGCGCACTCGGCGGCGGATTTGGGGGAGATTCGGGAGCTGGCGGCGGACGGCGCGTGCGTGGCGGTGGGGGAGATCGGGCTCGACTACCACTACGACCACTCGCCGCGCGACGTGCAGCGCGAGTTCTTCCGCGCCCAGATGCAGATCGCGCAGGAGATGGGGCGGCCCGTGGTCATCCACAGCCGCGAGGCGGAGGCCGACACCGAGGCCATCCTGCGCGAGTTCCCGGACGTGACCGGCGTGCTCCACTGCTTCTCGTCCGCCTACCCCCTGGCGGCGGCGGGGCTGGAGCTGGGCTACTACGTCTCGTTCTCGGGCATCGTCACCTTCAACCGCGCCGACGAGGTCCGCGACGCGGCCCGCAAGGTGCCCCTGGAGCGCATGCTGGTGGAGACGGACTGCCCGTACCTGGCGCCGGTGCCGTTCCGGGGCAAGCCCAACGAGCCCGCCTACGTGACGCTGGTGGCGGCGAAGCTGGCGGAGATCAAGGGCGTCAGCGCCGAGGCGCTGGTGAAGGCCACGGCGGACAACGCCCGCAGTCTGTTCGGACTTACCTAGCTTTTCGGATCAGGCCGGCGCGGCGGCGGCCACGCCGGGGGCGGCGCGCCACTTGGCGGCCAGGGACGGGTCCCACATGGCGCCCGGAGCGCTCATGACCACGTCGGCCCCGGCCTTCAGG
>CAZGRJ010000203.1:0-2663 GCA_964528115.1 uncultured Nitrospirales bacterium
GCCCGGGGATTTCCTCGAAGTCGTGATCGACCCCCACGTCCACCACGGTCAGGCGCGCATCCGCCTGGCGCGCCAGGACGTTCACGGCCGCGCCCCCGGCGAGGAAGTTCAGAACCATCTGGGCCGTCACCTCGCGTGGGTAGGCGCTCACCCCCTCGGCCGCGATCCCGTGATCGGCGGCGAACACCAGGACCGCGCGCGGCGCCGCCCGGGGCTTCTGGGTGTCCTGGGCCAGGGCGAGGCGCAGGGCCAGGCCCTCCAGCCGCCCCAGGCTGCCGGGGGGCTTGGTGAGCCGGTCCAGGCGCCCCTGCACCACCGGGGCGAGGGCGTGGCCCACCGGGCGGACGGCGGCCACCGCCGCGCCGACCTGCGCCTCGGCTTCGCTCACGCGCCGCCCTTGATCGATGGTTTGATCGTCTGCGGGATGCCGGCGGTCATCAGGATCACCGTGTCGGCGAGGGCCGCCACCTTCTGGTTCACCTCCCCGGCCAGGTCGCGGAAGCGGCGCCCGAGGGCGTTCGTCGGGACGAGGCCGCCCCCCACCTCCTCGGACACCACCACCCAGTGGGGTGCCGCCTCCAGGGCCTTGAGGGCCGCCTCCACGGGGGCCACGGGGTCCGCATCCTCCTCCAGGAGCGTGGCGAGCCAGAGGGTGAGGCCGTCGATCAGCAGGATGTCCCCGCGCAGCTCCGCGACCGGTCCCGCGAGGTCGGCGTCCACCTCGACCACCTGCCACGCCTCCGGCCGGCGCTCGCGGTGGCGGCGGATGCGCTCGGCCATCTCGGCGTCGATGGGCCGCGCCGTGGCCAGGTAGCGCACGGGGCCGGCGTCGCCCACGAGCGACTCGGCGAAGACGCTCTTGCCGGACCGGGCGCCACCCAGCACCAGGGTTCGCATGGGATCTCCCGAAGGTCGGCGGGCCGCCCCGACATGGGGGCCCTTCATTGGGGGCCCTTGGTTTCGGACTGGAGCGGGCGACGGGGATCGAACCCGCGACAACCAGCTTGGGAAGCTGGGACTCTACCAGCTGAGCTACGCCCGCCCGAAACCGAATGGCCGTGCAACCAACTGCGGCGGACCGGGATTATCCGGGCCGCCCGGCGGCCGAGTCAACCGGAGGCGTCCGAGCCGCCGTCGTCCCGCCGCAGGGCCCAGCACACCAGCATCCACAGCAGGAACGGCACCAGGAAGGCGAACAGCAGGACGTTGACCATCAGGCCCCCGAAGGCGATGAACAGGGTCTCCGGGGTGCCCCCGAGGCGCTCGCTGATGTAGGTCATGAAGTGGCCCCCCAGGAGGGTGGGCACCATCATCATGTAGCCGAAGGCCCAGAAGCTGAACAGGACGGTGACGTAGGGGTTGTCCTTGGCGTTGCGGACCACGGCGCGGCCCAGGCGGCCCCAGAAGCCGGGCGGAGGAGAGGATGCGGGCGCGGGCGCCCCGTCCACGGCCCTACGGCTCGGCGTTGGCGACCCGGGCCCGGCGCGACAGCCACGCCCCGCCCGCCAGGATGGCGCCGCCGGCGAACACCGCGATGGCCGTGACCACGCCGATGGACTCGCCCATCCCGTACTCCGGGTTGCGCAGGGGGGCGTACAGCACGAAGAGCATGAAGTAGATCATGTAGGCGGTGCTCACGCTCGCCAGATAGGAGAGCAGGGTCACCTTGCCCAGCTTGCGGTGGCGCGACGCCCCGCGCCCCGCGAGCACCTTGTCGCCCCCCTGGAACCGGGACCACTTGAAGCCGCTGTAGATCTGGTAGATGGACAGCAGCACCGCCAGGGTGGAGACCAGGGAATGAAAGATGATCACGGGCAGGTAGACGGCGTACTTGATGGATTCGGGCCCGTCGAAGCCCGACAGCCCGGCGATCATCTGCTGCGCCACGTACATGGCGAGCCACGCGGATACCAGCACCGTCGCCACCAGCATCGCCTTCTGGTGCTTGAAGCCCTGGTGCTTGCGGGCAAAGACGAACCCGGTGACGAACGCCGCCACGACGATCGTCTCCGTGGTCAGGGTCATGTCCCACCAGAAGTCCGCCTTGGTGCCCAGAAAACCTTGCATGGCCTCACCTGACCCGTTTGAGGGCATCCACCAGCGCCTCGAAGGACGCGTCGCCGAGCGACCCCTTGCGGACCACCTCGTTCACCTTCTGGTTGTCGTGGGTCTTGCCCTGGAGGACGAGCACCGACTTGCGCCGGGTGTAGTCGGCGTCCTGGGTGACCTCCGCCGTGTCGCCGTTCCGGCGCGTGATCCGGATCCTCCTTCCGACCACCTCCACCCGGGCCGGGCTCTTGGGGCTCATCAGGAGGCACTGGCGGATGACGATCGTGTAGCCCTGGAAGACCGCCAGGAAGAACATGAAGTAGAAGACGTAGAACCAGATCGTGTTCGGCTGCGCCACCCCCACGGCGATGTAGACGGACACCGCCGCGTAGAGCACGTACAGCGCCCCGTTGATCGCCGCCCCGCGCTTGTCGGGGGCGAGGTCGAAGCTGCGCTCGCGCTTGCCCTTGGGCGGCGCGGGAGCTGCGGCGGGAGCGTCGGCCACGGAGGCCTTTGTTTCCTCGTCCGGGGCCACGGCGGTCAGTAGTGCTCCATGCGCAGGACGATCAGGGTGAAGGTGTTCTGCAGGAGGGCCGCCATCATGAGCACCATGA
>CAZGRJ010000204.1:0-2635 GCA_964528115.1 uncultured Nitrospirales bacterium
GGCCATGCACCCGGCGAAGACCGCCAGCACCACCACCCACACGCCCCGAAATGACCGATCCATCCGCATTGCGTGCTCCTCTCCCCCGAGGTGCTTCCGTTAGTCCAGGCGCTCGATGGTGGTCCGCACGTCCATGTCGAACAGGAAGATGGGCGTGGGGCCCTTGCCCAGGGCGTCCAGGGCCGCCTCGTTTTCCGCGAGCTCATCCGGCGTGAGGCCGCCGAAGTACCCGGCCGGGGCGCCCTGGTAGCCGATCGTGAGCAGGTCGGTGCCCGTGGAGCCCAGGGGGCCCACCAGGTCCAGGACCAGGGACTGCTGGGCGGCGGTGCCGGTGCAGTCGAACGCCAGCGTCACGTTGCGCGCGAGGGCGGGCGACCCGCCGGCGTTGGGCGGCTGGGGGAAGCCCGCGCCGTCGATGTAGCGCGACATCGTCAGGTACACGCCGCCGAAGTGCGGGTAGAGGTTGCACGCCAGGTCCATGGTCAGCTTATAGGTACCGGGCTCCTCGATCGGCAGGTACATGTAGTGGTCCACGAAGATGCTGGACCGGCCCACGTTGCAGCCCGACACGGTGCCGACCTCATAGCAGTCGCCGCGGTTGTCGTAGTGCATCTCCCAGTGGGCGGCGTTCCCGGTGGTTTCCAGGAGCACGTCGGCAAGGGCGAAGGGGTGCGTCGTGGCGCACGTATCCAGGTCCACCGGGATCATCTCTGTGAAGCTGCTCTGGGCCGTCAGCGTCACGGGAGCGCCGGAAAAGTAGGGGGCGTCGGGCGCCGGCGCGCGCTGCCCGAGGAAGAAGTCCCCGGAGTCGGCGTACTCCGGGGGATAGAGCACCACGTCGAACGCCTCCTCTCCGATGTCGGCGCGGGACCCGAAGGGCCCGAAGCAGTCCGGGTCGCCGTCCGCCTGGGATTGCATGTACACGGCGAGGAACTGCTGCATGCAGGCGTCGGACACTTCCATCGACACCTCGTCCGCGGCCGGGTCCTCGGCGCCGGGCACGGGGGTCTCGGCCCGCACGGTAACGAGCCCGAGGGTGCCCGGGGCCGTGTAGGTGGCGATGCGCGTGTCGGTGCCGGGGGTGGTGCTGCCGGCGGACTCGGTCCAGGTGACGGTGTGGGCGGCCGGGTCGTCGAAGCCGGTGAGGATCGCCTCCAGGTCCACGGTCTCGCCGGGGGCGATGCAGCTGCGCTCGCCCGTGATCTCCAGGGTGCCCTTGTTAAGCTTGATGTTTACGCTGTCGGCCCGCTCGAAGTCGGTCGGGGGCACCACGGCCGAGGTGCTCACCACCTTGAAGGGGGCGGGGAACTGGGACTCCAGGCTGGGAGACAGGAACTGGAACGCGTGGATGCCGCCCCCCTGGTACACGTGGGTCACGGCGGCTTTCGGGACGCCGGGTGGGGGCGTGAAGTCGATGCTCCCGGGCACGTGGGCGTTGACGCTGACTGTGAGGTTCACCACGTCGCCGGGCTTGTCCACCTTGGGGGAGACGGGTGATATGGAGACGGTCTTGGCCTCGACGGTGACGAAATTGTTGGCGACGATCGTGGCCCCGCCGAACTTGTCCGGCAGGACCCGCACCCGGATCTGCGATGGGCCCAGCATGGCCGGAACGTAGGCCTCGTGCGCCACTTTGGCGATGGTGTCCCCGATGACCTCGGCCTCGCTCCATTCGTCCGACGTGACGTCGAACGGTCCCCACTGCTGGGCCGGGACGGTGAGGCACAGGGGTCCGTCGGCGTCCGTGACGTCGTCCAGCGCGGCGTCGAACTCGTCCTGGTAGGAAAACTGGGCGGCCGTGAGGGCCCAGCCCGGCAGGTCTGCCAGCTCGGCCACCGATATCAGGTCCTCCAGCGCCGCCTTCGCCAGGTTGAAGGGCGTGCTGGTCACGTGCGCCTGGGCATTGCTCCAGGCGGACGCGGGCGTGCTCTTGTCCTCCCAGATGGGGCTCTCCACGTCGAAGGACAGGCTCGTGAAGGCGGACGGCAGTATGGCCCTCATGTAATCCGTCACCGACCCGACCACGGTGGCCGCGGCCCCATAGGCGCTGGTGGCCGTTGATGCCCCGGGAACGGCGCCCACGAGTGAGGAAATCGCGGCCATGGCCGTGGTGAAATCCCCCAGGGCGTCGGAGACCACGTCAAAGAAGGGGAAGCTCATGATGCTCGAGAGCCGCGCCGTGGAGGGGATGTCGATATCATCGGGTGGGGGCACGACGGTGCATCCCTCCCCGGCCCTTCGCGCCGTGCCGGAGCCGCTTGGGACGTCCGCGCCGGCCTTCCGGACCGGCCCCGCGGCGACCTTGAAGCTCCCATTGTCGGTGAGCCACTGCCCCAGGTCGTCGATGGTGCCCTGGAGGACGCCCAGTGCGTCCACCTTGGCCAGCAGGCGGACCATCAGCTCCCGGTCGGCGTCCGTCTCCAGGTCGGGGGGCGACTTCAATGTGGCGTCGAACACCCGGACCGCGACGTAGAGGGGCGCGAGCCCGGCGGCGGGCGGCGCGGCCGCGGCGCTCAGGGTGGCGTAGTCGGTGCCGAACGCCTGGGCCACCAGATCGAGGAGCTCCTGCATGGTGGCCGACAGGTCGGCCATGTAGGTGGCGTAGTCGGCGGGCGCGGCGGGCAGGGGGTCGATG
>CAZGRJ010000205.1:0-2630 GCA_964528115.1 uncultured Nitrospirales bacterium
GCCTGCTTCCAGGTCATGCCGCTCGTGATGCCGTAAAGCACGCCCGCGGCGTACATGTCGCCGGCGCCGGTGGTGTCCACCGCCTCCACGGCGACGCCCTCCACGGGAAAGGCCTCGCCGCCGTGCATGACGATGGAGCCGTCCTTGCCGAGCGTCAGGCAGACGTTCTCGCAGTGCTTGTGAATCTCCTGGGCGCAGGCCACGGGGTCGTCCAGGCCGGTGAGGGCGCGGGCCTCCTGGAGGTTGCAGAAGAGCAGGTCCACGGGGCCGCGGATCAGCTCCCAGAACACGTCCTTGCACAGGGTGATGAGGAACGGGTCGCTCACGGTCAGGGCCACCTTCACGCCCGCCTCCTTGGCCACCTCGATCCCGCGCTCGGCGGCGTCGCGGGTGACCGGGTTCGAGAACAGGTAGCCCTCCACGTACAGGTATTTCGCCTTGCCGATCTCGTACGGGTCCACGTCGTCCGTGGTCAGCCCCGTGGCGGCACCCAGGCAGGTGAGCATGGTGCGCTGGGCGTCCGGGGTGATGAGGATGACGCTCGTGCCCGTGTGGCCCTGGGTCGGCTGCACGTCGCAGGCGATGCCGAGGTCCTTCAGCTCGTCCAGGTAGAAGCGCCCCAGCTCGTCCGCCCCCACCTTGCCGGCGAAGCCCGCCCTCCCGCCGAAGTCGGCCACGCCCACGATCGTGTTGCACGCCGAACCGCCCGAGCAGCGGTGCACCGGGTGGCCGTCCAGGCCCGCCAGAATCTTGCGCTGGCGGTCTTCCTCCACCAGCGTCATGACCCCCTTGTCCACGCCCAGCGCCTCCAGGAAGTCGTCCGGCATGCGGACCTGCAGGTCCACGATGGCGTTGCCGAGGGCGAAGACGTCGTACGACATGGGGGCAGCTCCTTGCGCCAGTTAGGGTCGAGGGGAGAGGAAATTTTCGGCGCCACTTTACCGGGCGGGCGCCCGGGCGCGCAAACGGGCGGGGGGCGCGGTCAGTGGCCGACGGCGGTGGGCAGCAGATCGTTCACGCCGGTCAGGTCCTCCACACGGCGCACGGCGTCGGTGGTGGACAGGCCCCAGGCCACCTCGGCCGCCGCCACGGCGCCGATCACGTCGCCCTCGGCGGCCAGAGTGCGCACGCGGGCCTCCTGGTCGGCGGGCGACAGGCCCTTCAGGGCGTAGAAGTCCCCCTTCACCTTCAAGGGCGGGGCCACCGTGATGACGTGGCGCAGGTCGGCGAGGGCCTTGTTCAGCCCCGGCCGGGCCCGCCAGGCGATGCGCACCACGTCGTCCGCCGCCACCTGCACGGGGTAGTCGTTCGCCTTGCCGCGCGAGCTCCCCCACCAGTGCTTCACCCACGGCGCCTCCCGGGCCCGCTCGGCGCGCAGGTGCTCGGCGAGCCGCGCCATGTCGTCCGAGGCGATCCGGAGGTCCAGGTGGCGGTAGACTCGGTTGGCGGACCCGTCGCTCGAGGCCACGACGCGCACCTCGGTGGTCTTCCGGGCCCAGGCGATCTCGCCGTATCCGATGCGCACGGCCACGATGTCCTCGGCCGGGAATCCCGCGTTGTAGGGCGAGCGGAATTTGAGCACCAGGCCGCTGGGCGTCTTCCGCATGAGCCAGTTGGTCCGCTGGTCGAGGCACGGCCCCAGGGTCCGGATGACCGTCCGCGCCATCCACACGAGGCACAAGCCGGAGGGAACGAGCCACGCCACGGCCCAGGCCGCCCGCTGCCCCGTGATCCAGCCCCAGGCCGGGAACGCGATGCACAGCACCCCGGTGATGCCGAGGCCGAAGGACGCGATCAGGTTGCCCACCCAGCCGTAGCGGTACACCCGCTCGCCGGGCCCCTCGGGCACCTCGTCCAGGCGGTAGAACTCCATGGGCCCTCATCGGCGGGCCCCGGAGCGGGCTTTACGGGGTGGGGAAGGCGGCGCCTAGGCTTCCGAGTACAGCGCCAGACCCTTCTTCTTGAACTCCTCGGCCTTCTCCGCCATGCCGGCCTTCAGTGCCTCATCCTCGGCCATGCCGTGGTCTTTTGCGTAGTCCCGCACCTCCTGCGTGATCTTCATGGAGCAGAAGGAGGGGCCGCACATGGAGCAGAAGTGGGCGGTCTTGGCACCCTCGGCGGGGAGGGTGGCGTCGTGGTAGGCGAGGGCCGTCTCAGGGTCCAGCCCCAGGTGGAACTGGTCCTGCCAGCGGAACTCGAAGCGTGCCTTGGAGATCGCGTTGTCCCGCGCCTGGGCGCCCGGATGGCCCTTGGCCAGGTCGGCGGCGTGGGCGGCGATCTTGTAGGCGATCACGCCCTGGCGCACGTCCTCCCGGTCGGGCAGTCCCAGGTGCTCCTTGGGCGTCACGTAGCAGAGCATGGCGCAGCCGTACCAGCCGATCATGGCGGCGCCGATGGCGCTGGTGATGTGGTCGTAGCCCGGGGCGACGTCGGTGGTCAGGGGCCCGAGGGTGTAGAAGGGCGCCTCGTCGCACTCCTCGAGCTGCTTGTCCATGTTCTCCTTGATCATCTGCATGGGCACGTGGCCGGGCCCCTCGATCATCACCTGCACGTCGTGGGACCAGGCCACCCGGGCGAGCTCGCCCAGGGTCTCCAGCTCGGCGAACTGGGCCCGGTCGTTGGCGTCGGCG
>CAZGRJ010000206.1:0-2611 GCA_964528115.1 uncultured Nitrospirales bacterium
CTCACGGCGAACAACGCCCTGGGGCGCCTCAACACGCCGGAGGCCGTCGCGGACTTCGTCGTCCAGCTCGCGTCGATGGGGGCGACCTCGGGCCAGGTGTTCGACCTGGGCAGCCGGGTGCCGGGGGCGTGGTGAGGGGCCTCTTCGTCACGGGCACGGACACGGGCGTGGGCAAGACCCACGTGGCGTGCGGGATCGTCCGGGCCCTGGTCCGGCGCGGGATCGACGTGGGGGTGATGAAGCCGGTGGAGACGGGCGTCGCGGGCGGCGTCGGGCCCGACACGGCGGCCCTGTTGGCGGCGTCGGGATCGGACGACCCGCCGGAGCGGGTGTGCCCCTACGCCTTTCCCCTGGCGGCCTCGCCCCTGGCGGCGGCGCGGGCGGCGGGCAAGGACATCCGGATCGGGGCCATCGAAGCGGCGTTCGCGGCCCTCGCGGAGCGCCACGCCTTCGTGGTCGCCGAAGGCGCGGGCGGCTGGGCCGTGCCCGTGGCGCCGGGGCTGGACGTGGGCGGCATCGCGGCGGCCCTGGCCTTTCCCGTCCTGATCGTTGCCCGCCGGGCGCTGGGGACCGTCAACCACACCCGCCTGACCGTGGACGCCGTGCGGGCGGCGGGGCTCGCCGTCGCCGGCATCGTCCTGAACGGCCCCGCGGACCCGAGCGACCCGTCCGCCGTGGACAACGGCGCCCTGATCGCCGAGCTGACCGGGGCCTTCGTCTTCGACGAGCTGCCCTGGGATGCCCCGGACGACAGCGCCTTCGACGCCCTGGCGGCCAAGCTCCCGTAAGCGCGGGCATCGTCGGCCCGCGCTTGCCGGGTCCCCCGCGTTCCCGTATAACCCCCCCTTATGAAGCGCTACCGACTGGTCCCCATGGCCGGGGAGGGTGCAGCGGGGGACGGCGAGTCCCTCCTGTCCGCCCTCAACACCGCCCAGGCGGAGGCGGCGCGCGCCACGGAGGGGCCGGTCCTGGTGGTCGCCGGCGCGGGCACGGGCAAGACCCGCACGCTCATCTACCGGACGGCGTATCTCGTGGCACGGGGGGTTCAGCCGGACCACATCCTCCTGCTCACCTTCACCCGCCGGGCCGCCGAGGTCATGCGCCAGCGCGCCGGGCTGCTCCTGGACGCCCGCTGCGACCGGGTCCAGGGGGGCACCTTCCACGCCACCGCCTGCGGCCTGTTGCGCCGGTTCGGCGGCGCCATCGGCCTGGACCGGGCCTTCACGATCCTGGACCGGCCCGACGCCGAGGACGTGATCGGCCTGGTGCGGGGCGAGCTGGAGCTGGCCGGCAAGGGCCGCCTGTTCCCCAAGAAGCGCACGCTCCTGGACATCCTCAGCAAGGCCGTCAACCGCGACGTGACCGTGGAGGAGACGGTCAGCACCGAGTACCCCCACTTCCTCGAGCACCTGACCGACATCCTGCGCCTCGGCGCCCGCTACCGGGACCTCAAGCGCCAGCGCCAGCTGGTGGACTACGACGACCTGCTCACCCACGTGGTCACGCTGCTCTCCGAGCACCCGTGCGAGCGCGACCGGATCGCGGCCCTGTACCGCTACGTCATGGTGGACGAGTACCAGGACACGAACCGCCTCCAGGCCCGCATGGTGCGCCTGCTCGCCACGGGCCACGACAACGTGATGGCGGTGGGGGACGACGCCCAGAGCATCTACGCCTTCCGGGGCGCGTGCTTCAAGAACATCATGGACTTCCCCCAGGACTTCCCGGGCACGCGGATCGTCAAGCTCACGGAGAACTACCGCAGCACGCCCGAGGTCCTGGCCGTGGCGAACGAGGTGATCGCCCGAGCCACCCAGGGCTACCCGAAGGCCCTCACCACGCCGCGCCCCGAGGGGCCGACGCCCGCCCTGATCCGGGCGTCCACGGAGAACCTCCAGTCGCGCTTCGTCTGCCAGCGCATCCTCGAGCTGCACGAGGAGGGGATGCCGCTCAACGACATCGCCGTGCTCTTCCGCAGCGCCTACCACACCTTCGACCTGGAGGTGGAGCTGGCCCGCCACGGCCTGCCGTTCGTGAAGCGGGGCGGCCTGAAGTTCATGGAGACCGCCCACGTGAAGGACGTGGTGGCCTACCTGCGGGTGCTGGAGAACCCCGGCGACGCGGTCTCCTGGGTGCGCGTCCTGCGCCTCCACCCGGGGGTGGGCGAGGTCACGGCCCAGCGCATCTTCGCCCACATCACGGGCGCCCCCGATCCGTGGCAGGCCCTGTTGCAGCTTCCCCCGGCCTGGCAGGGCAAGCTGGAGGGCCTGGCCGGGCTGCTCGTGCCCCTGGCGCGGTCCGGGACCAAGCCCACCGAGGCGATCGAGCAGGTGGTGCACTACTACACCCCGCAATTGACGGTCCACTACGACGACCACCCCAAGCGCACCAAGGACCTGGACCAGCTTTCCGCCCTGGCGGAGCGCTACGAGAAGCTGGAGCCGTTCCTGACGGACCTCGCGCTGGAGCCGCCGGAGGCGAGCGTGTCGGGCCTGGAGGCCCAGGAGGACCCGGAGCACCTGATCCTCTCCACGGTCCACTCGGCCAAGGGCCTGGAGTGGGCCGCCGTGTTCGTGATCTGGGCCGTGGACGGGCGCTTCCCCTCGGCCTA
>CAZGRJ010000207.1:0-2575 GCA_964528115.1 uncultured Nitrospirales bacterium
AGCGCTCGAACCGGCCGTCGCGCCAGACCTCGTCCACCAGCATGCGGAAGGTGTCGCCGGGGTGGATGTCGCGCCGGAAGTCGATCTCCCAGGCGAAGGTGTCGTACAGGTTCCGGGCCAGCTCCACGCCGCCGGGGCGCTGGAGCAGGGCGTCGAACAACCCGGTGCCGGCGGTGCCCGTGAGGACCGTGGGGCGGATGTCGTAGGCGATGTCGTCCTCGTCCGCCACGTAGCCGAACGGCGTCACGGAGACCCGCAGCAGGCGGGCGTCGGAGATGTCGAGCTCGAAGGTGTGGAAGTGCCCGGCCTTGTCCAGGCGCACCCGGTAGGCCTGGCCCGTGGACACCCGGCCCAGGTCGGCGACCGGGCGCGCGGCGCGCACCATGGCGTTGATGGCCGGGGGCTCCAGGCCGTAGTGGGAGAGCAGGCCGAAGACGCTCTGGCCGCGCTGGACGTTGCCGCGGATGGTCTGGTCCGGGTTGGTCGCGAGGACGAGGGGCTCGGCGGCCACCTCGAACGCCGGGTAGACCACGGTGGCCTCGCTCTCCTGCACCTGCAGGAAGATGTTGGACCAGAGCCAGGCCCCGGCGGCCAGGAACCCCATGATCCAAAGGCCCCGGCGCAAAGGCGCGGTGCTGCCGCCACGCTCGGTCAAATCGGCCCCTCCAGGCTCGTGCCCGCACGCCTCCGGACAGGGACCCGGCGCAAGACGCTCACCCGGATGGGTCGGCGCCATCATCCCTCTCCTCTCCAAAAAATCCGATACGGCGGGCGGATTGTACACAACTCCCCGGATTGTGTCGATTTTTTTCTTGCGCGCCGGTCGCCGCATCGTCAAGCCGGCCACCCGCGCGGCGGCCGTGGCCATCGCCCCTGAAGCGCGGGGCGCGTCCGCCGGGGCATGGGACGCCCCCGGACATGGCTCGTTTCGGCAAATTCCCGGGCCGGACTGAAGTCCCCCGAACGGGGGATTCGCTCCCCCCTCTCCCTGGTCGCTCCCCTCCGTGGCGGGCTCCGTGACGGCTACAGGTGGGCCCGGTACCAGTCGATGGCCAGCTCCAGGCCCGTGGCCGTGTCGGCCAGGATCTCATAGCCCAGGGCTTCACGGATGCGCCCGATGTCCGCCAGGCTGTGGCGCACGTCGCCGGGGCGGGGCGGCCCGTGGACCGGCTCGATGGCCGCCACCGCCGGGTCGTGCCGGGCCAGCAGGTCGCGGATCTTGCGATAGAGCACGTTCAGCGTGGTGCGCTCGCCGCAGGCCACGTTGTACACCGCGCCCGAGGCCGCCGCCGGGGCCGTCGCCGCCAGCAGGTTGGCCAGGACCACGTTGTCGATGTAGGTGAAGTCGCGCGACTGCTCGCCGTCGCCGTGGATCGTGGGCGCCTCGTGCCGCAGGAGGGCCGAGACGAAGCGCGGGATCACGGCGGCGTAGGTGGAGTCCGGGTCCTGGCGGCGCCCGAACACGTTGAAGTAGCGCAGGGCCACGGTGGACAGGCCGTACACCCCCTCGAACACGCGGGCGTAGAGCTCCCCCACGTACTTGGTCACGGCGTAGGGCGAGAGGGGCATGCCCACCCGGTCCTCCACCTTGGGCAGCTCCGGGTGGTCGCCGTAGGCGGAGGAGGACGCCGCGTAGACGATCCGCCTGACCCCGGCGTCGCGGGCCGCCACCAGCACGTTGAGGGTGCCGTCGATGTTGGCCGAGTTGGTGGAGAGCGGGTCCTCGATGGAGCGCGGCACGGAGCCCAGGGCCGCCTGGTGCAGGACGTAGTCAGTCCCCGCCGCGGCCTTGCGGCAGGCGTCCAGGTCGCGGATGTCGCCCAGGACGAACTCGAACCGCTCCGACGCACCGGGCAGGGCGGCCAGCTCGTCCACGTTGGCCTGGCGCCCGGTGGACATGTCGTCCAGGCCCCGGACCTGGAAGCCGGCCCGGACCAGGTCCTCCACCAGGGCCGAGCCGATGAAGCCGGCGGCCCCGGTCACCAGGAAGCGGCTGCCGGGCGGGATGGCCACCCGGGACGCCACGGATTCGGTCATGCTGCGGCCTCCATGCGGTCGTTTCGGCGCGGGTCCGTCACGGCTCTATTTCACGGCTCCATCGGGGGCTCGTACCCGTCCCGGCCCTGGAACGGCGGGATGCCCATGGCCTCGTACACCTCCTCCAGGGTGGCGCTCGCCACCGACCGGGCCCGCATCGAGCCCTCCACGATCACCGCCTCCACCGATTCGGGCTCGGCCATCAGGGCGGTGCGGCGCTCGTAGATCGGGGTGAAGCGCTCGTCGAGGAAGCCGTTCAGGCGCTTCTTGCAGTCGATGCACCCGATGGCGGCCGTGCGGCAGCCGTCGGCGCACTCCTTCTGCGTGGTCTCGTCGGAGAAGGCCCGGTGCAGGTCGAACACGGGGCACTTGTCCGGGTCGCCCGGGTCGGTGCGCCGCACCCGCGCCGGATCGGTGACCATCGTCCGGATCTTGTCCCAGCGCTCGGCCGGGGAATCGGAGAGGAACACCGCGTTGTCGTACGACTTGCTCATCTTGCGCCCGTCCAGGCCCGGCAGCTTGGGGGTCTCGGTCAGGG
>CAZGRJ010000208.1:0-2547 GCA_964528115.1 uncultured Nitrospirales bacterium
CGAGCGAGATGTAACAACGAAAAGCGTTTCTTCGCTTGTCGTACTTGATGGTATCGATGAACTACGTTCGTCGACAATCGCGCCGCTAAGGACTCCCCCTGCTACCGACGACGATCAGCATTTTCCCACGCTCAGCAGCTATTACAAAATCAAGAGTGACGGGGCTCCTGGTGCCCCCTCCCCGGCAACCGCCGCCAAGCCATCCTGAGCGGCCCCTTCTCCCACTCCGGGTGCTGCGCCTTCAGGTCCTTCGCCGCCTGGCGCCAGATGCGCAGGCTCACCAACAGGTCCACCGGGTTCGGGATGCGCGGGGTGTAGGCCAGCTCCCAGGTGATGCCGGCGGGGTCGTGGAAGAAGACGGCGTAGTAGCCGGGGTAGTAGAGCGGGTGGGCGGCCGGGGGGTCGATCACGTCCACGCCCTCGGGCAGCAGGAACTCCCGGTGGAAGCGCCGCACCTCGCGCTTGCTGCGCGCCCACAGGGCCACGTGGTTGATGCCGGGGGCGTAGCGCTTGTCGGCGAGCGTCCGGTCGGTTTCCATCGTCGCGGGCTGGATGCCGATGTAGGTGTGGATGAAGGGGAAGCCGGCGACGTAGTAGGTGGAGGTGTACTCGAGTCCGAGGGTCCAGAAGCTCTTGTAGCCCAGCCAGCCGAACATGTTGTCGTAGAACTTGGTGCTGTCCATGTAGTTCGGCACCGTCAGCTCCACGTGATGGACGCCCCGCATCCTCAACGCCCGCGCCGCCTCCCGCCCCGTTCCGGCCCTTCTTTCATGGACACCCCGCCGCCCCGAATCCAAGTTGACGCCACAACGCCCGCAGAATAGGCACTCGGGCACCCCCTCCGCAACGCAAAAGGGCCCCCTCCGGGGTGTCCCGAAGGGGGCCCTGCGATCGGCTTCGCGTGGGCGCTAGTGGCTCGGCACCTTGCCGGTGTACCCGGCGTGGCGCTCGCCCTCCATGAAGCCCTTGCCGCTCGAGGAGTCGGTCATCAGCGCACGGCTCACCATGTAGATGGCCCAGCAGATCAGCACGCCGTACGCGGTTACGAACAGGATTGCTTCAGGACGCATATGCCTGCCCCCCATGTGTCGGCCCGGACCCCCGCCCAGGCCGGGTTGATCGAGCATCGACATTTTTCAATGTAACCCGCCGGGCACGGCGAGTCCAGAGAGGCGGAAGTCCGTACCGCACAACGAAAAGGGCCCCCTCCGAATCGCTCCGGAGGGGGCCCTTGCCATGGCATTGCGTTGCCGTCAGGCGCTCGGCAGCTTGGCCGTCGGCCCGGGGCGACGCTCCCCCTCCATGAAGCCCTTGCCGCTGGACGACGGGGTGCGCAGCGCAGTGCCCACCATGTAGATCGCCCAGCAGATGAGCGCGACGTAGCCACCGACAAACGCAATCGCTTCCGGATGCATGTAGCCATCCCCCTATGTCTGGACCCGGGCCCCGGGCGGGGCCCGGTTGGTTTTGATTGAACGGCCGTAATGTACCCCGGGCCGCCGCGCCCCGTCTACGGGCGGTGCCGGACCGGGTGGGGGGCGGAAATCCGCCTGAACATTGCGGCTTTTGCTAGCTCGCCGTCCCCGCCTGCGCCTCGACGGCAAGCTCGCCGTCCTTGACGTCCACGACGATCTTCGCGCCGTCGGGCACGCCGCCGGCCACCAGCTTGCGGGCGATGGCGGTCTCCAGGCGGTGCTGGATGAAGCGCTTGAGGGGCCGCGCGCCGTACACCGGGTCGTAGCCCTCGCGGGCCAGCTCGGCCTTGGCCTCGGGGGTCACGTCGAGGGTCATCTGGCGGTCGGCCAGGCGCCGGGCGACCTCCTCCAGGAGCAGGTCCACGATGTGGACGATCTCCGCCTGGGTGAGGGGCTTGAACAGCACCACGTCGTCCAGGCGGTTGAGGAACTCGGGCCGGAAGTGGTGCCGCAGCTCGGCCATGACGGCATCGCGGGCGGCGTCGGAGATGTGGCCCTCGGCGTCGATGCCCTCCAGCAGGTGGGGCGAGCCGATGTTGCTCGTCATGATGAGCACCGTGTTCTTGAAGTCCACGGTGTGCCCCTGCCCGTCCGTCAGGCGCCCGTCGTCCAAGAGCTGCAACAGCACGCCGAAGACCTCCGGGTGGGCCTTCTCGATCTCGTCGAACAGGAGGACCGCGTAGGGGCGGCGGCGCACGGCCTCGGTCAGCTGGCCGCCCTCCTCGAAGCCGACGTAGCCCGGGGGGGCGCCGATCAGGCGGGAGACCGCGTGGCGCTCCATGTACTCGCTCATGTCGATGCGCACCATGGCCTCCTCGCTGTCGAACAGCGTGGCGGCGAGGGTGCGGGCGAGCTGGGTCTTGCCCACGCCCGTGGGCCCTAAGAACAGGAACGAGCCGATGGGGCGGTTCGGGTCCTTGATGCCGGCGCGGGCGCGGATGACGGCGTCGGCGACGGCCTTCACGGCCTCGTCCTGGCCCACGACGCGCTCGTGCAGGACCTCGTCCAGCCGCAGCAGCTTCTCGCGCTCGCCCTCCACCAGGCGGGTGACTGGGATGCCGGTCCAGCGGGC
>CAZGRJ010000209.1:0-2496 GCA_964528115.1 uncultured Nitrospirales bacterium
TCGACTTCACCAAGGACGACGAGAACATCAACTCCCAGCCGTTCATGCACTGGCGGGACCGGTTCCTGTACTGCATGGAGGCGGTCAACCGGGCCTCGGCCATGACCGGCGAGGTGAAGGGGACGTATCTCAACATCACCGCCGCCACCATGGAGGACATGTACGAGCGGGCCGAGTTCGCCAAGGAGCTGGGCTCGGTGATCGTGATGATCGACCTGGTGATCGGCTACACCGCCATCCAGTCCATGGCCAAGTGGGCGCGCAAGAACGACATGATCCTGCACCTGCACCGCGCCGGTAACTCCACCTATTCGCGCCAGAAGAATCACGGCATGAACTTCCGCGTGATCTGCAAGTGGATGCGCATGGCGGGCGTGGACCACATCCACGCCGGCACCGTGGTGGGCAAGCTGGAGGGCGATCCCAACATGATCGCCGGCATCTACGACACCCTGCGCGAGACCCACCAGCCGATGAACCTGCCGCACGGCATCTTCTTCGAGCAGGACTGGGCGTCCCTGAACAAGGTGATGCCCGTGGCCTCGGGCGGCATCCACGCCGGCCAGATGCACCAGCTGCTGACGTACCTGGGCGACGACGTGGTGCTCCAGTTCGGCGGCGGCACCATCGGCCATCCGCAGGGCATCGAGGCGGGCGCCATCGCCAACCGCGTGGCCCTGGAGTCCATGGTCCTGGCGCGCAACGAGGGCCGGGACATCTGGAACGAGGGTCCGGACATCCTCCAGCGGGCGGCCAAGAACTGCACGCCGCTCCAGGGCGCCCTGGACGTCTGGAAGGACATCACGTTCAACTACGAGTCCACCGACACGGCGGACTTCGTGCCCCTCGAAACGCCCTCGGCGTAAGCGGAAGGAGAGCACCATGCGACTCACACAGGGCACGTTCTCGTTCCTGCCCGACCTGACGGACGAGCAGATCACCAAGCAGATCGAGTACTGCATCAAGAACGGCTGGGCGGTGAACGTGGAGTACACCGACGACCCGCACCCCCGCAACACCTACTGGGAGATGTGGGGCCTGCCCATGTTCGACCTGAAGGACCCGGCCGGGATCCTGTACGAGGTCAACGAGTGCCGCCGGGCGTTCCCGAACCAGTACATCCGGGTGAGCGCCTTCGACGATACCCGGGGCGTGGAGAGCATCCAGCTCTCGTTCATCGTGAACCGGCCGCCCGAGGAGCCGGGCTTCCGCGTGGAGCGCACCGACACCGTGGGACGGAACATCCGCTACAACCTGCACAGCTACGCCACCGACCGCCCGGCCGGCGAGCGCTACGGGTAGGCGCGACGGCGACCGTCCGCGACTTGAGTGCCCGCCCCGGGCCGTCCTCAGTTGATCGGCGGCCCGGGGCGCGGGCTCTGTCCTCCTTCACATCAGGCCGTCCCGCGCGGGGCGGCCCGCTGCTATCATCGGACCCATGAGCGAGGCGAAGGCGAAAGACCCGGCCCAAGAGAAGGCTGAAGACGAGGCCGAGGCCCCGCTGCCTCCCGACGCGACCGTCAACCTGGAGGAGGAGTTCAAGGCCTCCAACGTCCAGGAGGTCCTGGACAAGCTCGACCACGAGCTGGTGGGCCTCAAGCCCGTCAAGCTGCGCATCCGCGAGATCGCGGCGCTGCTCCTGGTGGACCGGGCGCGCACCAAGATGCAGCTGAGCTCCGAGACCCCCACCCTCCACATGTGCTTCACCGGCAACCCGGGCACGGGCAAGACCACGGTGGCCATGCGCATGGCGGAGATCCTCCACCGCCTGGACTACATCCGCCAGGGCCACCTGGTGTCGGTCACGCGCGACGATTTGGTGGGGCAGTACATCGGCCACACCGCCCCCAAGACCAAGGAGGTCCTGAAGCGCGCCATGGGCGGCGTGCTGTTCATCGACGAGGCCTACTACCTCTACCGCCCCGAGAACGAGCGCGACTACGGCCAGGAGGCCATCGAGATCCTGCTCCAGATCATGGAGAACCAGCGCGACGACCTGGTGGTGATCCTGGCCGGCTACAAGGACCGGATGGACCGCTTCTTCCAGAGCAACCCCGGCATGAGCTCGCGCATCGCGCACCACCTGGACTTCCCGGACTACTCCGTGGACGAGCTGGTGGAGATCGCGAAGCTGATGATGAAGGAGATGAACTACGTCTTCGGCAAGGGGTCCGAGGAGGTGTTCCGCCAGTACGTCGAGAAGCGCAAGGAGCTGCCCCGCTTCGCCAACGCCCGCAGCATCCGTAACGCCCTCGACCGGGCCCGTCTGCGCCAGGCCAACCGCCTGTTCAAGAACCCCAGCGCGAAGCTCACCCGCGACGACCTGGTCCGCATCGAGAAGGAGGACCTGCTCGCGAGCCGGGTGTTCAAGGAAGGCGAGCCCGACCTGGACTGACGCGCCCTCTTCCGCGCCCCCCTCGGCGCTGTTGTATGCTTTCGCCCCGGTGCCCGCCGTGCGTGTCCGGTCCATCCTCCAGAACCTCGCCCTGACCCTCG
>CAZGRJ010000210.1:0-2451 GCA_964528115.1 uncultured Nitrospirales bacterium
AGCTGGGGCCCCACCCCTCGCGCATGATGCGCTGGAGCTGGGCCGAGTCGCCCTGCGTAAAGCCCCCGGAGAGCGCGTAGATGGCCTCGAACTGGTCCTCCTGGATGGCCCACTCCGGGTCCACCCGGTCGGAGGCCTTGGCGGAGGGCAGCTCCACCTCGTTGCTCACCGCCAGGACGATGAAGCGCCCGTCGGGGCCCTTCAGGCCGATCTCCACCTTCACCCGGCTGCCGGCCCAGTCGGTCTTGAAGAACCAGTCGCCGATGGGGGCGTGGACCTCGATGTCCGTGTGGATGCCGGCGCTCACGTTGTGGGCGCGCATCACCAGGCGGGCGTCCACGCGGCCCATGCCGGCCCGGGCCGAGGCGAGCTCGTCGTCGCGGATCTCCCAGTAGGCGTACAGGTAGTCGGGCTTCTGCACCATCAGGGTGGCGCGGGTGCGGCCGTAGCGGGGCGGCAGGTCGCCCAGGTCGCTCAGGCGCGGCGCGTGCCGCTGGGGCCCGGGCGACGACGGGGCGCTGGCGGGAACCGGCGGCGGCATCTCGCCCACGGCGGCCCGTGGCTCCCGGTCCGGCTGCGTCTGGCGCGCCACGATCGCGTCCACCAGCTCGCCCTTGCGCATCTTGGAGTAGCCCGGGACGGACAGCTCCCGCGCCAGGTCCTTCAGCGCCTTGACGGTCATCTTGTTCAGCGTCTGCGGTGTCATTTCCTCGTGTGCCTTTCGGCCCTTTCTCACTCCCCCGTCCGGGCCCGTCCCCCCACCTACGTTCCGTCGCGGGCGTCATTATAACGCGCCAGGAAACCTTCCACCGCCCGATCCGGGTCCACGCCTATGGCCGAGGCATATTGCCGGATGTAGGAGCGCAGGTAGATGGGCGGCGGCAGGCTTTCGAACTTCTCGTTTTCAATGGATTCGAGGTAGTACTCGGCGATCCGCGTGCGCCCCGAGATGGACGACAGCGTGATGCGCTTCTTCTCCCGCACCGCCCGCATGGCCGGGCCGTCGAAGCGGTCGGCGGCGTCCCCGACGGTCTCCGGCCCGGGCGGCGGCTCGGCCGCGGCGGGCCCGCCGGCCCGGCCCGGCCCGGACGGACCGAAGGGCGGCAGCGCCCGCTCCTCCGGCACCTTGGGCGCGACGGGGGCGGCCGGCGGCTCGGCCTCCGATGCCTCGGCGGCGGCCCCGGCTTCGGCCTCCGCGTCAGGCGACGCGCCGGGCTCCTCGGGCGCCGGTCCGGCCACGGCCACGGGCGGCGCGCCGAGGTCGTCGCCGGCCGCGGCCTCCTGCGCCCGCAGCGTCTCCGGCGCCGGGGCGGCGGCCACCGCCTCCACGGGCTCGTCGACAGGTTCTACAGCGGATTCTTGGGCGTGGCCGGAGGCGACGTCGTAGGCCCGGCGCCGGGCCGGGTCGCCCAGGACCCGGCGGGCCTCCTCGACCCGCTGGCGGAAGTGGACGAGGTCGTCCGCGACGAACAGGCCGTACGTCGCCAGCGATTCGCCCGAGAGCAGCTCCATCTGGCGCTTGTACGCCTCCTCGATCTCCGCCGGGGCGGCGTCGCGCCCGACCTCGAGCAGCTCGTAGTAGTCCGCTTCCTTGTAGTGGGTCACTGCTTCGCCATCACCCAGTCGAGCTCGAGCTGCTTGTCCCTGGCCAGGTTCTGCACGATGCGGTCCACGCACCGGGCCGGGCTGGCGTAGGGGTAGGCCTGGACCACCGCCTTGCGCTCGCGCGCCGCGCGCCACACCAGGTCGTCGTGCTCCACGTAGCCGGCGTAGTCCATGCGGATGCCGAAGTACTTCTCCACCGAGCTGCGCATGGAGAAGCCGAGGGTCACGTCGTCCAGGGTGCGCACCTGGTTGACCACGAGGCGCGGGCGCATGGCGAACAGGTCCTCGGCCAGCTTGCGGCCGGTCTCCGGGCTCTGCTCGCGGACCTTCTCCAGCAGGTCGTGGACGGTGCGGATGCCCATGGCGTTCCGGGCGTCCATGCTCTCCTCGACCAGGCGCCGGATGTCCAGCTCGCGTGCGACCAGCTTGATGTAGCGGAAATAGGCCGCCTTGATGAAACGGTAGGCGTTCTCGATGGACGTGGGCTCCGGCAGGACGGTGAGGATCGCCTTGTTCGCCACCAAAAAGAAGTCCAGGGTGTTGAACGCCGTGCCCGCCCCCAGGTCCAGGAGGATGTAGTCGAAGTCCAGGCCGCGGATCGCCCGCATCAGGGCCTGCTTGCGGTGGTGGGTGGGATTGGCGATGTCCAGGATGTCGTGGGCGCCGCTAATGAGCTTCAGGTGCGGGATCGGCGTGTCCACCACCACCTCGGTGATGGAATCCACCCGGCCCTGGATGAAGTCGGACAGGGACGACTTCACCGTGCCCATCCCGAGGCAGGTGTGGAGGTTGGCGCCCCCCAGGTCGGCGTCCACCAGGATGACGGTCTTGCCCATCTTGGCCAGG
>CAZGRJ010000211.1:0-2368 GCA_964528115.1 uncultured Nitrospirales bacterium
TCGGCGGCCTCCGCCAACAGCGCGGCGGCGGTTCCGAGCTCGGTCTCGGCCTCCGCCCCGTCCAGGACGATCCGGTGCAGGACGGGGGTGGCTTGGGCCATCGCTTCGGCCACGTCAGTCCTCCCGGGTGCCGCCGACGGTGAGGGCGTTGACCCGGATCGTGGGCAGGCCGACGCCCACGGGGACGCTCTGGCCCTCCTTGCCGCAGGTGCCGATGCCGGGGTCCAGGGCGAGGTCGTTGCCCACGGCGGCGACCCGGGTCAGGACGTCCGGGCCGTTGCCGATGAGGGTGGCCCCCTTCACCGGCCGGGTCACCTTGCCGTCCTCGATCAGGTAGGCCTCGCTGGCGGAGAACACGAACTTGCCGCTCGTGATGTCCACCTGCCCGCCCCCGAACGACACGGCGTACAGCCCCCGGCGCACCCCCCGGATGATCTCGTCCGGGTCCGCGTCGCCGGCCTCCATGTACGTGTTCGTCATGCGCGGCATGGGGGCGTAGGCGTAGGACTCGCGCCGCCCGTTGCCGGTGAGGGCCGCGCCCGTGAGGCGGGCGTTCAGGCGGTCGTTCAGGTAGCCCTTCAGGATGCCGTTCTCGATCAGGACCGTGCGGCTCGTGGGCGTGCCCTCGTCGTCCACGTTGAGGGAGCCGCGCCGCCCCGGGATCGTGCCGTCGTCCACCACGGTGCAGCACTCGGCCGCCACCCGCTTGCCGATCATCCCCGAGAAGGCCGAAGTTCCCTTGCGGTTGAAGTCCGCCTCCAGGCCGTGGCCGATGGCCTCGTGCAGCAGGATGCCGGGCCAGCCGGGCCCCAGGACCACGTCCATGGTGCCCGCGGGGGCGTCCTGGGCCTCCAGGTTGAGCAGGGCCTGGCGGGCGGCCTCGCGGGCCAGGTCGGCGTAGGCGTCGCCGTCCAGGAACTGGGTGAACTCGGTGCGCCCGCCGGCGCCGTGGGTGCCGATCTGGCGGTTCGTCCCGTCCTCCGCGATGCAGCTGACGTTGAGGCGCGAGAGGGGCCGCACGTCGCCCACCACCAGGCCCTCGGAGGAGGCGATGAGGACCACCTTGTACTCCGTGAAGACGGAGGCCAGGACGTTGACGATGCGCGGGTCCACGGCCCTTGCCACGGCGTCCACCTTCCCCAGGAGGTCCACCTTGTCCGTGATGGCGATCTCCGTCGGGGGCGTGCGGACGGGGTACAGGTCCTGCGCCGCGGGCCCCACGCGCACGGCCACCGGGTCGCTGGCGGAGCCGCCCTCGGCGATGGCCCGGGCGGTGCGGGCGGCGTCCTCCAGGGCCGTCAGGGAGATGTCGTCGGAGAAGGCGTAGCCCGTCTTCTCCCGCGCCACGCCGCGCACGCCGGCGCCCTGGGAGATGTGCTGGGAGGCGGACTTCACGATCCCCTCCTCGATGCCCACGGCGTCGGAGACGGTGTACTCGAAGTAGAGGTCGGCGTACTCCACCGCGCCGCCCAGGACACGGCCGATGAGCTGCTCCAGGTTGCGGTCCGTCAGCTCGTGGCGGTCGAGCAGCAGGTCGTGTGGCTGAGCTGGGGATTCGGGCGGCTGCATGGGCGGGCGGGGGGTACGAAGGGCCAGTATAGGGGTGCCCCCGAAAAAGCGTCAACGCACCTTCGAGGGGGTTCGGGAGGGGTTCGGCCGGACTCGGAGCACCCGTCCACCCGCCCGTCTTCTAATTGCCTTTAATTGCCTTCCTGGGCGCGGCTGCGCTCGACGATGTGGTCCACGTCGATCAGGAGCGCCTGCCCCTGCACCGCCCGGACCACCAGGTGCAGGTCCTGGATGCCCACCACCTCCACCAGGCGGCGGGGGCCGATGGACTCCCCGTTCTCGCTGCACGCGGAATAGCCCTCGCCGTTGATCCGCACCAAGCCGTCCTTGGCGGAGACGGGCTCCGTGACCACGGCCCGCCGGCCGATCCGGGTGCGCAGCTGGGTCTCGGCGGCGCTGCGCTTTTCGCGCGCAGTCTGCCACCGGACCCCGAAGTACACCAGGGCCACGAACAAAATGGATACAAACGCCAGCTGGATCATGCGGTGCGCCGGCTCGCCCGCCTCCCCCGCGGTGTTCCTCCGCCCGTTACACGACCTTACACGTCATCCTACAGCCCCCCATCCCACGGCCCCCATGCCCAGGGGGCCCTTCACACACCGAAATACTTCGCCGCCGGATGCAGCGTCACGATCGCCGAGGTGGACGCCTCCGGGTGAAGCTGGTCCTCCTCGCTCATCATAACGCCGATCTTACCGGCTTCGAGAATTGTGAGAATCATGCGCTGATCGGCCAGGCTGGGGCAAGCGGGATAGCCGAACGAGTAGCGCGAGCCCCGGTAGCCCTGGTGGATCAGCTT
>CAZGRJ010000212.1:0-2278 GCA_964528115.1 uncultured Nitrospirales bacterium
CCACATCCCCGCCTGGCTGCGGGCCCGCTTCGGGTCCGGCGGCCGCCGTGAGCCCGGGCCGGACCGGCCACCCGGCCCGCTCCGTCCGTGGGGGGTGGCCCTGGCGGTGGGGGGGATCGGCGCCCTGGCCCTGGCCCTGCGCTGGCACGCGCCCTACGCCCAGCTCCTGTACCCCGACGCCGCCTACTACATGCGCCGCGCCGCCGCGTTCCTTTGGGGCGAGTGGTCCATCGCCCCGCCCTGGGGCCAGGTGCCCGGCGGCGGCCCCGTCTACCCGCTCCTGACCAGCCTGCTCGCCCCCTTCGCGGGCGGCGTGGAGCGGGCCGGCACCGAGGTCTCGCGCCTGGCCGGCGTGGCCCTGGCGATGGGGGTGGCCTGGGCCGGCATCCGCCTGGGCGGGGTGCTGGCGGGACTCCTCGCGGGCGTCCTGGTGGCCTTCGCGCCGCCGCTCGTCCACCTGTCCGAGGTTCGCCTGAGCGATGCCCTGTTCCTGGCCCTCTGGGTGGGGGCCCTCCTGTGGGGCGGGCGCATTGTGAGCCGCCGCCACGGGCGCCTGGAGCCCCTGGGGCTCGGCATGCTGCTCGGCGCCGTCGTCCTGACCCGCGCCGTGGGCGTGACCGCCGTGCCCGCGGTCGTGGCGATCCTGCTCTGGGCCGGGTTCGCGGGGCCGCCCCGGCGGCGCGGGAGCCTGTGGCGGGCGGCCCTATGGGTCGTCCTCGGGACCCTGCTCGTGGTCGTGCCGTACCAGAGCTACGCCTGGTCGCACGGCTGGCGCACGAGCCTGGACTACCCGCTGCCCGACATCCTGACCGTGGCGTCCGACAACGGCCCCGACGCGGCCGACGCCGCGGCCTCCGCCGCGCCCAATTCCGGTGCCGCCACCGACGCGGGGCCAGTGGACGAGCTGGGCGGCGTGGCCCTCAGCCTGGCCGGGGAGTTTCGGGCGCTGGCCCGGCTGCTGCCCCTCCCGATCCTAGTCCTGGCCGTTCCGGGCCTGGTGTTCCCGATGCTCCTTCGCCGCCGCCTCCCGTCCGCGCGTGCGCGCCTGGGGGTGGACCTGCTGCTGGTCGGCGGGGGCCTGTGCTACCTGCTCGCCCTGGCCCTGTTCGGGAGCCGCCTGACGCGCTACCTGGTGGTCCTGTACCCGGTGGTCTTCCTCTACGCCGGCCTCGGCCTCGCGGCCCTGGCGGACGGGGCGGCCCGGCTGCTCCGCTGGGAACGGGGCTCCGCCGCCGCCACCGCCCTCGCGGCGCTGCTCTGCGTGGCGGCCGTGGGAAGCGGCGTCGCCGGGCTGCGGGCCGACGCCACGGCGTGGACGTGGGACGACTTCCCCCCCTTCGACCGGACGATGGCCGGGATGACGGCCGCGGCGACGAAGGTCGCCGACCCGGTGTACGTCCACGCCGACACGGGCGCGCTGGCGTACTACCTGAACGGGTTCTGGCTGGGTCCAAAGCTCCCGCCCGCCGGGGCGCACGACCTGCGGGGGGGGACCCGGATCGTGCTGCTCAACACCGATCACCTGGCCCGCTGGCCCGAGCGTTGGCGCACCGCCTTCGCCGCGGGCAAGGGCGTGCTGGGGTTCCGGCCGGTGGCCCAGCGCTACTGGTCCGACCACCACCGCCTGCTCACGGTGTACGTGCGCGGGGCCGCCAATCCATCCGTCCCGCCCGCCTCCGAAGCGCCACGCCTGGGCCCGGAGGCCAACCTGGTGCAGGCCCGCGCGGCCTTCCGGGCCGCCCCCGAGAGCCGCGCCGCCCAGCGCGCCCTGGGGGCGATCGAGCTATTGATCGGGCAGTACGTCCCGGAGCGGATCGCCGTGGCCCGGGCCCACTACCGCCGGGCCGAGTCGCTGCCCGGGCCGGACGCCCCGCCGGAGGCCCCCGGCGCGCGGGTCTGGTGGGCGCGGCCGCCGGGGGAGATCTACCTGGCCCGGGACGACCTGGCGACCCACTGGAACCGGGCCGCCGCGGCCCTGGCGATGGGCGACCCGCGGGCCGCCTGGACCCACGTCCGGGCCCTGAACGATGGCCTGAACGATGGGATGAACGGCGACCTGGGCGACGACCCGCGCCTCGCCTACCTGACGGGCATGATCCTCCTGGCCGCGGGCCAGACCGAGCCGGCCCTGCCGGCCCTGGCGGCCGCCGGCCGCGCCCTGCCGGACGACCCGGCGGTGCAGGTCAACTGGGGCAACGCCCTCGGCACCGCCGGCCGCTTCGCCGCCGCCGAGCGGGTCTACCGCCGGGTGCTGGAGCGCGACCCGGACAACTTCGGC
>CAZGRJ010000213.1:0-2269 GCA_964528115.1 uncultured Nitrospirales bacterium
GCCACCCGGCTCGCCACCTCATGTGGCGCTGTGCTATAGGTGAACGAACGGCCCTAACGTCCACCCGTCCACCCGTTCAACCGCGAAGGAGCGCGCGTGCGGTTGCGCTTTCCCATGCTGCTCGGCGCGGCGCTGGTGCTCGCCGCCGGGGCCGCCGCGCCCCCGCCGCCCATGCCGGGGGCGGCGTGGCGGGTGGTGCCCTTCGCCGGCACCGGCCTGCCCGGCCACGTGGACGGCCCCAAGGAGGACGCCCGGTTCAACTGGCCCACCGACGTGGCGGTGACGCCGGACTGGACCGTGTACGTCGCCGACTTCGGCAACAACCGCATCCGGGTCATCTCCCCGGAGGGCCGGGTCACCACCCTGGCCGGCTCGGTGGCCGGCTACGCCGACGGGCGCGGGACGGTGGCGCGGTTCTCCGGCCCCAACGGCATCGCCCTGGGGCCCGACGGGGCCCTCTACGTGGCCGACGCGGGCAACGCGCGCATCCGCAAGGTGACGCCCGACGGCACGGTCACCACCGTCGCGGGCGACGGCAACCGGGGCCTCGTGGACGGGCCCGGCCCCCAGGCCGAGTTCGCCTACCCCACGGGCCTCGCCTTCGCCCCCGACGGACGGCTCTACATCGTGGACCGCTGGGCCCACTGCGTGCGCGCGATCCTGCCGGCGCCCGAGTCGAGCGTCGTCACCGTGGCGGGCAACGGCGAGCCCGGCTTCGTGGACGGCCCCGGCTCCGAGGCCCGGTTCGACAACCCGCTCTCCGCCACCTGGGACCCGGAGTGGGGCCTCGTGGTCACGGACTCGGGCAACCACGCCCTGCGCCGGGTGGACCCGGACGGCACGGTCACGACCCTGGTGGGCGGCCCCTTTCCCCGGGCATCGGACGGTCCGCCGGAGCGGGCGGGGTTCTACTGGGACACCGGGATCGTGAGCGACGGACGGGGCGGGCTGTTCGTCTCCGACGCCCAGAACCACAAGGTCCGGCGCCTGACCCGCACGCTCTTTTTGACCACGGTCGCGGGCAGCGGCCGGCAGGGGGTGGAGGACGGCCCCGACCGCCAGGCCGCCTTCGCCTTCATCACGGGCATTACGTTGGACCCGGCGGACAACCTCCTGGTCGCCGACTCCGGCGCCAACCGCATCCGCCGCATCGTGCGCGGCGGCGCGGGCCTCGTCCGATCGGTGCCGATCCCGGCGTGGCTCGCCGCGGGCAGAAGCCCCAGCTAGAACTCGATTCCCTTCTGGGCCTTGATCCCGGACTGGTAGGGGTGCTTGACGGCCACCATCTCCGTGACCAGGTCGGCCGCCTCGACCACCTCGGGCGGTGGGTTGCGGCCGGTGAGGACCACGTGCAGGTCGGCGGGCTTGTCCTTCAGGAAGCGCAGCACCTCGTCCACGGGGAAGTAGTCGTAGGACAGGACGTAGAGCAGTTCGTCCAGGATCAGCATGCGGTACCGGCCGCTGCTCGCCTTCTCCATGGCGAGCTGCCAGCCCTCGCGCACGCGGCGCCTGTCGGCCTCCCGGTCCTTCGTGTCCCAGGTGAAGCCGTCGCCCATGGGGTGAATCTCCAGGCGCCCGTCCAGGAATTCGGCGGCGGCCTTGTGCTCCCCGCACGACCACTTGCCCTTGATGAACTGGACCATGCAGACGCGCTGGCCGTGCCCGATCGCGCGCAGGGCGAGGCCGAGGGCCGCCGTCGTCTTGCCCTTGCCTTCGCCGGTGTGGAGGATCACGAGCCCCGGCTTGGCGTGCTTGGCGGCCGGGGGGGCGGTCTGGGGGGAATCCGCCACGGGCGTCAGCCCGAAGAGGATCCGGAAGACACGCCGGGAGACAGGCCCGACGTCAGCGACCGGCCCGGCTTCTCGCCCGGGCGGACGGCGCCGGTGGCGAGGTCGTACTTGTTCTCGTAGCCCCGGGGCGTGACCATCAGGCCGTCGCGGGCATAGGTGCGGGAGTTGCCGATGAGCACCGTGGTGAGCATGCCGATCTTGAACTCGAGCATGTCCGCCAGGGTGGTGAGGACCACGTCCTCCTTCTCGCGGTAGGCGCTCTTGACCAGGGCCACGGGCGTGGCCGGGTCGCGGTATTTCAGGAAGATCTCCTGGGCCCGCGCGATCTGCCGGGTGCGGCGGCCCGACTTGGGGTTGTACAGGGCCACCACGAAGTCGCTCTCGGCGGCGGCCGTCAGGCGCTTCTCGATCACCCCCCAGGGCGTGAGCAGGTCCGACAGGGAGATGGCCGCGAAGTCGTGGGTGAGGGGCGCCCCCAC
>CAZGRJ010000214.1:0-2238 GCA_964528115.1 uncultured Nitrospirales bacterium
GCGGCCAACTGCCTGAAGGCCGCCGGCATCGTCACCATCGCCGACCTGGTGCAGCGCACCGAGGCCGACATGCTGCGCACCAAGAACTTCGGCAAGAAGTCGCTGGACGAGATCAACGACGTGATGGAGGGCATGGGCCTCAAGCTCGGCATGGACCTCACCGGCGTCAAGATCCCCGAGCCCGCCGTGGCGGCCGTCGAGGAGGGCTGACGGGAACCCCCGTCGGGACGAAGCGATGAGACACCGCAAGGCGGGAAACCGGCTCGGGCGCACCATGAGCCACCGGCGCGCCCTGATGCGCAACATGGTCTCGGCCCTGGTGGTCCACGGCAAGGTGGAGACCACCCTCCAGAAGGCCAAGGCCCTCCGGCCGGTCGCCGAGCGCCTGATCAGCATCGGGCGCGAGGACACCCTCGCGGGCCGGCGCCGCGCGGCCGCCCTGCTCATGGGCAAGGAGCCGGTGAAGCGCCTGTTCGACGACGTGGGGCCGCGCTTCGTGAACCGCCCCGGCGGCTACACGCGCATCCTGCGCACCCGCCACCGGGCCGGCGACGCCGCGCCCATGGCGGTCATCGAGCTGGTCGAGCAGTAGCCGCCACGCCGGCCGCGCCCCTCCGGGTGCCGGCGGGGCGGGCGGCCGGAGCCCGGGCCGCCCATGTACGAGGTGACCATCGAGACCGGCTTCTCCGGCGCCCACGTGTTGAGGGGCTACGAGGGAAAGTGCGGGCGCCTGCACGGCCACAACTGGAAGGTGGCGGTCACGGTGGCCGCCGAGCGCCTGGACGACTTGGGGCTGGCCCTGGACTTCTCCCGCCTGAAGGACGAGACGCGCCAGGTGCTGGCCCAGGTGGACCACAGCCATCTGAACGAGGTGTTTCCGTTCACCGAGCTGAACCCCACCGCCGAGAACATCGCGAAATGGGTGTGGGAGATGCTGGGCAAGCGCCTGGAGGCCACGGGCCACGAGGTGACGCGGGTGACGGTGTGGGAGTCGGACTCGGCCGCGGCCACGTTCGTCCCGTAGGGGGACGGCGCGGCCATTCCCGGACAGGAGCGTAAGGAGGCCATGGCACAGACGGAGCGCACCCTTTCGATCATCAAGCCCGACGGCGTGGCCCGCGACCTGGTTGGAGAGATCGTCCGCCGCTTCGAGAAGGCCGGCCTCAAGGTGGCCGCCATCCGGCGCCTGCACCTGACGCCGGACGAGGCCGGGGCCTTCTACGCCGTGCACCGGGAGCGGCCGTTCTTCGGCGACCTGGTGAAGTTCATGACCTCGGGGCCGGTGGTCGCCATGGTCCTGGAGGGCCCGGACGCGGTGAAGAAGAACCGCGAGCTGATGGGCGCCACCGATCCCAAACAGGCCGCCCCGGGCACGATCCGGGCCGACTTCTCCGAGAGCATCGACGCCAACACGGTGCACGGCTCCGACTCGCCCGAGAACGCCCGGGCCGAGATCGCGTTCTTTTTCAGCGCCCGGGAAATCCTGTAGGATGCGGCCCGGCACGGGACAAGTGAGACTTCCGGGACAGCCGGGACAGCCGGGACAAGGGGAGGGCACGTGAGCGGCGATTTGAGCGGCCTGCGGTTCACCCGCGACCACGAGTGGGCCCGCCCGGAGTCCGGCGGCGCCGAGGTGACGGTGGGCATCACCGAATACGCCCAGGACGCTCTGGGGGACATCGTGTTCGTGGAGCTGCCGGCCGTCGGGCGCCGGCTCGCTCAGGGCGAGTCGGCGGCGGAGGTGGAGTCCACCAAGACCGTGGCCCAGGTGCTCGCCCCCGTGGCGGGCGAGGTGACGGCGGTCAACGAGGCCCTGACGGACCACCCGGAGACGGTCAACACCGACCCCTACGGCGCGGGGTGGTTCTTCCGCCTGCGGGCCGACAACCCGGCCGCGCTGGACGGGCTCATGGACGAGGCGGCCTATGGCGCCCACGTGGCGGAGGTTTCCCGCTAGGGGGCTCTTGGCGCGGCTCGCCCTGTTCGCGCTCTTCGCCGTCGCCCTGGTCCTCCTGCGCGGCGCCCTCTCGGAGCGCTGGCGCGCGGGCGAGGACCGGGCCCGGGCGTTCTTCCAGGGGGGCCCGCAAGGGGGAGCGCAAGGGGGAGCGCAAGGGGGCTCACAAGACCGGCCCGCCGACGCGCCGCCCGCCCCGGAGGGCGCCCCGTGACCACCGACGCCCTGGCCTTGCTCTCCCGCGGCTGCGTGGACGTCCTGCCCGAGGGCGCCCTGGCCGAGCG
>CAZGRJ010000215.1:0-2227 GCA_964528115.1 uncultured Nitrospirales bacterium
ACCTGGGCTACTTCGGCCTGCTGGGCGTCCTGCTGCCCTACCTGAGCCTCTACCTCCTGGACATCGGGCTCTCGCCCTACGAGATCGGCGTGGTCATGGCGGTCACGCCCCTCGTGAAGACCTTCGCCCCCAACGTGTGGGGCTGGGCGGCCGACCGCACCGGCAGCCGGCGCATCTTCATGCGGATGGCGGGGGTCGGCGCGCTGGTCTGCTTCAGCATGATGCTCGGGGTGCGCGGCTTCTGGCCCATCGTCGCCGTCATGGGCGTCTATGCCGTGTTCACCTCGTCGATCCTGCCCCTGGTGGAGGCCACGGCCATGGAGGCGGTGGAGCGGGTGGGCGTGGACTACGGCCGGGTGCGCCTGTGGGGGTCGGTGGGCTTCATCGCGGCGGCCCTCGGCATGGGGCGCGTGCTGGACCTGGCGCCCTCCGTGACGGTCCTGTGGGCGATCCTGGCCTTTCTGGCCTTCAACCTGTGGAGCGTCTTCCACCTGCCGGAGGGCCACCCGGCGCCTCGACCCCACGGCGGCGGCGCCCGCGCCCTGCTCACCTCGCGCCCGGTGCTGGCGTTCTACGGCGTGTGCCTGCTCATGCAGGCGAGCCACGGGACGTACTACGCCTTCTACAGCGTCTACCTGCAGGGCCTGGGCTTCCCGCGCACGGAGATCGGCCTGTTGTGGGCCGTGGGCGTGGCCGCCGAGGTGGCCGCGATGATCTTCACCGGGCGCCTGCTGCGGTCGCTCGGCACCAAGCGGTTGATGGTGCTGGCGCTCGGGCTGACGGTGGTGCGCTGGTCGATCCTCTCCGCCACCGTCGCCGTCCCGTGGCTGATCGCCGCGCAGCTCTTGCACGCGGCGTCGTTCGGCCTGTTCCACGTCTCGGCCGTGACCCACACCCACAAGCTGGTCCCGCCCGAGCTGCGGGCGACGGGGCAGGGGCTCTACAGCAGCCTGTCGTTCGGCCTGGGGCTGACGGTGGCGACGTATGTGGCCGGCGCCTTGTACGAGGGCGTGGGGGCGCCGGTGCTGTTCGCCGGGTCGGCGGGCGTGGCGGCGGTGGCGGCGGGGCTGGCGTTGACGCTGGTGGCGCCGCGGGAGGCGCGGGCCCCGGCATAGCGGGGCGGCGTAGGGACGGGCCTTCAGCCCTCCTCGCGGCCCAGGGCCCGGGTCACCTCCGCCGCGAGGGCACCCGGGTCCCCCGACTTGGGCACGCACGCCAGGACCTCGCCCCGCTCCACGGCCTCCTCCGCCCTCGGGCTCTCCCGGGCGGTCATGAGCAGGCCCGGGACCCCGGGCCGCAGGCGCCGGGCCGCCGCCAGGAATGTGAGGCCGTCCATGTGGGGCATTTCCAGGTCGGAGACGATCAAATCGACCGCCTCCCGCTCCAGCACCGCGAGGCCCTCGGCCCCGCCTGCGGCGGTCAGCACGCGGCGTCCCGGCTCCTCCAGGAGCACCACCACGGAATCACGGATGCCGGCATCGTCGTCGACCACCAGGATGGTGGCCGCGGGCGGCTGAGATGGCATGGCGCGGTCCTTCCATTACGGTCGGACCTCGATCGAGTGCACGGCGCCTTGGGGGGCGATCCTTTTCTATTCGGTTGTTGGGGGGTGGGGTTGAGGGGGCGGGCGCGCTCCGTTAGGCAGGGGCAATCGCCCCCACGCCTGGACAGTCGTATATGTTGGTCATATACTTATCGCATGGCCGACCTGTTCGAAATCCTGCGCGCGTGCGAGGACTTCGAATGGGACGACCACAACGCCGGGAAGATCTGGGAGCGGCACCGGGTCCTGCCCACAGAGTGCGAGGCCCTGTTCTTCAACCGGCCCCTGGTGGTCCACGACGACGTGGCCCACTCGAAGGCGGAGCGTCGCTACTACGCCCTGGGGCAGACGGACGCCGGCCGGGCGCTGTTCGTGGTGTTCACGGTGCGCGGCCGGCACGTCCGGGTGATCTCGGCGCGGGACATGAGCCGAAAGGAACGGAGGGTATATCGGTCCCATGAGCAAGCTGAAGAAACTCCCTGAGTTCCGGACCGAAGATGAGGAACGCGACTTCTGGGCGACCCACGACGCCACGGACTACGTGGACTTCCGCCGGGCGCGGCGCGCCGTGCTGCCCGACCTGAAGCCGTCGGTCCGGACAATCTCCCTGCGCCTGCCCGAGGCCATGCTGGAGGAGCTCAAGCTCCTGGCCCACAAGCGCGACGTGCCGTATCAGTCGCTGCT
>CAZGRJ010000216.1:0-2169 GCA_964528115.1 uncultured Nitrospirales bacterium
AAGCGGGATAGCCGAACGAGTAGCGCGAGCCCCGGTAGCCCTGGTGGATCAGCTTCTTCGTATCGCGCGCGTCCTCGTGGGCGAAGCCCAGCTCCGCGCGGATGCGCTGGTGGACAACCTCCGCCAGGGCCTCGGCCATCTCCACGGTCAGGCCGTGGAGGTAGAGGTAGTCCTGGTAGCGCCCGGCGGCGAACCACTCGCGCGCAATGTCCGACGCCTGCTGGCCCATCGTCACGAGCTGGAAGGCCACCACGTCGCGCATTCCCGAGGATACGGGCCGGAAGAAGTCGGCCAGGCACAGGTCGCCCCGCTTGGGGCGCTGGCGCGGGAAGGTGAAACGGCACAGCTCGTTTCCCACCTGGCCTCCGGGCCCGTCCGGCTCATAGACGATCACGTCGTTGCCGTCGCTGTTGCACGGCCAGTAGCCGTAGACGGCCTGGGGCTGGAGGATCGCTTCCTGGGCACAGCGCTTCAGCAGGTCGTTGAAGATCGGCCGGACCGTCTCGCGCACGAAGTCGTCGAACCGCCCGGCGTAGGCCTCGGGCAGGGCGCGCTTCTTGAAGCCCCATTGGAACTGGTACAGCATCGTCTCGTTGATGAACGGGGCGATGTTCTGGAGCGGCACGGCCTCCAGGCGGCGCGGCCCCCAGAACGGGGGCGCCAGCTCCGCCACGCCGTCCCACGTCACCCCCTTGCGGTCTGGCGCTGCGGGGGCGTGGGCGAAGCGGACGTCCAGCTCTTCCGCGAGGGTGTGAACGTCCGCCGTGGGGCGCGGCGCCTCGGCGGGCCTGGCCTTGGGCGCGGGCTTCGGCTTCGCCTTGGGGGCTTCGGCCTCGGGGCCCTTCGCGATGTCCGCCATGAGGTCCAGGCCGTCGAAGGCGTCGCGGGCGTAGTCCACCCGGCCGGGGGCGTAAGCGGCGCGGCAGTCCTCCTCCACGTAGCGCCGCGTGAGGGCCGCGCCCCCCAGGAGCACCGGGAGCTTGAACCCCTCCGTCCGCAGGGTCTCCAGGGACTCGCGCATGACGACCGTGGACTTCACCAGCAGCCCGGAGAGCCCCACCGCGTCGGGCCCGTGCTCGCGCACGGCGGCCATGATGTTCTCCACCGGCTGCTTGATGCCGAGGTTCACCACCTTGTAGCCGTTGTTGGTGAGGATGATGTCCACGAGGTTCTTGCCGATGTCGTGCACGTCGCCCTTCACCGTGGCGAGGACGATCGTGCCCTTGGCGGACCCCTCCACCCGCTCCATGTGGGGCTCCAGGTAGCCGACTGCGGCCTTCATGGTCTCGGCCGACTGGAGGACGAAGGGCAGCTGCATCTGGCCCGCGCCGAACAGCTCCCCCACCACCTGCATGCCCGGCAGGAGCAGGTCGTTGACGATCTCCAGGGCGGGGTAGGTGGACAGGGCCTCGTCCAGGTCGGCCTCCAGGCCCACCCGGTCGCCGTCCACGATGCGGCGCTTCAGGCGCTCCTCGACGTTCTTGGGGGCTTCCCGCTCCTTCCTGGACGACTCGGAGCCCTCGGGGAACAGGGCCAGGAGCGCCTGGAGCGGGTCGTAGCCGTCGGCGCGGCGGTCGTGGATCAGGTCCAGGGCGATTTTCTTCTGGTCGTCCGGGATCTTGTAGAGGGGCTCGATCCGGGCCGCGTTCAGGATCGCCATGTTCATCCCGGCCTCCTGGCACTCGGCCAGGAACACGGAGTTCAGCAGGTGCCGGGGCGCGGGCTTGAGGCCGAACGAGATGTTCGAGAGGCCCAGCATGATCTGGCACTCCGGCAGGGCCTCGCGGATGCGCCGGATGCCCTCCAGGGTCTCGAGGCCGAGGCGCCGGTCGTCCGCCATGCCGGTGCAGATCGTGAAGGTGAGCGGGTCGATGATGAGGTCCGACGGGGCCAGGCCGTGGCGGTTCACGGCGAAGTCGTACAAGCGCTTCGCGATCTCCACCTTGTCGTCGGCGCCCTTGGCCATCCCCTCCTCGGCGATGGTCAGGGCCACGACGGCGGCGCCGAACTTCCGCGCGAGGGTCAGGACCTTGTGGGCCTTGTCCTCGCCGTCCTCGAAGTTGATCGAGTTGATGATGCACTTGCCCCCGGCGCGCTTGAGGGCCGTCTCGATGACCTCCACCTCGGTGGAGTCGATCATGAGCGGCGCGTCCACCTGGGTGGCGAAGC
>CAZGRJ010000217.1:0-2142 GCA_964528115.1 uncultured Nitrospirales bacterium
CGGCCGGGAGCGGGTCCCGTGGACCTACCGCGCCGCCCTCGGCCTGCCCACCCTGCTCCTCCTGGGCGGCCCCCTCAACCTCCTGCGGCTCGCCCGCCCGGCCGGCCTGGACGCCCTGGTGGCCGTGGGCCTCGCCCTGCTCGCCTGGCAGGCGACGGCGTGGCTGCGCGCCCGGCGGGCGGGCGACGCAAGGCCCGCCCCCGACCCGAGGGCCCGGGCGGCCGACCTGCTGCCCCGGCTCGTGATCGGCGGCGCGGCCCTGTTCCTGGTGGCGACCCTGATGCCCGCCGGGGTCTTCAACCACCACGACGACATGCAGAAGTACATGGTGCCGCCGATGCGCATGGTGCAGACCGGCACCCTGGGCGGCAACCCGTTCGAGACCACCGGCTTCTACAGCCTGGGGTACCAGTCGTTCTTCCAGGGCTTCATCGTGGCCCACTTCCCGCTGACCTACCTGAACGGGTTCGACGTGGTCCTGTGCTTCCTCCTGACCGGCCTGCTCCTGGACGACCTGGGCCGGCGGGGCGGCGTGGCCCCGGTCTTCCGCGCCCTGGCGGCGCTGATCCTGGTGGCGATCAACCCCCAGTACGTGAACATCTCCCCGGTCTTCTCCGGCAGCCTGGCGGTGGCGGGCCTGGCCTGGTCCGGCGTCCTGCTGGGGGAGCGGATCGGGACCGCGCCGCCCATGGCGGTCGCCGGCGCCGCCGTGCCGGTGGGGCTGTTCGGGGCGTTCCTCATGGGCCTCAAGCTCACCTACGTGCCGTTCGCGGGGCTGTGCCTGCTCGTCCTGCTCGTGCTCCTGCCGGTTCTCGCGGGAGCCGGGACCGCGGTCTGGCGCAAGGTGGGGGCGGCCACGGCCGCCGCCCTGGTCGCGGGCGTCCTCCTGGTGGCGCCGTGGACCGCCCTGTACGCCCACAGCCCGGTGGGCCCGCTCCTGGCCGAGGCGGGGATCGTCGCGAAGAAGGTTACCCGGCCCGCGCCCGCCCCGGCGCACCAGGTCCCGGACGAGGTCCTGCGCAGCTACGGCGTGAGCGGCGGCGGCGCCCCGGCCGACGAGCGCTCCATCGGCGATATTTTCTCCACCGAGCCGGTCTACTTCGGCCAGACCAGCCTGGCCTACGCCCTGGTGGCCCTAGCCGTGGCGGCGGCGTGCGTGCCCGCGGCCCTGTGGCTGCTCCGGCACCGGCGGGAGGGGGACCCGGGCCTCAAGGCCCAGATGGCCGTGACCCTGGCGGCGGGGGCGGCGCTGGTCACCTATTTCGCCGCGAGCCCGCACGTCTTCCACGTTACCCAGGGGATCCGCTACCTGGCGCCCCTCGTGATCCCGACCGCGGCCCTGGCGGCCCTCGGCGTGGCCCGCCTGGTCCCCGCGCCGGAGGGGTCCGGGGCCACCAGAGGCCTGGTGCTGGCGGCCTGCATGGGGCTCGTGGTGGGGCTCTTCGCCCGCGCCACCGTGGACCGGGTCGCCGAGGCCGTCACCTCGCGGACCCTGGTCTCGTTCGCGCTGGGGCCGTTCAACCCGAGCTATCACGCGTACGCCTTCGGCCCCAAGATGCGGCTCGTGGTGCACGAGGCCCAGGCGCGCCTGCCGGCCGGGGAGCCGATCCTGGCCTGGATCGGCGCCCCGTTCCGCCTGGACTACCGGCGCAACCCGATCTACGCGATCCCCGACCCGGACTTCACCCGGCGCTGGCTGGGCATGCCCATCGGCGACGACCCGGCCGCGCTGGGCGGGTTCCTGCGCGCCCGCGGCATCCACTACGTGATCTGGGCCTACGACGGCCCGGGGATGCGCAGCGACGCCTCCCTGCGGGCGGACATCGCGGGCGGCCGGTACCGCCAGCGCGGGATCCTGACGCTGAAGTTCAAGGAGATGCTGACGGCCCTGGCGAAGGGCGGGCACGTGGTGTTCGACAACGGCCGCATCGTGGCCTTCGGCCTCGACCCCGCCGACACCCCGGCCGACACCCCCGCCGAGCCCGCCCCGGCCCCGAAAGTGGACCCGGACCCCGAGCCCTAGCGGGCCGGGCGGCCCCACCGGCCGTCAGTGCCCGTCGCCTTCCTTCGCCTGTTTGCGCTTGAGCGCCTTGGCGCCCTTGCGGGTGACCAGGAAGGCGAAGGCCACCGCCACCGGGATGA
>CAZGRJ010000218.1:0-2123 GCA_964528115.1 uncultured Nitrospirales bacterium
GTGGCGCCCACGACCACGTAGGGCAGGTGGGCCTCCCGCAGGGCGGCCTCGAAGGCCCGGCTCTGGGCGTTGGTGCGGATCAGGACGGCGAACTCCGACAGGTCCGCCCGGCGGGCCAGGCGCGTGACGTTCAGGTCCTCCACCACCCGGCGGGCCTCCTCGTCGGCGTCCACGGCGGTGATGTGGCCGAGCTTCCGGCCCTCGCCCAGCTCCGACCAGAGGCGCTTGGGCTTGCGGTCGGCCACCTCGGCGATGATCGCGTGGGCGGCCTTCAGGATCGTGCCGGTGGAGCGGTAGTTCTGCTCCAGCACCACCTCGGCGCAGCCGGGGAAGTCGCGCGTGAAGTCGGCGAAGGTCTCGGGCTCGGCCCCGCGCCAGGCGTAGATGGACTGGTCGTCGTCCCCCACCACGGTGAGCGACCCCTCACCCCCCCAAAGGAGGGAAAGCAGGGCGTACTGGGCGGCGTTCGTGTCCTGGAACTCGTCCACCAGGATGTGGGGGAAGCGCCGCTGCCAGCCCACCTTCACGTGGCCGTGCTTGCGGAACAGGCGGACCGTGTGCAGGAGCAGGTCGTCGAAGTCCACCGCGTTCATGGCCGCCAGGGTCGTCTGGTAGCGGGCGTAGACGTCCTTCACCAAAGCCTCGCGGGCGGCGCCCAGGGCCGGGTCCGAGAAGGACTCCGGCGGGATGAGGCGGTTTTTGGCCAGGGAGATGGCCGTGAGCACCTCCGCCGCCTCGCGCTCGGGGCCCATCTCCGCCAGGATGGCGCGGATCAGGCCGCGCTGGTCGGCCTCGCCGAAGATGGAGAAGTGCTCGGTGAGCCCCAGGTGGTGCCCGTCGGCCCGCAGGACGCGGGCGCACAGGCTGTGGAAGGTGGTCACCGTCAGCCCCCGGGAGGCGTCCCGCCCGCCGCACAGGGGGATGACCCGCTCGCGCATCTCCCGGGCCGCCTTGTTGGTGAAGGTCACGGCCAGGATGCGGGCCGGGGAGACCTCCCGGGCCCGGACCAGGTGGGCGATCCGGTGGGTGATGACCCGGGTCTTGCCCGTGCCGGCCCCGGCGAAGACGAGCAGCGGCCCGTCGCCGTGGGTCACGGCGGCCCGCTGGCGGGGGTTCAGGTCCCGAAGGATGCGGAGATCGGTGCGGGGGGCGGGCTGGGCCACGGAAAATCGGGGGCTTGTGACCGGGCAGGGGGGCCGGCGATGACCGCATCATCCCACACCGGAGCCCCGGGCACAAAGCGCCCAATCCCCCCTCCGGGGGAGCCGCGCACATTGACAGTTTTCCGCCTGGAATGCTAAAAATTGCCGGATCATTTGGTCCATTCCATACCCCGTGTCGGGCATTTACGGTCGTGTCTGGGGGGCGCCCCGAACCAGCCGCCGGCCCGCCGGGCCCCAACCATAAACAGGGGCGCCGCGTCCGCTTGAGCGCTGGAGGCATATCTCGATGACGAACAATCCCGGTGAGGGCGACTTCCTTTTCACGTCCGAGTCGGTCACCGAGGGCCACCCCGACAAGATCTGCGACCAGGTCTCCGACGCCGTCCTGGACTGCATGCTGGAGGGCGACCCCATGAGCCGGGTGGCGGTGGAGACCGCCGTCACCACGGGCCTGGCCCTCTTGTGCGGCGAGGTGACCACCAACACCTACGTCGAGATCCAGGACCTGGTCCGCGACGTGATCAAGGACATCGGCTACACCCGCGCCACCTACGGCTACGACTACGAGACCTGCGCGGTGCTCTCGGCCATCCACTCCCAGTCGGCCGACATCGCCATGGGCGTGGACACGGGCGGCGCCGGCGACCAGGGCCTGATGTTCGGCTACGCCTCGAACGAGACCCCGAACATCATGCCCATGCCGATCACCCTGGCGCACCAGCTCGCCATGAAGCTGGCCGAGGTGCGCAAGAAGGACGTGCTCGCCTACCTGCGCCCCGACGGCAAGACCCAGGTGAGCGTGCGCTACGTGGACTACAAGCCGGTGGCCGTGGAGGCGGTGGTCGTCTCCACCCAGCACAGCCCCGACGTCACCCTGCGCGAGATCCGGGAGGACATGATCGAGAAGGTCATCCAGCCGGTCATCCCGCCCGACATGATCGACCTGGACACGGTGACGAT
>CAZGRJ010000219.1:0-2108 GCA_964528115.1 uncultured Nitrospirales bacterium
CGGACCTCGTCGAGGGACTTCGCCAGCTTCACGCCCCCGGCCTTGCCCCGGCCGCCGGCGTGGATCTGGGCCTTGACCACCCAGACGGGGCCCCCCAAGCCGCGCGCGACCTCGACGGCCTCCTGCGGCGTGACGGCCACGCCCCCCTTGGGCACGGCGACGCCGTAGCGCCCGAGGATCTCCTTGGCCTGGTACTCGTGGACGTTCATCTCATCCCTCTTGCCATCCCCTCCGGCATCCCGCCGCGACGCCCCGCGCCCGGGTGCGTCAGGCGGGCGTCTCCACCGCCTCCGACGGGCGGCGCACGTAGTTCGGCAGCAGCATGGGCGAGGTGGTCTCGGGGGTCACGCCGGCCGCCTTCATCTGGGCGCGGAAGCGCTCCACGTGGGCCAGGGTGAGGTTTCCGTGCTCGACTTCCTTCGCCCGCTCGGCCGCCGTGTGCCCGGCCCGGGTGCCGAACACGATGATGTCGAGCAGCGAGTTGCCCATCAGGCGGTTCGTGCCGTGCACCCCGCCGGAGGCCTCGCCCGCCACGTAGAGCCCCGGCACCTCGGTCTCGCAGTTGACCCCGATGTGGACGCCGCCGTTCTGGTAGTGCAGCGTGGGGTAGATCAGCACCGGCTCGGTGGCGATGTTGATCCCGTGGCGGCCGTACTTGCGCACCATGCCGGGGTAGCGGCGCTTGACCACGCCCTCGCCGTTCATCGTGTCGATCACCGGGATGTCGAGCCACACGCCCTGGCGCCCGAGGGGGGTCTCGACGCCGCGCCCCTCCATGCACTCGCGGATGATGGCGGCGCACACCACGTCGCGGGCCTCCATCTCGTTGACGAAGCGCTCCCCGGACTTGTTGACCAGGTGGGCGCCGCCGGAGCGGATCGCCTCGGTGACCAGGAGCCCCGCCATCTGCTCCGGGTGGATGGCCCCGGTGGGGTGGTACTGGAACGTGCCCGGATAGGTCAGGCGCGCTCCCACCCGGTAGCACAGGGGCAGGGCGTCGCCCGTGGCGCCGAAGTGGTTGCTGGTGGGGAAGCTCTGGATGTGCAGCCGGCCGATGCCGCCGGTGGCGACGATCACGCTCTTGGCCTGCACCACGATGCGCTGGTCCGTGTCCAGGTTGCGCAGCACCGCGCCGGTGACGGCCCCGTCCGCGCCCGTGAGCAGCTCGACGGCGGGGGCGAACTCGATGACCCGGATGGACTCTTCGTTCAGGACCGAGTCCTTGAGCACCCGCATCAGGTCCAGGCCCGTGTAGTCCTTGCAGGCCAGCAGCCGGGCCCGGCTCGTGCCGCCGCCCTTCTTGACCTTCAGGTTGCCGTCCTCGTCGCGGTCGAACAGGACGCCCAGGGAGTCGAGCCAGTTCACGACGAACGGGGCGTCCTCGACCATCACCTTGAGCAGGGCCGGGTCGTTCTTGTAGTGGCCGCCGTGCATGGCGTCCACGAAGTGCTGGACCGGCGAGTCGTCCTCCTTGACCGCCACCTGGATGCCGCCCTCGGCCATGACCGTGTTGGAGTCGCCCAGGCGCAGCTTGGTGGCGAGCAGCACGGTGCTCCCGCCTTCCCGGGCCTTCAGGGCCGCCGTGGCGCCGCTGCCGCCGCCGCCGAGCACGAGAACGTCCACCCGGTAGTCGGGCTTCGACAGGTCCACGGGGTCCTGCCCGAGGGGGCTGTCGCCCTCCAGGAGCGCGGCCAGCTCGTGGACCGTCTCGTCGCCCTGGTTGGGGCCGAAGCGGATCGCACGGTAGGCGTCGCGCTTGTAGTCCGGGTGGAAGCGGGCGAGCAGGTCTTCCTTGTCCGAATCGCGCAGGAGGGGCACGGCCTCCTTCATGCGGTGGGCCCGGGTGGCCTCCACCACGGACGCGTGCCTGGCGTGGAATTCGTCCATCGGTTTGCCTCAAGGCGCGCCTAGCGGCGGGCCTTGCAGTACTCCTTCATGCCCGCGTCGTCCAGGGCCAGGATCTTCTGCCACTCGTCGTTCCAGCGCCCCTTCTCGATGTCGGCCATCTGGCGGTCGAGGCGCTCGTGCTTGGTGGCGTAAAAGACGCTCCAGGTGCGGCGGGCGTAGAGGGCGATCATGTTGGGCGCCATCTCGGCGATGCAGCGCGA
>CAZGRJ010000220.1:0-2108 GCA_964528115.1 uncultured Nitrospirales bacterium
TGAGCAGGTCCGACAGGGAGATGGCCGCGAAGTCGTGGGTGAGGGGCGCCCCCACCCGCGCCGCGCACGCCGACAGGGCGGTCACGCCCGGAATCACCTCCACCTCCACGTCGCCCGCCCCCGGCCGCCAGCCGGCCTGGTGCAATACCTCGAACGTCGGCCCCGCCATGCCGTACACGCCCACGTCGCCGCTGGAGATGAGGGCCACCGTCCTGCCGTTGCGGGCCATGTCCAGGGCCAGCTCGCAGCGGTCCAGCTCCTCTGTCATGCCCTTCTCGATGACCTCCTTGCCGTCCAGCAGGTGGGCCACCAGCTCGATGTAGGTGCTGTAGCCCACCACCACCTCGGCCTCGGTGATGGCGGCCTGGGCGCGGAAGGTCAGGTGCTCGGGGTGGCCGGGCCCGAACCCCACGAGCAGGATGCGTCCCTGTGGGCGGTCCATGTGGATGTCCTCGGTGTGTCTCCTTGGGGAATGCCCCAGTCTACAGGGGGTCGCCCGCCCCGGGCATCCCGCCGCCCGTCAGGAGGTCTGGGGTGGATGCCCCGGCAGGCGCACCGTCAGGACCGGGCAGGTGGCCTTGCGCACCACCCGCTCCGCCACGCTCCCCATGAGCACGTGCTCCAGGGCGCCGCGCCCGTGGGTGCCCATCACGATCAGGTCGCACGCCTCCTCCTGGGCCGCGCGGACGGTCTCCACCGTGGGGTCGCCCTGCACCAGCCGGCCGGACACGGCGAACGGCTCCGCCGCCAGGCCCTCCAGCAGCTCGTCCAGCAGCTTCTGGAGCGTGCCGCTGATGGCCTCGTACTGGCGGGCGTTCTCCATGCCGAAGTCCACCACGTAGGAGTAGAGCTGCACCACGTGGATGACGAGCAGCTCGGCCTTGAACTCGCGCGCCAGGGCCACGGCGTACTCCTGGGCGTGGCCGGCGTGGTGGGAGAAGTCGGTGGGGAACAGGATGCGCTCGAACTTCATGGTTGCCTCCGGCTTCGCCACGTCCTCGAGGAAGGTCTCGTCACGCCGCCGCTCCGGCCCCGCCGGACCCGCTCTCCACCGGAACGACGGACCCGCTCTCCACGTCGCGCCGGATCACCAGGTCCAGGACGACCTTCGCCACGTCCTCCGGCTGCAGGGCCTGGATCCTGGACAGGTCCAGGAGCTCGGCCACGGACTCGGTGGCCACCACGTCGGGGCAGACCGCCCACACGGGGATGCCGAACTCGGCCAGCTCCTCGGCCCACGACTGGGTCATGGAGATCAGCGCCGCCTTGGAGGCGCAGAAGGTGGTGAGGAACGGCGCCCCCTTCAGCCCCGCCATGGCGGCCATGTTCACGATGCAGCCCCGGCGGTTCAGCATCATCTCCTCCACCAGCGCGCGGGTCACGAGGAACGGCCCGCCCACGTTGGTGGTGATGGTCTCGGTGAACTGGTCGACGTCCGAGTCCAGCAGCTGGTCCATGTACATCACGCCGGCGTTGTTGACGATCGTGTCGATGCGCATGAAGCGCTTGAGCAGCTTCTCGGCCATGTTCTCCACCGAGCCGGGCTTGGTGACGTCCAGCTCGATGGCCAGGGCGGAGACCCGGTGGGCCTTCTCGATCTCGCGGGAGACGGCCTCGGCGATGTGCAGGCTGCGGCACCCCACGGCCACCTGGGAGCCCGCCGCCGCCAGGGCATCGGCCACCGCCCGGCCGATGCCGCGGGTGCCGCCGGTGACCAGGGCCACCTGCCCCCCCAGCGGCCGCTGTGATGTCTCCGGCCCCGTCGGCTCTGCCACGTGCTCCGCCGTCTCCCTGTCCCTTGCCCGCCAAGGACGGGCGGCTACACCATAACGGGCGGGCGGGAACCGCGCAACACGCGGGCCGGTGCTCCCGGGACAGGGTGGCAGGGGACAGGTTGACAGGCCCGGCACCGGCCACCAGAATTCGCCGTCTCCGACCGGTTTCCTGGGCAAGAACCCCCGACACGGGAGCGGCATGCGGCACTCCACCTCCGAGGCGCTGTTCATCCGGGCGCAGAAGGTCCTGCCCGGCGGGGTGGACAGCCCCGTGCGCGCCTACCGCGGCGTGGGCGGCACGCCGCCGTTCATCACGCGGGCCGACGGCGCCCA
>CAZGRJ010000221.1:0-2101 GCA_964528115.1 uncultured Nitrospirales bacterium
GCCAGCTCCAGGGCCGCCACCCGCCCCAGCTGGGTGACGGCGGCCTTGGCGCAGCTGTAGGCCGCCGCGCCGGGCCCCGGGGCCGGGACGTTCTTGGAGGCCACCAGGACCACGTCCGCCCGCTCCCCGCCCCGCTTGAGGTACGGCAGGGCGAGATTCAGGGACCACAGGTGGGCCGAGAGGTTGAGGGCGAGGCTCTTGTCCCAGGTGGCGGGGTCCATCTCCTCGATGGTGCGGCTCTCGGAGAAGACCCCGGCGTTCGCGACGAGGATGTCGATCCGGCCGAAGCGCGCCGCGCCCCGCGTGAGGGCGGCGGCCACGGCGGCGCGGTCGGTCACGTCGCAGGCGATGCCGACGAAGGGCTTCTTGAGCGACTTGCCGAGCCCGTCCAGGCCCTCGGCGTTCAGGTCCAGGCCGATCACGTGGCCCCCGGCGGCCACGATCGCCTCGCAGGCCGCCCTGCCGATGCCCGACGCGGCCCCGGTCACGACGGCCACCCGGCCCTTGAGGGGCGGCGGCGCGCCCCCGGCCTTGCGCAGCTTGGCCTGCTCCAGGTCCCAGTACTCCATGTCGAACAACTGGGCGGGGGTGAGGACCTCGTAGTCGCCGTGGGCGGAGGCCATCTCCAGGACGTCGATCGTGTGGCGGTAGATGTCCGCGGCGATGTCCGCGTCCTTGATCGTGGGGCCGGTCGTGACCATTCCGAGGCCCGGGATCAGGAGCACGCGGGGGTTCGGGTCGAGCCGGATCTTGGTGCCGGAGGCGTTGTGGCGCGCGAAGTAGGCGTCGTAGGCCTCGATGTAACGGTCCACCTCGGCCGCGATACCCTCGGCGAAGGCCTCCACGGAGGAGAAGTCCGGCCGCTCCCAGTAGAGCGGCACCGCCTTGGTGCGGATCACGTGGTCGGGCGTCGCCGGGCCGATCTGGGAGAGGGTGCCCGCGACGGCGCTGTCCACGAAGCGCATCACGGCGGGGCCCGAGTCCAGCGTGCAGACCTTGCGATCCCCCTCGCGGGCGACGGCCTCGGCGACGGCGGCCATCAGGTGGCCCCGGTCGATGCCGTCCGGAACGCCCTTGAGGTCCGCCCGCACGGGGAACAGCTCGCGGTCGCCCTTGGCCTGATCGAGGTAGGCCTCGGCCTCGGCCACCCGGTCGATCATGCGGTCGTAGCTCTCCCGCGCCGTGGCGCCGTGGGTGAAGATGCCGTGCTTCATCAGGATCAGGCCCGTGACGTCCGGGCCCTTCTCGTAGATCTCCGCCGCCAGGCGCGCCAGCTCGAAGCCGGGCATGACGTACGGCACGATGGCCATGCCGTCGCCGTACACCTCGCGCACGGCGGCCTCGCCGTGGCGGACGTTGGTGAGGGCCACCACGGCGTCGGAATGGGTGTGGTCCACGTACTTGTGGGGCATGAAGGCGTGCAGGAGGGTCTCGATGGAGGGGTTCGGCGACGCGGCCGACATCATGTGGGTCTTCTGGGTGTTGACCATCTCCGCGTCGGACAGGGCTTTCAGCTTCCTCAGATCGCGCAGGTGGTCCATGCGCACGGCGGGGAAGCCCTCGGGCTCGATGACGGAGAGGTCCCAGCCGCTGCCCTTGACGTAGAGGACCTCGACCTCGTTGCCGAGCAGGTCCGTGACGGTGGACTTCACGGACGTGTTGCCGCCCCCGTGCAGGACCAGGGCCGGATCGGACCCCAGCAGGCGCGAGGTGTATACGCGCAGGCCCAGATCGCCCGGGAATTTGGCGGCGTCGGCGTCGCTCCAGCGGTTCTGCATGTTCTCCCTCGCGGCCCTGCGGCCCCCCGGCGCCACACGCGGCGGGGCGGCTCCGAATGATCCTAAAAGGGTACCAGATCGCCCCGCGGGGGCGCCGGGCTACGCGAAGGGGACTATGCGAATGGTCCGAGGCGCGGCATCTCGATGGGCTGGCCGCAGGACAGGCAGTAGACCCTGAGGTGGGTTTCCGTGCGGGACTCGAACCCGCAGCTGGGGCAGGCGAAGAACCGCCGCATACGGGGAGGAACCAACTTGCGTACAAGATGGGCGATCATAGCCAGGCCTCGCCCTCTTATCGGCCGAACGGCGCCGGGCCTTGTCCC
>CAZGRJ010000222.1:0-2050 GCA_964528115.1 uncultured Nitrospirales bacterium
GACGGGCTGGTATTCGCGGACTACTACCTCGACGGCGACGGTGACGGCTTCGGCGACCCGGCAAGCGTCCTCTCCGCCTGCGCGCCGCCGGCCGGCCGCATCACGGACGGCACCGACTGCGATGACACCGCCGCCGCGATCTTCCCGGGCGCCGCCGAGGTCTGCAACGGTCTGGACGACTCGTGCGACGGCGTGCCCGACGATGGGCTGCCGCTCATGGCCTTCTACACCGACGCCGACGGCGACGGCTTCGGCGATCCCGCCACCGCCGTGGATGCATGTGCCGCCCCCGCGGGGACCGTGGCGGACGGCACCGACTGCGACGACGCGGCGTCCACCGTCCACCCCGGCGCGGAGGAGGTCTGCAACGGTATCGACGACTCGTGCAGCGGCGTCGCCGACGACGGGCTGGTGTTCCTCACCTACTACACCGACGCCGACGGCGATGGCTTCGGCGACCCCGCCACCGCGGTGGACGCCTGCGACCCGGTGGTGGGGGCCGTCCTCGCGGACGGCGACTGCGACGACACCGACCCGGCCCTGAACCCGGACACCCGCTGGTACGCCGACGCCGACGCCGACGGCTATCCGGGCTCCGCCGACTGGATCGCGGCCTGCCTGTCCCCCGCGCCGGACCGGGTGGCCGGCTTCGACGTGGCCGCCTTCGACTGCGACGACGCCAACGCCGCCGTGAACCCGGCCGCCACCGAGGTGACCGGCAACGGCCTGGACGACGACTGCGACGCCGCCACCACCGACTTCCTGCCCTTCGTCCAGGCCGACGTGGCGGGCGACTACGCCCTCCAGGCTCTCACCATCGGCGATACCACCCTGGGCGACTGGGTCGGCTGGGAGCGGGGCGACGTCAGCGTCGGGCCGGAGGGTCACTACAGCCGCTTCCAGGTCCTCGATTCGGACGGCGACCTGGAAACGGTCCCGCCCCCCCTCGCCGTGATCCTCTTCCCCAACGGCCTGCTGGCCCGCACGGACCGGTCGGAGTTCACCGGGGCCATGGCCACCGACGGAGGCGGCGCCGCCACCGTCGCCCCGGACGCGGGCACCTCCTTGAGCCTGACGATGGTGGAGCGCCAAGCGGCGGGCTTCACCCAGGCCGACCTGGAGGGCACCTGGCACTTCCACGGCCTGGCCGGGGGGGAGGAGCCCCAGGACGGCTACGCCTTCCACGGCACCCACACGGTGGACGCGGACGGCATCATCGCCACCGAGCGCTTCATCGGCGTGGGCGGCGAGATCCTGAACGACGCGGCCCTGGTGGGCGACGATGGGCGGGTGGTGCGAGGCCTTGCGTCCGGTGCCGAGTACCACTTCTCGGCCAACGGCGACCTGCTGGTGGGCACCTACTCCGAAGATCTGCTCTCGACCCCGCGGCGCGAGATGGAGATCGCGGTGCGCGCCGGCAGCGGCCACGCCCTGGCCGACCTGGCCGGCGACTGGACCTTCGTGGCCCTGGTCAGCGGCGGCCGCCCGGGAGTGAACGCCCTGGGCCACGGCGTCCTGCGGGTGGACGGCGCCGGCCACGCGGTCGTCGTGTACCAGGACTGGAGCGCGCCGGACTTGGACCTGCCGGGGGGCGACCTGTCCACGACCGACGACGGGGAGGTCACCCACGCCGGTCTGCCCGGCTTCCTGGGCCACGTCTCGCGCGACCGGGACGCCCTCGTCGCCACCCTCGGGCAGGACACGGAGCCCAAGCGACTGCTCGTCGCCCACCGCCGCCGCGTGCCGCCCACCGTGATGCTGCCGGACACGGCCACCGCCGCCACGGCCCTGATCGGCACGGGCGGCGGGACCCTCGCCGCCACCGGGGCCGACGGCACCCTCTACACTCTGGTGCTGCCCCCCGACGCCCTGGGCACCCAAACGGAGGTGAGCCTGATCCCCGTGGCGGGCGCCGTGGGCGACCTGCCCGTAGGAACCCCCCTGGGGCAGGTGCTGTTCCGCCCGGACGGGCTGGAGCTGCGGACCACCGCCGTCCTGACCATCGAGCCCCCCGGCCCCCTTCCGGCCGAGCTGCTCGGCTTCAGCCACC
>CAZGRJ010000223.1:0-2001 GCA_964528115.1 uncultured Nitrospirales bacterium
CGCCGCCTGGTCATCCTGGCGAGCGAGGACATCGGCAACGCCGACCCCCACGCCCTCCCCCTGGCCGTGGCCGCCCACCACGCCGTCACCCAGCTCGGCATGCCGGAGGGCCGCATCCCCATGGCCCAGGCCACCACGTACCTGGCCCTGGCGCCCAAGAGCAACGCCGCCTACCTGGGCGTGGACGCGGCCCTCTCGGACGTGCGGAACGGCATGGTCCTGCCCGTGCCCGACCACCTGCGGGACGCCAGCTACCGGAGCGCGAAGCGCCTGGGGCGCGGCGAGGGGTATCGTTACCCCCACGACTTCCCCGACCACTTCGTGCCCCAGGACTACCTGGGGGCGGAGCGCACCTACTACCGCCCCACGACGCTAGGGCACGAGGCCCGCATGGCCGAGCGCTTGAGAGAATTGAAGGCCCGCAAGGGCGGTCATAACGACCCGGGGGACCCGAACCCCGAGCCATAACCGGAGCGAGCACCGGAGCCAACATGGAAACGACCCTCATCCTGGCCGCGGCCCTCGCCGCCGCCCTCGCCGCCCTGGCCCTGAGCCTGCGGCGCGGCCGGCGCGGCGACGCCGTGGCCGAGGCGCAGCGCGAGGCCGACCTGATGCGCCGCCAGGTGGAGCTGGAGCTGCGCGACCTGCGCCTCTCGGCCCGCACCGAGGTGGACGAGATGGTGGAGGGCCGCAAGGCCGAGGTGCGCGAGGCCGAGCGCCACCTGCACGAGCGCGAGGCCCGCCTGGAGGCCCGGATCGACGACAAGGAGCGCGGCCTGGAGGAGGCCGCCCGCCGCGCCGCCGCGCGCGAGGCCGAGCTGGAGGGTCGGGAGCGCGCGCTGACGAAGGACCGGGAGGCCCTCACGGCGGAGCTGGCGCGGGTGGGCGGCCTGTCCGCCGAGGCGGCCCGCGAGGAGCTCAAGGAGTCCGTCGCCGCCCAGGCCCGGCTGGACGCCGCCCGCCTCGTCACCCGCCTGGAGGACGAGGCCCGGAGCCGTGCCGAGGACACCGCCCGCCACGTCATCAGCGCCGCCATCCAGCGGATCGCCGGGGACTACGTGGTGGAGTCCACCATCTCGGTCGTGCCCCTGCCCTCGGACGACATGAAGGGCCGCATCATCGGGCGCGAGGGCCGCAACATCCGGGCCCTGGAGGCCGCCACCGGGGTCAACCTGATCGTGGACGACACCCCGGAGACGATCCTCATCTCCAGCTTCGACCCGCTGCGCCGCGCCGTCGCCTTCCAGACCCTGGAGCGCCTGATGGCGGACGGCCGTTTCCACCCCACGCGCATCGAGGAGACCGTCGCCTCGGTGGAGCGCAAGCTCGACCAGGAGATGCGCGACGAGGCCGGCCGGGTGATCTTCGAGCTGGGGGTGCCCGACGTCCACCCCGACCTAGGTGCCCTCCTGGGGCGCCTGAAGTACCGCACCAGCTACGGCCAGAACAACCTCGCCCACGCCCGCGAGGTGGCCCTCATCTGCGGCCTGATGGCCGACGAGATCGGCCTGGACCGGGCCCTCGCCGTGCGCGGCGGCCTGTTGCACGACGTGGGCAAGGCCCTCACCCAGGAGCAGGAGGGCGGCCACGCGGTCATCGGGGCCGAGTTCGCCAGGAAATGCGGCGAGGCCCCCGAGGTGGTCAACTGCATCGAGGCCCACCACGGCGACGTGCCGCCCATGACGAAGGAGGCCTACTTGGTGGCCGCCGGCGACGCCCTCTCGGCGGGCCGGCCCGGCGCCCGGCGCGAGAACACGGAGGTGTACGTCAAGCGCCTGACCGACCTGGAGCGGGTGGCCGCCGACTTCCCCGGCGTGCAGAAGGTCTACGCCCTCCAGGCGGGCCGGGAGATCCGGGTCATGGTGGACGCGGAGACCCTCTCCGACGAGGCCTGCACCCTGGTCTCGCGCGACATCGCCGAGCGCATCCGCAAGGAGCTCACCTATCCGGGCCAGATCAAGGTCTGCCTGGTGCGCGAGTCGCGCTTCATCGAGTACGCCC
>CAZGRJ010000224.1:0-1981 GCA_964528115.1 uncultured Nitrospirales bacterium
GATTGATGCTGTGGACGGCGCCTCCACTGCGGCATCGAAGTGCTATAGGGTGGTTGCGTTGAAACGGAAGAGAATGAAGGAGGTGAAGCCAGGCAACGATGACGGCGTTTGAAGTTTTGAAGGAATTGGCGAGGGCATGACGACGTAATGCAGACACGGTCGTTCCGGGGATCGGGAGAGCCCGTTTGGGTCATCGCACTGCTCTAAAAGTGCGTGCTAACGATTGGGACCCGATCCGCGCAGAGCATTAGGGCCAGCGGCCACACCAGCCGCACAAACAGGCCGGACACATGACCGCACCCGACCAATGCTGCAGCAACGTCAGAAAGTTCTTGCCAAGGCGCCGTCCACACATGACCCACAGCAGACATCTGTGCCGCACGACAGTGGCCTGTCGCGCCGCCTGCTGATCCCAGATTGTGGTGGTGGCTCAATTTAATTTTTGCGTGAGGCAACCTATTCTGCACTCATCCGTTGTGATGGTAGGCGAATCCTAGGAGGACTGCCAGATGTGGCTCTATGTCCAGACGTGGCTTCCCTTACTGTCAATCAGTTTGACTGCTGCAATCTGCTTTGGCGTAGCGTCATTCGTTATGGGACAGGCAAAACCTCGTACTGGCCCCTTTTGAGGATGCTGTTCGTATTTACCCTCGGTGCCTAATTCGCCGTTGCTCACTCTCCCGGTGGACCACTCGACCGGCAGAGGAACTTAAAGTGCGCTGTGGGATGGGTCCGCAGCGAATGACCCGAACGGACATAGTAGCGAATACCTCAGCAGAGATTGATCTAAGTCATTTCGCGTCCCGGGGCGGCGCGCAGTATGTGTACAATTCTGTGTTCTGAATTACCCGAAAACGAAACCCAAGATTTGGTTTGCCGGCGGGATACTTCACAGGAGACAGCCATGGCCAAAGCAAAGAGGCGTGTTGCGACGCGCAAGAAAAGCTCTAAACGCGGCAAGGCCAGCGCCAAGCCTGCGCGCAGGAAGGCCGCAAAGCGCACGAAGCCGAAACAGGCAAAGTCTAAGATCAAGGATGCCGAAAAGCCCATGGCCAAGGAAAAGCGGCCATCGAAGATCGCAGCAAGGAAGGCACCAAGAAAAACGCCAAGACAATTGGTAGAGGTGCCGGTCGAGGACACAATCATCGACGTGATTGAGGAGCCGGTCCCCGGCGTGGTTGTTGTTACTGAATACGAAACGATTCGGACGGCGACTCCCATCTCATCCAGTCCTGAGCCTAAGCGCGGCGTTGGTCCCGAGACGGAAGACCAATAAATCGATCCCCAGCACGACGCGGGGTGCCTCGCCGCCGATGCCGACCGTTGTTATCCCGGGGCTTGAAAGCTGAAGAGTGGCAACCGTTGGGGCCGCAAACCCGGGCGCATATCGCTTACCGATTGGCATAACGGCGGCTTTGGTGACTTCGAAGGATTGCCTGAACCGGCGTTCGGAAAGTTGCGGGCCGCAGCAAGCCTTGGCGCGTTGCCCGATACATTCGCCAGCTTGGAAACCTTCATTGCCGCACTGCGGGGGCATGGGTATCGATAAGCCAACCGCGCACGGTCACAGTTCTAATCAGTGCGCCCCATGCGTTGTGATGTGAAGGTGCGGGCAGAAAACACTGATCCGTTAAGTGGAGTCGAATCTCTTCCCCTGTCATGTGTACCCCACAATCCACCATCGTGATCGCCTGCAATGCATCCGCCATCCACTTAGCGTTCGCCCGCTTTACCCGGGCGATCCCCTCATCACGTGCCTGTCTAGCGTCGTTCATAAGGGGATCATGCACACACACGCGCACGTGCCTACCTGTTGAATTGTCGTATTGAACAATTCATTGGCTGCCATGTCGAGCAAATTTGGAGCGCACGGGCAAGAGTGGAGCGCAAGAGACAATCGAATTTGTTGGCCCAACTAAATCGGGTCGGGGTGGTCACCGCGCGGGCAAAGGTGGAGCGCACCGTCCTCGACATACCGGGG
>CAZGRJ010000225.1:0-1971 GCA_964528115.1 uncultured Nitrospirales bacterium
GGCGCGGAACTGCTCGAACTTCTGGAGGACCGCCCGCTCGTCGCCCAGGACCACGATCTGCTTGATCATGTTCTCGAGCTCGCGCACGTTGCCGGGCCAGCGGTAGTTCATGAAGCCCGCCATGGTGGCCTCCGACAGGCGGGGGAAGGCACGCTGGTATTGGTGGCTGAACTTGTCGATGAAGAAGTCGCACAGGAACGGGATCTCCTCCATCCGGTCGCGCAGGGGCGGGATGGTGATGCTGACCACGTTCAGGCGGTAGAAGAGGTCCTCGCGGAAGGTGCCGGCCTTGACGCCGATCTCCAGGTCGCGGTTGGTGGCGGCGATCACGCGCACGTCCACCCGCACGTCCTGCTCGCCCCCCAGCCGCACGAACTCGCCGTCCTGGAGCACCTGCAGCAGCTTGGCCTGGAGGGTGATGGGCACCTCGCCGATCTCGTCCAGGAAGATCGTGCCGTGGTTGGCGAACTCGAACTTGCCGGGCTTGCGCCGGTGGGCGCCGGTGAAGGCCCCGCGCTCGTAGCCGAACAGCTCGCTCTCCAGGAGCCCCTCGGGCAGGGCGGCGCACAGGACCTTCACGAACGGCTTGTCCTTGCGCAGGGAGCGCTGGTAGAGGGTGCGGGAGACGAGCTCCTTGCCGGTGCCCGACTCGCCGCGCACGAGCACGGTGATGTTGGTGGCGGCCACCTGGTCCACCATGTTCATCACGTCGCGCATGGCGGCGCTGTGGCACAGGAGGGTGCCGTAGTCGCCCAGCTCGGAGACGGAGCCGGACTTGGTGGGGTCGGTCGCCGGGTCGTATGCCGGGTCGGGGCCCTGGGTGACCCGTCCGATGACCGCCTTCAGGTCGTCCGGTACAATGGGCCGCGTGATCGTCGCGGTGGGGCGCCCGTCCAGGGCGGGCGCGACGTCCATGTTGCGGGCCAGGAAGATGACCGGGATCTGGCGCGCCCCCTCCCGCATCTGGCCGATGATCGGGTAGTGCTGGGCCTCCTGGCTCTCCAGGTCCAACAGCAGGACGTCGGGCTCCTGGGCTTCGATCTGGGCCAGGGCGTCGGTCAGGTCGTGCGCGGTGAGCATCTCGAGGCCCATCTCCACCGCGACGGGCCGGAGCTCCCGGAGGCTGGAGGAGTCGAGGTCGAGGGTCAGGATCTTCACGTGGGTCGCACTGTCCTTCGTCGTCACCATGGCTTCCGGTCCGGTCCTGAGAGTTCGAGGTCAGGGGACCTTCACGCCGACACCCCGCCCGAGCGGAGGGCGGGCCCCACGTCACCGTATCGGCGGCCGGAAGGGAACCTTAAGACCAATTGTATAACTTTCTTTTCATAGCTCCCTACACATTCCTACGCAGTTACCACAGGGGAAACCCTTGAGCCGGGCGGCCGGGAAGAATAACCGCCCCACTTTGGCGGATATCCACCGCCGACAGGCCGAGGTGGAGCGCCACAACCACCTGTATTACGTCGAGAACGACCCGGAGATCCCGGATCAGGCGTTCGACGCCCTGCTCCGCGAGCTGGAGGAATGGGAGGCGCTCTACCCGGAGGAGGACTTCTCCGGCTCGCCGACGCAGCGGGTCGGCGGGGCGCCCCTGGAGGGATTGGCCCAAGTCACCCACAACGTGCCCATGATGAGCCTGGGCAACACCTACGACGCCGAGGAGCTGACCGAGTTCGACGCCCGCGCCCGGCGCTGGGCGGTGGAGGCGGGCTTCGACGCGGTGGACGTGACCTACGTGGTGGAGCCCAAGATCGACGGCGTGGCCGTGGCCCTGACCTACACGGACGGCGTCTTTGTTCTGGGGGCCACCCGGGGCGACGGGCGGGTGGGGGACGATGTCACCCAAAACCTGCGCACGGTCCACTCCCTGCCCCTGAAGCTGGCCGGAGACGCCCCCGGGGTCCTGGAATTGCGCGGCGAGGTGTTCTACCGCAAGGCCGACTTCGAGCGCCTGAACCGGGAGCGGGAGGC
>CAZGRJ010000226.1:0-1908 GCA_964528115.1 uncultured Nitrospirales bacterium
GCATCGTCACGATCTTCGAGTACGAGGGGGTGCCCACGGACGACGACTGGTACGTCTGGAAGGACAAGGTCTACGACCCGGACTTCTTCTACACCGAGTCCATGAAGGCCCCCTACGGCAAGCACGACCACGCCGCCTTCAAGGGCGAGCCCGTGGACAAGGGCCGCCGGAGGCACCGGTAGGCGTGCGCCCCGGTCTCGCAGCGACGCTCGGCCTCGCCGCCCTGCTGCTGGCGGCTCCCGCGTGGGCGCCAGCGTGGGCCATAGACGGGGAGGCGCTCCTCAAGGACAAGTGCGCGGGCTGCCACGACCTGAGCGGTCCCGCGCCCACGACCCTCAAGGCCCTGTGGGCGCGGAAGGGGCCGGACCTGTTCTACGCCGGCGACAAGTACCGGGAGGAATGGATCGCCGAGTGGCTCCAGGCCCCGAAGCGCATCCGCCCGGCGGGGATGTTCTACGCGGAACACATCCGGGCCACGGACAAGTGGGACGTGGTGGACACCTCGACGCTGAAGCCCCACGTGACGCTCCCGAAGGCCGAGGCGAAGGCGGTGGCGGCGGCCCTCATGACGCGCAAGGCGAAGTCGGCCCTGGTGGCCGCGGCGAAGGTGGAGCCCGCGACCCTGTCGATCGTCATGGGCGACCTCATGTTCGACAAGTTCAAGGGGTGCATCGCCTGCCACCGCAGCGCCCCGGACTACGGCGGCGCCTCGGGCCCCGAGCTCTACACCGCGGCGAAGCGCCTGCAGCCCGCCTACATGTGGGCCTACATGCACGACCCCCAGGCGTTCGACCCGAAGATCTGGATGCCCAACATGCACCTGGGCGCGGCCGACCTGAACAAGCTCGTGCGCTACCTCGAGATGATCGGCGAGGAGGGCGACGAATGAACGCGCGCGGCTCTGGCATGGTCCTGGCCCAGGTCGCCGCATTGGCCGTGACCTTGCTCGCTTCCGGTGGGGCCGCGTGGGCGGACGACGAGGCCGCCGCCGACCTGTACCGCACCTACTGCGTCCAGTGCCACGGCCTGAAGGGCAAGGGCAGCGGGATCAACGTGCGCGACATGTCGGTGCAGCCCCGCGACCACACGGACGCCGAGGGCATGGGGGCGCTGTCGGACGACCACATCTTCAAGGCCATCAAGGAGGGCGGCCCGGCGGTGACCAAGTCGGTGCTCATGCCGCCGTGGGGCGGCGTGCTCTCCGACGCGGAGATCCGCTCCCTGGTCGATTACCTGCGGACCCTGTGCGGCTGCAAGGGCCGCGGCTAGCGAAAAGAGACAGGTCCGGGCCGTCGGTGGGCGGCGGCGCGGAACCGGGACACAACAAGGAGGACGGAACATGCGGACAGGCAAGCGGCTCGCGGCGATCGCCGTCGCGGCCCTGACGGCCTTCGCCCTGGGAGGGGTGGCCCAGGCGAAGACGGTGAAGGTGACCCTGACGGCCAAGGAGACGAAGGTCGCCATCGACAACAAGGGCACCGAGTACCCGGCGTGGACCTTCGACGGGACGATCCCGGGCCCGGTGGTGCGGGTGACGGAGGGCGACACGGTGGACTTCACCCTGGTGAACCCCGCCGCCAACAAGAACTCCCACTCGATCGACTTCCACGCCGCCGAGGTGGACGTGCTGGACGAGTTCGCGCCGGTCAAGCCGGGCGATTCGAAGCACTTCAAGTTCGTGCCGAAGCGGGCGGGCGTCTACATGTACCACTGCGGGGCGCCGACGATGGCGCAGCACATCGCCCGGGGCATGTTCGGGGTCATCATCGTGGACCCGAAGAAGTTCAGCGACGCCTACCCGAAGGCGGACCGGGAGTACGTCCTGATCCAGTCCCAGTTCTTCCCGGACGCGGAGGACAAGGACGCCATGATCGAGAACCGGGGCTGGACCAACGCCCTGATCAACGG
>CAZGRJ010000227.1:0-1855 GCA_964528115.1 uncultured Nitrospirales bacterium
CCGGGCCAGATCAAGGTCTGCCTGGTGCGCGAGTCGCGCTTCATCGAGTACGCCCGCTGATGGGCACCGTGCGCGTCCTGTACGTGGGCGACATCGTGGGGGAGCCCGGCCGCAAGGCCGTGTTCCGCCACGTGGACCGCATCCGCCAGGAGCGGGAGGTGGATCTCGCGATCGGCAACGCCGAGAACGCCGCCGGCGGCTTCGGCGTGACCCCCGAGGTGGCGGCCGACCTGTTCCGCATGGGGCTCGACGTCCTGACCACCGGCAACCACGTGTGGGACAAGCGCGAGGCCCTGGACTTCATCCGCACCGAGAAGCGCCTGATCCGCCCCGCCAACTACCCGGAGGGCGCCCCCGGCATCGGCAGCGGGGTGTTCTCCACCGCGAAGGGCGGCCGGGTGGGGGTGGTGCAGGTGATGGGGCGCGTCTTCATGCCCCAGACCGACTGCCCGTTCCGGACCGCCACCCGCGAGGTGGCGCGCCTGAAGCGCGAAACTCCGTGCGTCGTCGTGGACGTGCACGCCGAGGCCACCAGCGAGAAGGTCGCCATGGGGTGGCACCTGGACGGCGAGGCCTCCGCCGTCCTGGGCACCCACACCCACGTCCAGACCGCCGACAGCCGGGTCCTGCCCGGCGGCACCGGCTACATCACCGACGTGGGCATGACCGGCCCCCTGGACGGGGTCATCGGCATGAAGCGCGAGCTGGTCCTGGGCCGGTTCCTCACCGGCATGCCCAAGCGCCTGGCGGTCGCCTCGGGCCCCGCCGTCCTCAGCGCCGTGCTGGTGGACCTGGACGACGCCACGGGCCGCTGCACGGGCGTCGAGCGCCTCTACCTGCCGGATGCGTGACGTTCCGCCGGACTCCGGCCCCGGCGTGGCGCCCGGCGGCCGGGAGATCCTCACCGTCACCGAGCTGACCCGGCGGGTCAAGGACCGCCTGGAGGGGGGCTTCCCCTCCCTGTGGATCACGGGCGAGGTGAGCAACCTGCGCCGCCCCCCCTCGGGCCACGTCTACCTGACCCTCAAGGACGCCGAAGCCCAGGTGCGGGCCGTGATCTGGGGCTCCACCGCCAGGTACATCAAGCGCCTGCCGGCGGAAGGGGAGCAGGTCCTGTGCCGGGGCCGCCTGACCGTGTACGAGGCCCGGGGCGAGTACCAGGTGGTGGTGGACTACCTGGAGCCCGCCGGCGTGGGGGCCCTCTATCGCAAGATCGAGGAGGTCAAGGTGCGCCTGGCCGCCGACGGCCTGTTCGAGCCGGCCCGCAAGCGCCCCCTGCCGGCGCTGGTGCGCCGCGTGGCGGTGGTGACTTCCCCGACCGGGGCGGCCGTGCGCGACGTGGTCCAGGTCCTGGGGCGCCTGGCCCCCGGCATCCGCGTCCTGGTGGTCCCCACCCTGGTCCAGGGGCCGGGGGCGCCGGGGCAGATCGTCGCGGCCCTGGAACTGGCCGTCCAGGCCCCGGGGGGGGCGCCGGACGCCGTGCTATTGGCCCGGGGCGGCGGGAGCATCGAGGACCTGATGGCGTTCAACGACGAGGCCGTCGCGCGCGCCATCGCCGCCTGCCCGGTGCCCGTCGTGGCGGGGGTGGGGCACGAAACCGACGTAACCATCGCCGACCTGGTGGCCGATCTGCGCGCGCCCACGCCCAGCGCGGCCGCCGAGGTCGTCAGCAGCCCCTGGGCCGAGGCCCGATCCAAGGTGACGGAACTGGCCGGCCGCCTCGCCGCGGGGGGCCGGGCGAGCGTCACGTCCGGGCGCCTGCGCCTGGAGCGCGCCCGGCGCGGCCTGGTGGACCCGGCCGAGCGCCTGCGGCGCCTGATCCAGCGGGTGGACGACCTGCGCCTCACCCTGGCGG
>CAZGRJ010000228.1:0-1689 GCA_964528115.1 uncultured Nitrospirales bacterium
CTGGAAGATCGAGTCGAGCCACTCGCACTCCTTGAGGAAGCCCTCGTCGATGGCGTTCCCCAGGATCTGCTCGTACAGGCGGGTGAAGCGCATGACGTGCTCGCGCGTGCGCTTCACGGCGTAGGGCACGGTGGTGCCGGTCTTCATGATGAACGCCCAGTCGGAGCTCTGGGCCAGGAGCAGCTCCCGCGCCGCCTGGTTGAGGGCGCGGCGCAGGACGCCGTCGGCGTTCGGGAACTGGTCGGCCAGCTCGCACATGCGGTCGGCGCCCGCGTGCAGGTGGCGATAGACCCACGCGTTGCTGCCCTCGAGCCAGTACTCGTTGTAGCCTCCGGCACCCCAGCTGGAGGGGGACGGCGTGGCGCGCTGGTTCACCGGGTTCTCGCTCAGGTAGGTCATGGGGGTGGCGAGGCGGACCTCGTCCTGGTCGAAGGCCGCCTTGCGGATGAAGAACTCGAGGAACTCCGGCCCCTCGTACCACCAGTGGCCGAACAGCTCGGCGTCGTAGGGCGCCACGATGATGGGCTTGCGACCGCCCATGATGCTGGAGAGGTGGCGCATCTGGGCCTGGCGGTTATGCAGGAAGTTGCCCGCGTGGCTGGCCGCCTTCTCCATGGCCCAGTCGCGCCGGTAGGGCTCCTTGTCGGCGCTCTTCTTGCCGGTGATGCGGTGGTACTTGATGCCCGTGTGGATGCGAATGCCGTCCGGGTGGATGTAGGGCCGGATGTAGTCCTCGGGCAGATCGAAGCCGATGTCGCGGTAGAAGTCGCGGTAGTCCACGTCGCCGGGGTATCCCTCCTCGGCGCTCCAGACCTGCTTGGACGACTCCATGTCGCGCCCGAACGCGGCCGGACCGGAGAGCGTGATGAGGGGCGAGAAGACCCCGTACTTCGGGCGCGTGGAGGCGTGCAGGACGCCGTGGGTCTCCACGATGAAGAAGCGGATGCCCGCCTCGGCCAGGTGGCGCTCCACGCCCGGGTAGTAGCCGCACTCGGGCAGCCAGATGCCGTTGGCGGGGCGGCCGAAGTGCTTCTCGTAGTTCCTCTGGGCCACCAGCACCTGGGCCCGCACGGCGCGCTCGTTGACCTGCATGAGCGGGAAGAAGCCGTGGGTGGCGCCGCAGGTGATGATCTCGAGGACGCCCGCGTCCTGGAAGCGCTTGAAGGCCCCCAGGAGGTTGCGCCGGCAGACCTGCTCGAAGATGCGGCGCTCGTCGATGAAGCGCTCGTGGTAGAAGCGCGCCATGCGGTGGAAGTCGTCGTGCCCGCGGGTGCGGTCGAGCTCCTTGCCCGCCAGCTCGATGAGCTTGTTCAGGCGGCGGTCGTAGCGCTCTTCCAGGAGGGGGTCCGCCAGCATCTCGCACAGCGGCGGGGTGAGGCTCATGGTGAGCTGGAACGGCACGCGGTCGTTCACGAGCCGGTCCATCATGGCGATCAGGGGGATGTAGGTCTCTCCGATGGCCTCGAAGAGCCAGTCCTCCTCCATGAACTCCGGGTATTCCGGGTGCCGCACGAACGGTAAGTGCGCGTGCAGCACCAGGGCGAAGTAGCCCTGTTCCACGTCAGGTCCCTCCCGGGGACATGGGCGTCCCCGTCCCCCTCACGCTCCCGTGAGCCGTCAGCGTCTGCCGGCCGAGCTGGGGCCCCACCCCTCGCGCATGATGCGCTGGAGCTGGGCCGAGTCGCCCTG
>CAZGRJ010000229.1:0-1642 GCA_964528115.1 uncultured Nitrospirales bacterium
TCCGCCACACTGATCGGGCCCGGCCCAGGGACGGGAGGCGGCACCGCATGAGCCAGACGCCGGACCCGACGAAATCCGACGCCACGATCGGCATCGACGTGGGCGGCACCGGCGTGCGCGCCGTGGCCGTGTTCGCCGACGGCCGCCGCGCGGGCAAGGTGCACCGGGCGCCGCTCAAGAGCCGCGAGCGCTCCGAGGTGCTGGGGCGCGTCGTCGATGTCGTCGCCCAGGCGACGGCGGAGATTCCGGGCCGGGTCGCCGGGATCGGCGTGGGGCTGCCCGCCTTCCTCGAGCTGCCCGAGGGGGTCGTGCACCTGGCCCCCAACCTGCCCGAGCTGAACGGCTGGCGCGCGGCCGATGAGCTCGAATCCGCCCTCAAGTGCCCCGTGGCCCTGGAGAACGACGCCAACGCCGCCGCCTTCGGCGAGCACTGGCTCGGCGTGGGAGAGGGGCGCGACCCGTTCCTGCTGCTCACCCTCGGCACGGGCGTCGGGGGGGGCATCGTCCTGGGGGGCGAGGTCCTGCACGGGAAGCGCGGCATGGCGGCCGAATTGGGGCACGTCACCGTCTACCACGACGGCGCGCCGTGCGGCTGCGGGGCGCGGGGCTGCCTGGAGGCCCACGCCTCGGCCACGGCCATCGTGCGGATGTTCATGGAGGCCACCGCCCGCATGGAGGAGGCGGCGTTCCGCGACGTGTACGGCCCGCGCGAGAGGATCACCGCCCAGGAGGTGGCCGAGCTGGCCGCCCGCGGCGACGGCCCGGCCTTCACCGCCTTCGCCCAGGCGGGCACGGCCCTCGGCATCGCCATCGGGACGCTGGTCCACGTGTTCGACCCCGCCGCCGTGGCCTTAGGCGGCAACGTGGCGGCGTCGTGGGAGCTGCTCTTCCCCTCCCTGTGGGAGGAGCTGACGGCCCGCATGGCGCTGTCGCTGCGCGAGGGCTTCGCTATCCTGCCGGCCGCCCTGGGCACCGACGCGGGCGCCGTGGGGGCCGCGGGGCTTGCATGGAAGCAGGTCCAGACGGCATAAATAGCCAATCCCGAGGCACGGCCGTGTCGATGTCTTCCACGAGCGCAGGAGCCCCGTCCCCATGAGTTCCGAGAAGCCAGCCGAGAACACCGGCGAGATCGAGTCCATCCTCAACGAGAAGCGCCTGTTCGAGCCGCCCCAGGCGTTCTCCGCCCAGGCCGCGGTGAAGTCCCTGGACGAGTACCGCGCCATGATGGCGAAGGCCGACCGCGACTACGACGGCTTCTGGGGCGAGCTCGCCCGTGAGCACCTGACCTGGGACAAGCCGTTCACCCGCGTGCTCGACTGGGACAACCCGCCCTTCGCGAAGTGGTTCGAGGACGGGCGCATCAATGTCTCGGCCAACTGCCTCGACCGGCACCTTTCCACCTGGCGCAAGAACAAGGCCGCCCTCGTGTGGGAGGGGGAGCCCGGCGACGTGCGCACGCTCACCTACCAGGAGCTCGCCTGGGAGGTGCAGCGCTTCGCCAACACGCTGAAGGGCAAGGGCGTCCGGAAGGGCGACCGGGTCGTCATCTACATGCCCATGATCCCCGAGCTGCCCATCGCCATGCTGGCCTGCGCCCGCATCGGCGCCACCCACTCGGTGGTGTTCGGCGGCTTCTCCGCCG
>CAZGRJ010000230.1:0-1604 GCA_964528115.1 uncultured Nitrospirales bacterium
GCTCCATGTTCCGCATCTACCGCGACACCCGCTTCTCCCACGACAAGCGCCCCTACAAGACCCACGCCGCGGCCCAGTTCCGCCACGGCGTCGGGCGCGACGCCCACGCCCCGTGCTTCTACCTGCACCTGGAGCCAGGCGAGGTCTTCATGGGCGCCGGCCTGTGGCGGCCCGACGCCGACACCCTCAAGCGCGTCCGCGACGCCATCGCCGCCCACCCCGGGAAGTGGCGGCAGGCGCGCGACAAGACCGTCGGCGCCGAGGGTCTCTACCTGGACGGCGACGCCCTCCAGCGGCCGCCCCGGGGCTACGACCCGGACCACCCGGCCATCGAGGACCTCAAGCGCAAAGACTTCCTGGTCGTGGCCGAGTACACGCAGAAGGACGCCTGCGGCGCGGGCTTCCTGGACCGCTTCGCCGGCACCTGCCGGGCGGCGGGGCCGTTCATGAAGTTCCTCACCGAGGCGGCGGGGTTTCCTTACTAGGGCATGGCCGGGACGATTACGCGAACGGCGGCCGCGTGCCTGTGGGGCGTGCTCGCCCTGCCGGTCCTCCCCGCGGCGGCCCCGGCGCAGGGGGTGGCGGCTCCCGAGGGCCAGGCGCTGGCGGCCTTCTGCCACAACCTGGAGGGGATCATCGCGGCGGAGAACGCGCGCGAGGCGGCGGACTTCGCCGACTCCCTCGCAAAGATTCCGGAGGACGTGCGCGGCGAGCGCCGCCTGGAGACGGACGCGGTGCTCACCCCGGACGAGGCCGCCGTGGTGGCGGGCCGCCTGTGGGCCATGTGGGTGGCCACGTCCCCGGCCGCCACCGTGGGCATCGTGGAGGACGGCCCCGACGCCTGGCTCCTCGCCCCCTCCCCGGGTCCGGCCGCCCCCGCCGCGATGGACCCGATCCGCATCGACAAGCACACCGGCGTCGTCACCTGGAAGCTCCCGCACCCCTCCGAGCACGAGCGGCTGCAGACCCAAGTGTGCGCGGCCGGCGGGTAGGCCCGCTCAGAGTCCCAATTCCACCCGCACCTTCCCGTCCCGCACCTCGGCGGCCTTGAGCAGGCGCAGGGGGGCGGCGGCGGGGTCGTCGGGCAGGCGGTAGAGGACGATCACGGGCATGCGCTCGCGCGCCATCTGCGTCACCGCGTCCGCCACCATGGGGGCGAAGGCCTCGGGCAGGCCCTGGGCGGTGAGGGACCGCACCCGTGGCTCGCGCAGGTGGAACTCGCGCCGCGCCGGGTCGTAGGCCAGGTCGCCGTCCACCAGGGCCCGGGCCTGGGCCTGGAAGCCGCCGGGCAGGTCGGCCACCACGTCCACGCCGAGCCCCAGGCGGTCGGAGCCGGGGGTCAGGACGACCTTCGGGTGGGAGAACGTCACCGACCCCATGGTCATCTCCTGGACGAGCGGGAAGTGGGGCGCCACGACGGTCTCGATCTGGTCGGCGGTGAAGCTGACCGTATAGGCCGAGGCGGGGGCGGCGGTCAGCAGGAGAATGGCGGCGATCGGGGATATGCGCATGGGGACCTCCCTGGCGGACCCCGGCGGGACGGCGGGGCGTCCTAGGATACGCCGGCCGCGGTCGGGGTGGGGAGGGTACCGGGGCCCGCGCCC
>CAZGRJ010000231.1:0-1590 GCA_964528115.1 uncultured Nitrospirales bacterium
GATCCGCGCCCCCGCTCTTTTCGGCCCCGCTGGTCTGGGTAGTCCGGCGGGGCCGCCGTTTTTTCGCCATCCGAAATCCGCGCGCGACGAAATTGTCCGACGCCGCCCGGTGTGGGATCATGCGGCGCGGGCCGCGCTCCCGCACGAGGGGCCAGGCACGGTCTGCCCGACGGTCTCCCGGATACGTATCCGGGCCGTGCGCAGGTGTGGGTGCGACGGCGGGGAGCGGGTCACGATGCAGCGATGGTGGCGGCCGACGCGGCTGCTGGCGGGTCCGGCGGTGGACGACCTGCGCCGCCTGTTCGGGCCGGTCACGGCGGTCGGCCTGATCGGGGGCGCGGCCGGCACCGCCTACGTATTCCTCATGCAGACGCTCCAGGACGGGCTGGGGCCGGACCGCTGGGCGCCCTGGCCGCACCTGATCGTGCTCGTCGCGGTGGGCGCGCTGGTGGGCCTCGTGGGCCGCTGGCTGGGCCCCGGCGGCAGCATGGAGCTGCTGGTGGACAACATCCACGTCCTCGGCGGGCGGCGCCAGTACCGCGAGCTGCGCTCCCTCCTGCCCGCCTCCCTGTTGTGCATCGGCGCCGGCGGCGCGATGGGGCCGGAGGCGCCCGTGGCGCAGACCACCGGGGTCTTGGGCACCTGGGTCGCCGAGCGGCGGGGCCTGTCCACGCGGGACCGGCGGGTGCTGACCATCACCGGCATGGCGGCCGGCTTCACGGTCGTTTTCGGCGCGCCCCTGGGGGCCGCGGTGTTCGCCCTGGAGATCCTCCACCGGCGCGGCATCGAGTACTACGAGGCGCTGATGCCCGCCATCGTCGGGGCGCTGTGGGGGTACGCGGTGCTCACCCTCGCCTCCGGCCTGGGGCTGCGTCCGGTCTGGGTCTTCCCCCCGGTGGCCCCCATGCGCGCCTTCGACATCGGCTGGGCCGTCGTCGCGGGCGTGGGCGGAGCGGCCTTGGCGGCGCTGTTCACGGGGCTCGTCCGGGGCCTGCAGCGACTGCTGCGGCCGGTGCCCGAGGCGGTCCGGCCCGTTCTCGGCGGCCTGGGGCTCGGCCTGCTCGCCTTCTGGTCGCCCTACGCCCTCACCTTCGGCGAGGGCCAGATCGGCGGCCTGGTGGTTGCGGCGCCCGTCCTGACGGTCATGCTCATGGCGGCCGCGGCCAAGCTCCTGGGCACCGCCCTGACCCTGACCAGCGGTTGGAAGGGCGGCTTCATCATCCCCCTGTTCTTCATCGGCGCGGCCGTCGCCCAGGCCGTCCACGCGGCCCTGCCGGGCACCAACCAGGTCGTGCTGGTCGCCGCCTTCATGGTGGCGTTGAACACGGGCGTGACCAAGACGCCCCTCGGCTCCACGTTGGTGGTGACCCGCATGGCCGGCCTGCAGCTCCTGCCCACCACGCTGATCGCGGCCGTCATCGCCCTGCTCCTGACCAGCCCCGTGGGGCTGATCCGCACCCAGCGCGGGCGCGACGGGACGCCCGCCGGCCTGGAGACCGCCGCCGACCGTCCGCAGGCGTGAGGCGGGAGCCGAACGATTTGTGCGGCGCGCCGGGTTGTGGGATCATGCCCGCCCGGGCCGCGCGTGCG